>JBBSQE010000278.1:0-1534 GCA_038258095.1 Solirubrobacterales bacterium | reverse complement strand
GCACTTCCCGACGGCCTCCGGCGAGAGTTCGATGTTGACGCCGAGGGCCTCGAGCAGGTCCGCCGAGCCGCAGCGGCTCGTCGCCGATCGGTTTCCGTGCTTTGCGACCGCGCAACCGGCGGCAGCGGCGACGAGCGCCGCCGCTGTGGAGACGTTGAAGGTCGAGGGCCCTCCCCCGGTTCCCGCCGTATCGACGAGGTCGTGGCGAGACGTGGAGACGGGGACCGCCAGGGCCCGCATCGTCCGGGCGAGCCCGACCAGCTCGGGGACGGTCTCGCCCTTCGCCCGCAGGGCGATCAGGAACGCCGCGGTCTGCACCTGTCCCGAGCGCCCCTCCATCACCTCGGCGAGCACGGTCGACGAGTGATCGGCCGTCAGGTGGTCGCCGCGGCAGAGCGCGTCGATGGCGCGAGTGAGGATCTCGTTCGGCTCGTCCATCAGGTCTCCCCCAGAAAGTTCGCGAGCAACAGCTTGCCCTGTGGCGTCAGAACCGACTCGGGATGAAACTGCACGCCCTCGGCCGGCAGCTCGCGGTGGCGAACCGCCATCACGACGTCCCCGTAACGGGCGCTCACCTCGAACACGTCGGGAAGGTCGGGATCGACGATCAGCGAGTGGTAGCGGCCGGCCACGAGAGGTGTCGGCAGACCGTCGAAGATCGTCCTGCCGTCATGGTCGATCTCGGCGTGCTTGCCGTGGATCGGCTCTCCCTGGATGACCGTTCCGCCGAACGCCTCGACGAGCGCCTGGTGGCCGAGGCACACGCCGAGCACCGGGATCCCGGCCTCGGCGAAGGCTCGCGCTGCCTCACCCGAAACTCCGGCTTCAGCCGGGGTGCATGGGCCTGGCGACACGACCAGCCGATCGGGCTCATGGGCCCTCAGTGCGTCGAGTGTCTCGACGTCGTTTCGGACCACCTCGATCTCAGCCCCGAGCTCGCCCAGGTACTGGACGAGGTTGTAGGTGAACGAGTCGTAGTTGTCGATCACGAGAACTTTCATCCGCGCGCTCGCCCACTCCCCACACAACTGATTCGGACTTCGCTCGATCGCGATGAGTCAGACATAGACGCTCACTCGCTCCGTCCTCACAGCCACTCCGCCTCCTCGCAGGCGATCTCGACGGCGCGCACGACCGCCTTCGCCTTGTTGACGGACTCGTTGTACTCGTAGGCTGGGACGGCGTCCGCGACCGTGCCGCCGCCGGCCTGGACGTGGAACTGCCCGTCCTTGGCGACCACCGTGCGGATGTGGATCGCCGTGTCGAGATCCCCATTCCAGGACAGGTAGCCGATCGCCCCTCCATAGGAGCAGCGCTTGACCTTCTCGACCTCGTCGATGATCTGCATCGCGCGGACCTTCGGAGCACCCGACAGCGTGCCGGCGGGCAGCGCCGAGCGCAGCACGTCCATCGCACCCAGCCCCTCCCGCAACCTGCCGCTGACGCGGCTGACGATGTGGAGGACGTGGGAGTAGGTCTCGACCACCATCAGCTCGTCCACCGTGACCGTGCCGTAGTCACAGACCCGCCCGAG
>JBBSQE010000277.1:0-1534 GCA_038258095.1 Solirubrobacterales bacterium | reverse complement strand
GAGACCGGCCTCGTCACGATGTGCTGCGGCGGCGGGATCGGCACCGGAACGATCATCGAGCGGGTCTGACTCCGATCGGACGCGGCGGCACGACCCAGCGGCTCCGAGGATGTATTTTCGTGTTCCCGTTTCCCGTCGCGGAACGAGAGCACGATTCTTCATCACATAGATGGTTTTTCGCGCCTTCGTTTTGCTCTGGGGGACGAAGGTGCGCAAATGCATCGTGCACGGTCGCTCTTGGCCGCTCAGCCAGTCATACCGATAGGCTCCGCGCTCGATGGACCTGACCCGTTCCCCGTCCGAGGAGGAGCTGCGCGACGAGGTTCGCACCTGGCTCGAGGCGAACCATCCGGGCCCCGAGCCGGAGGAGCTCGACGAGGTCATCGCCTTTCGGCGTGAGTGGCAGCTGAAGATGTTCGAGGCCGGCTGGGCCGGGATCTCATGGCCGAAGGAGTACGGCGGCCGCGGCGCCACGCTGATCGAGCAGGCGGTCTTCAGCCAAGAGATGGCTCGTGCCGAGGCGCCGAGTCCGGCCAACATCCTCGGTCTGGCGATGGGCGGCCCTGTCGTCATCGCCCATGGCACCGAGGAGCAGAAGCAGCGCTACCTGAGGCCGATCCTCTCCGGCGAGGAGATCTGGTGTCAGGGTTTCTCCGAGCCGGAGTCGGGCTCGGACCTGGCCTCCCTGAAGACCCGGGCCGTCAAGGATGGAGACGAGTGGGTCGTCACCGGCCAGAAGGTCTGGACGACGCTCGCGCAGTTCTCGAAGTGGTGCATGCTCGTCGCCCGCACCGACCCCGACGCGCCGAAGCACAAGGGGCTCACCTACTTTCTGATGGACATGGAGCAGGAGGCCGTCCAGGTCCGCCCCCTTGTCCAGATCACCGGCGAGGGGGAGTTCAACGAGCTCTTCATCGAGGAGGCGCGCATCCCGGAGAAGAACATCGTCGGCGGCGTCGGCAACGGCTGGACGGTGGCCCTGACCACGCTCATGAACGAGCGCTCCGGGTTGGCGTTCGGCGCCATCGCGCAGATCCACAACAGCCTCAACCGCCTCTCCGAGCTCGCCAAGGAAACTCGCCTGAACGGCAAGACCGCGGCGGACGACCCCATCGTCCGCCAGAAGATCGCCCAGCTCTACATCGAGGCCGAGACGATGCGCCTGAACGCCTATCGCGGCCTGACCAAGACGATGGAGACCGGCACCCCTGGCCCCGAGGGTTCGCTCGGGAAGTGGCAGTGGGCCGACATCAACCAGGGGATCACCGAGCTCGCGCTCGAGATCGAGGGGCCCTACGCGCCGCTTGACCGTGGTGCCGAGCACGCCATCGCCGGCGGCCGCTGGCAGTACGGGTTCCTGCGCTCGCGTGCCAACTCGATCGAGGGCGGCACAACCGACATCCTTCGCAACATCATCGCTGAGCGGGTGCTCGGGATGCCAAGGCTGAGGTAGGCATGTACTTCGACCTGACCGACGAGCAGCAGGCGATCAAGCAGACCGCCAAGGACTTCCTCGCGGCCCGCTACCGCTCCG
>JBBSQE010000276.1:0-1560 GCA_038258095.1 Solirubrobacterales bacterium | reverse complement strand
TCTCCCAGCGGCGGTTCAACCGCGACCGCAAGGTCCAGCTCGCCCTCTATATGCGGGCGGTGGAGCGGCTCTGGGGCCGCGAGCCGGTCGCCGGCCTCTACCACCCGCTCGGCAAGGGCCAGAAGGCCGTGCCACGCGGGCTGGGCCGCCGCTCTGAACGCGACGACACGCTCGACGACCTGGAGCTGGCCAACCCCGACTGGGTCGGCGACGAGGAGTTCGACGAACGGCTCGCCGAGGCCGAGGTGCTCGCGGGATCGATCGTCAAGCGGATGCGGGCCGGGGACATCACGCGGGATCCGCTGGAGGGCAAGTGCCCGCCCTTCTGCACCTTCGCGCCGATCTGCCGCCTGGACCGCCGGGCCGAGTCGAGCGACGAGGCCGTCCGTGAGGGGGCGAGCGAATGAGCGCCCCGGCACGCAAGCCGACGGCCGAGCAGGCCCGCGCCGCCCAGACGCGCAACAAGGACGTTTTCCTCGAGGCGGGTGCCGGCACCGGGAAGACCGGAGTCCTCGTGGAGCGCTACTGCGACGCGGTCGCCGACGATGGGGTCAGCCCGGAGCAGATCCTCGCCTTCACCTTCACCGAGAAGGCCGCCGCCGAGCTCCGCCACCGCATCCGCGCGGAGCTGGAGCGCCGCGCCAAGGAAACTGAGGGTGAGGAGAAGGTCCGCCTCTCCGACACGGTCCGCGCGCTCGGCGCCGCGCCGATCACGACGATCCACGGCTTCTGCCGCCGCCTGCTCGCCTCCCACCCGGTGTCGGCGGGGCTCGACCCGCGCTTCCGGGTGCTCGATGCCGCCGAGGCGCGCCGGGTCGGCTGGGCCGCCTTCGATCAGGCTCTCGAGGACTTCGCCGATGCTGCCGGCGGTGAGGGTGAGCGGCTGATCGCGCTCCTGACCGTGCCGCGCGCCCGCCAGATCGTGCTCGGGGCTCACGAGGAGCTGGTCAGCCGCGGCGATCCGCCGGAGCTGCCGCCGGTGTATCGGCGCGATCTCGACGAAGCCCTGGCCGCCATCGAATCCGCTGCCGACGCGATGGCCGAGGCCGGTAAGGGAAGCACCAAGCAGAAGGACGGGATCGCCCTGGCGCGGGAGCTCGCGGCAGCCCGGCGCGACCACACGCCGACGGTGCCGGAGCTCGAGAATGTCGAGCTCCGGGGCTCGACGAAGGTGCCCGAGGTCAAGGCCTGCCAGGACGCGATCCGCGCCGCCGTCGCCGTCGCCACGGAACCCGGCGAGGGCCTGGCCGCCTACGGGGCGCTCGACGCCCTGCTTCGTGCCTTCGCCGAGAGGTTCGCGGAGGCGAAGACCGAGCGGTCCGGCCTCGACTTCGAGGATCTCCAACGAGGGGCGGTCGACCTGCTCGCCCGCGACACCGAGATCGGCATCGCCTACCGGGAGCGTTTCACGCACCTGCTCGTCGACGAGTTCCAGGACACGAACGCGCTGCAGCTGAGCCTGATCGAGGCGCTGCGGGGCCTGCAGACCAAGCTCTTCTGCGTCGGCGACGAGTTCCAGTCGATCTACGGCTTCCGCCACGCGGACGTCGACATCTTCAC
>JBBSQE010000275.1:0-1717 GCA_038258095.1 Solirubrobacterales bacterium | reverse complement strand
GGCCGAGCTCGATCAGCTCCTCTCCGAGCGCGAGCGCCTGAACGAAGACCTCCAGAAGGTCATCGACGAGCAGACCGAGCCCTGGGGCGTGAAGGTGTCGACGGTCGAGATCAAGGACGTCGAGATCCCGGAGAACATGCAACGCGTCATGGCCCGCCAGGCCGAGGCCGAGCGTGAACGCCGCGCCAAGATCATCAACTCCGAGGGAGAGTTTCAGGCCGCCCAGAAGCTCGCCGACGCCGCCGACATCATCAGCGTCAATCCGGCGACCCTCCAGCTCCGCTATCTGCAGACGCTGCTCGAGATGGGCGTGAATCAGAACACGACGATCGTCTTCCCGATCCCGCTCGATATGTTCGACGCGTTCAAGAAGCCCGACGGCGACAAGCCGCGCCCCTCGCGTCCGAAGACGCCCGCCCCCGAGGAACCGCTGCTGCCGGACACGAAGCCGACGCTCGACGAGCTGGAGAAGGACCTCCCGAGCTCCCGCCGCCCACCGTCCTGACCCGGCCCGCCGGCCGGAGCGCCGCAAGCACGGAAGGCGCCGACCTCGGGTCGCAATCGGTACGGCGGCACGAAACGGGTGTTCGGCCCGTGAGCGCGCCGGAGATACGCATAGACCAGGTTTCCGGCCTGCGGGCGCTGCTGGCGCCCGAGAGAGCCGAGCGCCCTGAGGCCTTCTCGATGCCCGAGCGGCCGGCGCCCGACTCCGAAGACTGCCCGTTCTGCGAGAGCCATGAGGCGATGACGCCGCCCGAGGTGAGGGCGCAGCGGGCCGAGGGCGAAGCCGACGAGCCGGGCTGGACGACGAGGGTCGTGCCGAACCTCTACCCGGCGCTCGCCGCGGCTGACGCAGCGGGTCCTGGGCTCGCCGACGGGGGCGGTGACACCGGAGCCTTCACGAGCGCCGGAGATCCTCTGGCGGCGTCGCGCCGGGTCGGCGAGGCGGACCTGTTCGTTTCACGGCCCGCGGTCGGGGCACACGAGGTCGTCATCAACTCCCCGAAGCACGCGACGCGACTCGCCGATCTACCCGACGAGCAGTTCGCCGCGGCCGTCGCCGCCTGGCGAGAGCGGATGCGCGCGCACTCGGACGCCGCCTACACGCAGCTCATCGTCAACGAGGGGCTCAGCGCGGGCGCGACCCTCGAGCACACCCACGCGCAGCTGTACGCGCTGCCGTTCGTGCCGGCGAGCGTCGCTCGGGAGCGAGAGCGCTCCAATTCCTACCGGGAGCGCACAGCGGGGGGCAGCCTCCTGAGTGACGTGCTGGTCGACGAGGTGCGCCGGCGCGACCGGCTGGCGGCGATCGACGACGAAGCGGCGCTGATCTGTCCCTGGGCGTCGCGGTCACCGTTCGAGATGCGGGTCGTGCCGCGCACACCCGAGGCGGATTTCGGGGAGGCTCGCGGCGGAGGGCGGATGATCCAGAGGGCGCTGAAGGCGCTCGCCGACCTGTTCGGCGCCTCCCCCGACCTGAACCTCTGGGTCCGGACCGCGCCGCACGGCGCGGTCCACTTTCACTGGCACGTCGACATCACGCCGCGGCTGACGACGAAGGCGGGGTTCGAGCTCGGGACCGGGGTCGACATCAACGTCTACCCCCCGGAGCGCGCCGCCGCCGATCTGCGTGAGGTCATCGGCGACGGCTGAGGGGCCCTTGTGAGTAGGGTGCCTCCGCGATGCCACCGGACCCGAGGCCGTTTCCCCACTTCGT
>JBBSQE010000274.1:0-1830 GCA_038258095.1 Solirubrobacterales bacterium | reverse complement strand
CCCGATCCTCGGCAAGACCAACATGGACGAGTTCGCGATGGGCTCCTCGAACGAGAACTCGGCCTACGGGCCCGTGCTCAACCCCTGGGCCCACGACCGGGTTCCGGGCGGCTCCTCCGGCGGTTCGGCCGCGGCGGTGGCTGGCGGCCTCGCACCGTGGGCCCTCGGCACCGACACGGGCGGCTCGATTCGCCAGCCGGCATCGCTCTGTGGCCTCGTCGGGCTCAAGCCGACCTACGGCGCCGTGTCCCGCTACGGAATGATCGCCTTCGCCTCGTCGCTCGACCAGTGCGGCCCGCTGACCCGGGATGTGTCCGACGCGGCGTTGCTGCTCTCCCTGACCCAGGGCAGGGACGCCTGCGACTCGACCTCGGTCGGCATCGAGGACGGCGTGAGGTTGCCGGACCGGGAGGACCTGAGCGGGCTCCACTTCGCCGTCCCCAGCGGGTTGCGGATGGAGGAGGCGGAGACCGGCGTCCGGGCGGTCTTCGAGCAGACACTCGCGCACATCGAGGCGCTCGGCGGAGAGCTCACAGAAACGTCGCTGCCCCACGCGGACCACGGCATCTCGGCCTACTACGTTCTTGCGCCGGCCGAGGCATCGACGAACCTGGCCCGCTACGACGGCGTCCGCTACGGGCTGCGCGAGCCCTCGGACAACCTCGGGGACATGTACGAGCAGACCCGCAGCAGGGGGTTCGGCACCGAGGTCAAGCGGCGGATCATGCTCGGCACGTACTCGCTCGCATCCGGCTTCTATGACGCCTACTACCAGCAGGCGCAGAAGGTGCGCACGAAGATCGCCGACGACTTCACCGCCGCCTACGAGGAGTGCGATTTCATCGTGACTCCGACTTCGCCGTCGGTCGCCTTCGAGCTCGGCGCCAAGACCGCCGACCCCCTGGCGATGTACCTGAACGACTACTTCACGGTCCCGATGTCCCTGGCGGGGATCCCGGCAATCTCGATCCCCGCCGGCCTGGCCAAGCCCGACGGTGGCGGCCCCGACCTGCCCGTCGGCTTTCAGATCGCCGCGCCGGCCTTTCGCGAGAACGACATGCTCGATGCCGCCCACGCGCTGGAGGGCGCGATCGGCTTCGACGTTCGCCCGGAGGGAGTCTGATGGCCGACCTCGAGGCCGTCATCGGGCTGGAGATCCACGTCCAGCTCGCGACCCGCACGAAGATGTTCTGCGGCTGCGAGCTGTCCTTCGGCGACGAGCCGAACGTCCACACCTGCCCGGTCTGCCTGGCGCACCCGGGAGTCCTGCCGGTGGTCAACGAGCAGGCTGTCCGCTCGGCGCTCCTGATCGCGGCCGCATTCGGTTGCGAGGTTGCGCCGCGCTCGATCTTCCACCGCAAGAACTACTTCTATCCCGATAATCCGAAGGCCTACCAGATCAGCCAGTACGACTTTCCGATCGCGGGCCCGGGGCGCCTCGGCGGCGTCAGGATCGAGCGTGCGCACCTGGAGGAGGACGCGGCGAAGAACATCCACGTGGGCGGCTCAGGGCGGATCCACGGCTCGGGACACACCCTCGTCGACTTCAACCGCGCCGGGACGCCGCTGGTCGAGATCGTCACGATGCCCGACATCCGCAGCGCCGAGCAGGCCCGTTCCTGGGCGCAGCTCCTGCGCACGACGGTTCAACAACTCGGGGTCTCGAACGTGAACATGGAGGAGGGGAGCCTGCGGATCGACGCCAACGTCTCCGTCCGCCCGGCCGGGTCTCAGGCGCTCGGCACGAAGGCCGAGCTGAAGAACATGAACAGCTTCCGCTTCCTCGAGCGCGGCATCGAGGCCGAGCTCGCCCGCCAGCGGGCGCTCGTG
>JBBSQE010000273.1:0-1906 GCA_038258095.1 Solirubrobacterales bacterium | reverse complement strand
CGGTTTGCACCCCTGCACGTCAACTCCTGGACGGCTGGGGCATCCTGTATTCGATACGAGATCCGGAGCAATGAAGGTCAGAGCTTCCGTCAAGCCGATGTGCGAAAAGTGCAAGATCATCCGCCGCAACGGCGCGGTCTTTGAGATCTGCAAGAACCCCCTGCACTATCAGAGGGAGGGCTAGCTGTTTGCTCGCATCGCAGGCATCAACATCCCCGTCAACAAGCGGGCCGAGATCGGGCTCACCTACATCTTCGGCATCGGCCAGTCGACCTCCCGGGAGATCCTCAAGGAGGCCAAGGTCGACCCGAACACCGTGGTCAAGGACCTCACCGAGGACGAGATCATCCGCCTCCGTGACGCCGTCGAGAACCGCAACGTCGAGGGTGACCTCCGCCGCGAGCGCTCTCAGAACGTCAAGCGTCTGATGGAGATCGGCTCCTACCGCGGCCTGCGCCACCGACGCGGCCTTCCGACCCGGGGTCAGCGCACCAAGACCAACGCCCGCGGCCGCAAGGGCCCGCGCCGCATGAGCATCGCCGGCCGGCGGAAGGTAACGAAGTAGATGGCAACCAAGCCGCCCAAGGGCCGTACCCGTCGCCGCGTCAAGAGGAACGTGCCGTACGGCCAAGCCCACATCAAGACTTCCTTCAACAACACGATCGTCACGCTGACCGACCCCGAGGGCAATGTCCTCGCCTGGGAGTCGGCCGGGTCCGCCGGCTTCAAGGGCTCGCGCAAGTCGACGCCGTTCGCCGCCCAGGTGACCGCCGACGCCGCTGCCAAGAAGGGCATGGAGCAGGGCCTCCAGCGCGTCGAGGTCTTCGCCAAGGGCGCCGGCTCCGGCCGCGAGACCGCGATCCGCTCACTCCAGGCCGCCGGCCTCGAGGTCACGACCGTCAAGGACGTCTCCCCGCAGGCCCACAACGGCTGCCGCCCGAAGAAGCGGAGGCGTGTATGAGCGTGCCCGCAGCGAGCGTCCATATCTGTCGATGCGCGAGCGAAGCGCACGCGAGGAGTGGTCTCTAGTGGCTCGCGATACGGGACCCCAGTGCAAGCAATGCCGCCGCGAGGGCCAGAAGCTCTTCCTCAAGGGTGAGCGCTGCTTCACCGACAAGTGCGGCGTCGAGCGTCGCTCCTATCCGCCCGGCGAGCATGGCCGCGGCCGGATGCGCCAGTCCGAGTACCGGCTCCAGCTTCGCGAGAAGCAGAAGACCCGCCGCTACTACCAGGTCCTGGAGAAGCAGTTCCGCGCCTATTACGACCGGGCTTCACGCCAGGACGGCGTCACCGGCGAGAACCTGCTGCGTCTCCTCGAGTCCCGTTTCGACAACGTGCTCGTCCGCCTCGGCTTCGCCGCCTCGCGGCGCCAGGCCCGCCAGTTGATCCGCCACGGCCACTGGAACGTCAACGGCCGCCGGGTCGACATCCCCAGCTATCTGGTGCGGCCGGAGGACGTCATCTCGATCAAGACCGACTCCGGTGCAGGCGACACGGTTCGCCAGGCGACGGAGCTCGTGTCGGCCGTGCCCGCTTGGCTCCAGGCCGACCACGACTCGCTGACGGCCAAGGTCCTGCGGGTCCCCGAGCGCTCGGAGATCTCGGCGCCGGTGCAGGAGCAGCTCATCGTTGAGCTGTACAGCAAGTAACGCCGGCGCGACCCCGCGAAGCGCCCGCAGATCTTCGGCGCACAACGCTTCTAAAAGACAAGAAACGAAGAGGTACTGATGACGACTGATTTCCAGATCCCCAGAATCACCGCCGACACCGTCGACGACACCCGTGGCGAGTTCACGGTCGAGCCGCTAGACAAGGGCTTCGGCTACACGTTCGGCAACAGCCTGCGGAGGGTCCTGCTCTCCTCGCTCGGTGGTGCCGCGATCACGAGCGTCCGCGTCGAGGGAGT
>JBBSQE010000272.1:0-1910 GCA_038258095.1 Solirubrobacterales bacterium | reverse complement strand
GCTCTCGCCGAACGTCTCGAGTACCCACTCGATCACCTCGGACGCAGTGCGGTCCTCGAGGTCGGCCGCGATCGCCTCGTGGTCGAGGTCGGGTTTCGGCGCCGGGGCCGCGGCTACCTGGAGCGTGTCGGGAGGGGGCTTCATCCTCGTATGCATACGGATTCGCCTTCGCTCGCTCGCGAAGAATCAGAAATGGACGTCCGCTCGCTCCGCCTCATGCTCTAAATCGCGCACTCGCCCTCGCCGCGCTCGACGCGGTAGGGATCGTGGCGGTCCCAGTCGATGAACTGCTGCATCGTCTCAAGGCCGAAGTCGGCGGGCAGAGTCAGGTCCTTCACTTCCTCCTCGAAGCGCGGCGAGCCCACACGATCGGCGAAGTCGTTGAACTCCTCGCCGTCGCGGCGGTCGGCCTCATACATCCGGACCCAGCGCTCGACCGCTTCCGGGACGCGCTTCGCCGGAATGCGCGCCTTCAACCGCGTGCCGAAGACGATCTCGCCGCCGACGTAGTTCCCGCCGATGTGCGGGATGTAGGCGGGGACGGCGCGGCCGCCGACCTTCAGCGACGCGCCGTAGAAGCCGATGTTCGCGATGTGGTGCTGTGAGCAGCCGTTCGGGCACCCGCTCATCTTCACGTGGATCTTCTTCGTCAGCGGGTCGGTGATCTCCATCGCGGCGAGACGCTCGCGGATGGCTTTGTTGAGGCCCATGGAGCTGGTGATGCCGAGCTTGCAGCTGTCGGTGCCGGGACAGGAGACGACGTCGGTGATCTCGCGCGGACCCGCATCGGCGAGGCCGAGGTCGCGGAGGCGCTGCCACACGTCGTACACCGCCTCGTCGCGGACCCAGCGCAGGACAAAGTTCTGCTGGACGGTGCTGCGCGCGTAGCCGCCGGTGAACTCGCGCATGATCTGCCCGAGGCCGCGGAACTGCTCCGGTGTCAGGTCGCCGCGCGACACCGCGACCTCGACCGTTGAGAAGCCGTCCTGGCGTTGCGGCTGGACGTTCGCGTCGAGGAAAGCTCGGAACTCCGAGGAGTCACCGTTGGGGGAGGCGACGGCGGCCGGCGGGCCGGGGGCGTTCGCCTCCTCGTCATCGTCGAAGCGCAGGTGGTCGATGCTGAAGTCGCGCTCCACGACCCAGTCACCCTCGAGCTCGGTCTCGACCATCTCGCGGAACGCGTCCATCCCGATCTTGTCGATCAGGACCTTGATGCGGGCGCGAGCGCGGTTGACGCGCAGCCAGCTCTGGCGGTCGAAGATCCGCAGGACCGCCTCGGCGGCCTTGATGTAGTCGCCGTTGTCGGCCTCGACGAACTCGTAGAGCGTCGGGGCGACGCGGGCCATGATCGAGGTGCCGCCGCCGACCCGGATCTCGAAGCCCCTGACGCCGTCGCGCTCTCGGGCGAGGAAGGCGATGTCGTGGATCCCCGAGATCGCCCGGTCGGCCTCGGAGCCGGTGAACGACGTCTTGATCTTGCGCGGCATCAGTTGCGTCGTCGGGTGGCGGACGAAGTAGCGGATGTAGGCGATCGCGTGGGGGGTCGGATCGAAGATCTCGTCGGCGGCGACGCCGGCCCAGGGGTCGCCGGTGACGTTGCGGACCGTGTTGCCGCAGCCCTCCCGGGAGGAGAGGCCGACAGCGGAGATGTCGCGGATCAGCGATTCCATGTGGCGCAGGGGCACGTGGTGGATCTGAATGTTCTGGCGGGTGGTGATGTGGCCCTTCGCGAGCGGGGCATAGCGCTCGACGACGTCGCCGAACATTTCCATCTGCTCGGGGGTGACGCCACCGTAGGGGAGCTTCACGCGGACCATCTGGACGTCGGGCTGGCGCTGCCCGTAGACGCCCTGCTTGAGGCGGAAGCCGATGAACTCGTTCTCCTCGGTCTTGCCGGCCAGGAAGTCCTC
>JBBSQE010000271.1:0-1917 GCA_038258095.1 Solirubrobacterales bacterium | reverse complement strand
TGGGACGAGATCTGGCAGGCGATGGAGACGCTGATCTCGATGGGCAAGATCTCCTACGTGGGGTCCAGCAACTTCCCCGGCTGGTCGATCGCTCAGGCGAACGAGGCGGCGCAGCGTCGACACACGCTCGGGCTCGTGTCCGAGCAGAGCTTGTACAACGTCGCCGAGCGGACCATCGAACTCGAAGTGCTTCCGGCCTCGGCCGACTACGGCGTCGGGGTCATGGCCTGGAGCCCGCTCGCCGGGGGACTCCTCGGCGGGGTCCTTCGCTCCGGTGCCACGTCGCGACGTGCGTCGGCAACCATGAGCACCCGCATCGAATCCCTTCGACCTCAGCTCGAGCGGTGGGAGGGCCTGTGCGAGCAACTCGGGCATCCGCCGGCGGTCGTCGCTCTCGCCTGGGTCGCTCAGCGCCCGGGGATCACGTCGGTGATCGTGGGGCCTCGCACCGTCGAACAGTTCGACGATGCCATCGCGTCGCTCGACGTCCACCTCGACGCGGTGACGCTGGAGGCCATCGACGAGATCTGGCCGGGTCCGGGCCCGGCGCCCGAGGCCTACGCCTGGTGACGTCGGAACCTGCGACTCGAGGACTGGTGGCCTGACCCCGGGTCCGGGCCCGGGCGTCGCCGTCAGCGCGGATCGGGGATCGAGGGAGCGTCGGGCCGCAGGGTCAGTCGGGTGTCGAGGTCGGTGCCGTCCGGTGCGACCACGTAGCGGGTCAGATGTCGGGCGAACGGGCTGAGTCGGCTGTGCGCCTCGGCGGAGATGCCGGGGGACAGCGGTTCGCGGAACCACGGCGCGTACAGCTCGAGGTTCGGGATCGATCGTGCGTGCTCGGAGAGGTTCGGGGTCCCTCCGTGCCATGCTCGCACGTCGCGGATCTGCACCGCGCCGGCAGGTGCCGGGCACACCGTGCTGAGCCGCATCCACTCAGGTTCCTCGTCGAGCGTCGGAATCGGTTCACGGGAGCGTTGCGAGCCCGGAATCTGCCGGGTCGGTCCGTTCAACCGGGTCATCTCCTGCGGCAGGAAGTTGAGGCACACGTACGGGCAGGGAAGGTCGCGCATGTTGAGGTGACCGCTCGGATCGTGGAACGAGCTGTACGGGGAGCGGGCCGCGCCCGCCGCGTCGCGTGCGTCGTGCACGTCGGAGTGGAGCGGCTGGTACTCGACGGCGCCGGGAAGGCAGAAGTCGCCGCTGCCGGCGCGTACGAGGTAGTCGAGAGAGCCGAAGATCGCTTCGACGATCGGAGTGACGGTGGGGAGGTCGAGCAGCATCTGCCACTCGGGTCGGTGCAACTGGCTGCGGGTCGCACTCGAGCCGCCGAACGAGTAGCGGTGCGAGCCGCGGTTGCCGGCACGGTCGTCGTCGAGTGAGACGATGCCGTCGATCACCTCGTCGCACCCATCGCGCAGCGTTGCGGTCTGTGTGGCGTCGAGTGCGTCGGCGACCACGACGAATCCGTCTCGTCGAAAGATCCTGACCGCTCGGTCGACGTCGCCGGCCTCGACCACCTCGAGACCTGCGAGTCCGTTCTCGGCGGCGAGATGATCGCGGAGTCGCACGACGTCGGGATCGTCTCGGGAACGATTCGACCAACCGAGTCCCCGGACGGCGGCACCCTTCTCCTGATCGATCATGGACCCGATGGTAGATGGTGTCCGAGGGGCGACCGGGTGTCGGCGAACGCGTGTCGTCCGATCGGTCCGGGTGACCGGCGCGGACGCCGGTCGACGCCGAACGGGCCGGACTTCGAGGCAGAATCACACGATGACGCCGAGGTCGAGCGCAATCGTGTTGCTCGCGGTTGCCGGACTCTTTACGCGATCCCTGCAAACGCTACGCGGTGCAGAGCAGGGCTTTTCTGGACAGAATGTATTAACCGCCGAATTTCGCTTGCCGTCCGTCAAATAC
>JBBSQE010000270.1:0-1990 GCA_038258095.1 Solirubrobacterales bacterium | reverse complement strand
CCGACTACGCGGGCCAGCAGGTCGAGATCTCGATCTCCTACGTCCAGGACTTCGCGGCCTCCGGGCTCGGCGCCTTCCTCGATGACGTCGAGGTGAGCGAGGACGGGACGGTCACCGACCAGACCTCCTTCGAGGGCGACCTCGACGGCTTCACCGCGGGCCCGCCGCCCCCCGGGTCGGAGGCCGGCACCCAGATGTCGTGGAAGCAGTCGGGCTCGCTCGGCTACGCCGCCGGGCCCGGGGTCGCCACCGAGGACACGCTGGCGTGGGGCTTCGGATTCGAGGGCATCACCAACGCCCGCTCGCGCAAGGCCGTGATGGGCGACGCGATGCGCTACCTCGGCGTGCTGACGACGCCGCCGGACGACACGGAGCCACCGTCGACGGAGATCACGCGCGGGCCCAGGCGCATCACCCACAAGTCCAAGGCCAAGTTCAAGTTCACCTCGAATGACCCCGATGCGACCTTCGAGTGCAAGCTCGACCGACGCAGGGGAACGAGCTGCGACTCACCGCAGGTCTACCGCAACCTCCGCCCCGGGCGCCACCGGTTCCTGGTCAGGGCGACCGACGAGGCCGGCAACACCGATCAGACCCCGGCCCGGTACAACTGGAGATACGTGCCGCGCAGGCGCTAGGTGCCCCAGACCCGCCGGCCCGTCTAGATCACTGATTCCCAATCGCCCGCGGCGACGATCGACTGAGTAGGTGCACAAACGAAGGCGTCGAAGGCCGGCGTGTCTATGCAACGTCGACCATTGGAGGTGGTCTCGTGCTCGCCGACCTCGACGACCTTCTGACGGCACTTTACGTGCTGGCGGACGATTTCCTGCCCACAAGGGATCGCTCGCGCCCCGGGCGCAAGCCGAGGATCACAGACGCCGAGGTGATCTGCCTCGCCGTCGCCCAGGTCCTGCTCGACTGCCCCAAGGAGCGGCGCTTTCTGCGCTGCGCCCGCCGTCGGCTCGGCCATCTGATCCCCTACGTCCCGGGCCAGTCGGGCTACAACAAGCGGGTCCGCGCCCTCGGGCCCGAGATCGCTCGGCTGCTCGGCTATCTGGCCTGGATCTCGCCCTCGTGGTGCGATGGGCTGCGCCTGATCGACGCGACCCCGGTTCCTTGCGGGCAATCGGTGCAGACGGTGAAGCGCAGCGAGTTCGCAGGCCATGCCGCCTACGGCTACTGCGCCGCCCACTCGCGCCATTTCTGGGGCTTCAAGCTCTATTACCTCTGCGCCGCCGACGGGATGCCGATCGCCTTCGAGCTGGCGCCGGCGAACGCTCCCGAGCGCGAGGTCGTCGCCGCGATGCTCTGCCGGGTCGAGCTGGAGGGCTACACGGTGATCGGCGACAAAGGCCTCTCCGGCGCCGATCTCGAGGATCTGGTCGCCGCGCTCGGCGGGTTCTTCGCCCGCCCCGACCGCCGCGATGAGGCTCCCCGCTTCGGCAACCTCGGTGGCTGCCGGCAGTGGATCGAGGCGATCTTCGATCAGCTCAAGGACCAGCTCTCGCTGGAGCGCCACGGCGCTCACACGATGGATGGGCTCTGCACCCGGGTCGCCCAGCGGTTGCTTGCCTTCGGGGCCTGCGTCTGGCACAACTGGGAGGTCGGTGAGCCCGGCCGCAGCCTGATCGCCTATGACCATTGATCGGCTTGAATGGGAATCAGTGATCTAGTAGCGACATCGGACGGAACTCCGATCGCCACAATCCGGATATGTGCGCGACCTGATTCCGGAAGGGAATAGGGGCGGTTCCGCGGTTCCGTACCACGGCACGGAGGTGTACGAGTCCCTGCGGTCAGCGCCGGGCCAAGTCTTATCTCGGGGGACGGGCTCTCGGGGCAGTTGACGACCCTGCCTCGGTTGAAGGCACTCGAGGGGCAGGAGGATATCGACGAGACGCTGCCGGACCACCTGCTGATTCCCTCGATGCCTTCGTACCGACGATTCTCAAGGCGCTCCGGCTCGCAGGTGAACGGGGTCACGTAT
>JBBSQE010000269.1:0-2024 GCA_038258095.1 Solirubrobacterales bacterium | reverse complement strand
TTTCAACGCCACCTCTGGAGGACGGAATGGAAATAGAGATCGGACGGGGTAAGAAGGGGCGGCGCGCCTACGGGTTCGACGACATCGCGATCGTGCCCTCACGCCGGACCCGCGACCCCGATGATGTCGACATCAGCTGGACCCTTGGCCCTTACAAGTTCGAGCAGCCCCTGCTCGCCTCGGCGATGGATGGAGTGGTCAGCCCCAAGACCGCCGCGCTCGTCGGCGACATCGGCGGTCTCGGCGTGCTCAACCTCGAGGGGATCTGGTCGCGCTACGAGAACGCCGAGGAGCAACTCGAGCGGATCGCCGGGGCCCCCAAGCAGGTAGCCACCAAGCTGATGCAGGAGGTCTACGCCGCGCCGATCCAGCCCGAGCTGATCGCCAAGCGCATCGAGGAGATCAAGGAGGCCGGTGCCGTCGCATGCGGTTCGCTCACTCCCCAGCGCGTGCGCGACTTCTACGAGATCGCCCTCGAGGCCGGTATCGACATCCTCGTCATCCAGGGCACCGTGATCTCGGCCGAGCACGTCTCGACGACCACCGAGCCGCTCAACCTCAAGGAGTTCATCGCCGAGGTCCCGGTCCCGACCATCCTCGGCGGTTGCGCCTCGTACTCGACCGGCCTGCACCTGATGCGGACCGGCGCCGACGGTGTCCTCGTCGGAGTCGGCCCCGGTGCAGCGTGCACGACGCGCGGTGTGCTCGGGCTGGGCGTTCCCCAGGCGACGGCGATCGCCGACGTGGCCGCCGCCCGCTCGCAGCACATGCTCGAGACCGGCGAGTACGTGAACGTCATCGCTGACGGCGGCATGCGGACCGGTGGCGACATCTCGAAGGCCATCGCCTGCGGCGCCGACGCCGTGATGATCGGCTCCCCGCTCGCGCGTGCGAAGGAAGCGCCGGGTCACGGGTTCCACTGGGGCATGGCGACCTTCCATCCCTCGCTCCCGCGGGGCACCCGCGTGACGACGAAGCAGGACGGCACGATGGAAGAGATCCTGCTCGGCCCCGCCCAGGAGAACGACGGCACCTTCAACCTCATGGGCGCCCTGCGGACCTCGATGGCCACCTGCGGCTATGAGGACATTCGCTCGTTCCAACGGGCCGAGGTGATGGTCGCGCCCGCTCTGCAGTCGGAGGGCAAGAAGCTCCAGACGGAGCAGTCGGTCGGCATGGGGTCCAACGGCCACGCCGGTGTGACCGCCGGCGTCGGAGTGGCCGACAACTGATGCCCGATTCGGACTCGGGCGTCCTCGCGTCATCAGGGGCGGTCGAGTCCGCTGCGGCGGGCCTCGAGTCCGAGCAGCGCCCGCATACGCCCGAGATCGATGTGGAGCGAGCAGCCGGAGTCGGCGCTCCGGCCCGCGACGAGATTCCCGCCGTCGAGGAGGTGCTCGTCCTCGACTTCGGCGGCCAGTACTCCCAGCTGATCGCGCGCCGTATCCGTGACCTCGGCGTGTTCGCCGAGCAGCTGCCTTCGGACACGCCCGCGGACGTGATCCGCGACCGCAACCCCAGGGGCCTGATCCTCTCCGGTGGGCCGGCGTCGGTCTACGAGGAGGGAGCGCCGAGCTTTCCGGAGGAGCTTGTCGACCTCGGGATCCCGGTCCTCGGCATCTGTTACGGCATGCAGGCGATGGTCGCGGCGCTCGGAGGCAAGGTCGAGACTGTCGGGACGGGCGAGTTCGGCCGCACCGATCTGACGCTGACCGGCGATGGGGGAAAGATGCTTGCCGACACCCCCGCTCAGCAGAACTGCTGGATGAGCCATCGCGACTCCGTCTTCGAGCCGCCGGCGGGATTCACGGCCCTGGCCTCGAGCCCGGGCTCGCCCGGTGCCGCCTGCGAGGACACCGAGCGCGGCCTCTCCGGGATCCAGTTCCATCCCGAGGTCGTCCACACGCCCTACGGGTCGAAGATCCTCGAGCGCTTTCTGCGCGACGTCGCCGGATGTAGGGAGCGATGGTCCCCGGAGTCCGTGATCGACGAGCAGGTCGCCGCGATTCAAGCTCAGGTGGGAG
>JBBSQE010000268.1:0-2184 GCA_038258095.1 Solirubrobacterales bacterium | reverse complement strand
TCGAGTCGATCGCCTCGAGCTCCTCGACGGGGCGCGTGTAGACGCCCGAGGAGAGGTACTTCCAGCCGTCGTCGGGAATCAGGAAGACGACGTTGCCCTCGTCGATCTCGCCGGCGATCCGGTGGGCGATGGCGGCGACGGCGCCTGATGAGACGCCGGCGAAGACGCCCTCCTCTGACAGGAGGCGCTTGGTCCAGACGATCGCATCCCGGTTTGAGACCATGATCTTGCGGTCGAGCACGGAGAGGTCGATGATCGGCGGGATGAAACCGTCGTCGAGGGACCGCAGCCCCTGGACGAGCTCGCCCTGCATGGGCTCGGCGGCGACGATCAGCGTCTCGGGATTGGCCTCCTTGAGCCTGCGACCGTTGCCCATCAGGGTGCCGCCGGTGCCGAGCCCGGCGACGAATGCGGCCACGCCGTCGTCGCCCAGCTCCTCGAGGATCTCCGGCGCAGTGCCGTTGTAGTGGGCCAGAGGATTGGCCTCGTTGCCGTACTGGTAGGGCATGTAGAACCTCGGGTCCTCGGCCATCTCGAGCGCGACCTCGACTGCGCCGTTGGAGCCCTTCGCGCCCTCGGAGTAGACGATCTCCGCTCCGTACATGCGCAGAAGCTGGGTGCGTTCCTCGGTGACGTTGTCGGGCATCACGACCTTGAGCGGATAGCCCTTGCGGCGGCAGATCATCGCCAGTGAGATGCCGGTGTTGCCCGATGTCGGCTCGAGGATCGTCTGCCCCGGTTCGATCAGGCCGTTGGCTTCGGCGGACTCGATCATCGAGCGCGCGACGCGGTCCTTGACGGAGCCGGTCGGGTTGGTGCCCTCCAGCTTGGCCCAGAGCCGGACCTCGGGCTTGGGGGAGAGCCGGGGGAGCTCGACAAGCGGCGTGTTGCCGATCGACTCGACGATGTCGCCGAAGCGTCCGCCGCAGGGCCTGTTGAGTAGGTCTGGTGGGAGCAAGGAGCCGGGGGAGTCGCGGTTACTTCAGAAAGTGTAGTGAAGACGGTCCAAGGCCTGGGTCGAGTCTTTCTCAGCGCCGTATGTGCTTCGAGCCCCAAAGCGCGCTAGGGTCGCACCCGGCCCCGTACACCCTGACTGGAGGAATGTTTATGCAGAAGTCCCGGCTTTGGGCGCTCATCGCGGCGCTGGCGCTGGTTATCGCGACCGTCGGCCTCGCGGCCTGTGGTAGCAGCGACAACAGCACCACCGGTGGCAGCGACACGAACTCGGGAAGCACGAGCGGCGGCACAGCAGGTGCCGATCTCGGGCTCGCCCAGAGCGGCACGCTGGCCGTCGGCTCTGACATCCCGTACCCGCCGTTCGAGTTCGGCAAGGCGCCGAACTACACCGGATTCGACATCGATGTGATCAACACGATCGCGGAAGGCCTCGGCGTCAAGGCGAAGTTCCAGGACACGAGCTTCGACACGATATTCGCCGATCTGGCCGCAGGGAAGTTCGACGCCGTCGCCTCGGCATCGACGATCACCCCGGAGCGCCAGCAGCAGGTCAATTTCTCGGATCCGTACTACTCGGCCGATCAGGCGCTGATCGTCCCTCCGGGCAGCGACATCAAGACCGTTGACGACCTCAGCGGCAAGAACGTCGCCGCCCAGAACGGCACGACCGGCCTGATGTACGCGAAGGACAAGACCGACGCGGCGAACGTCCAGGGATTCCCGCAGGGACCGGACGTCGTCAACGCAGTCCAGGCCGGACAGGTCGACGCCGGAATCCTCGACCAGCCGGTGGCGCAGGATGCCGTCGACAAGAACGCCCCGATCGAGGTCGCAGCAGTGATCCCGACGGGTGAGCTCTACGGCATCGCGGTGCCGAAGAACAACGCCGCCCTGCTGACGGCGATCAACGAGCAGCTCGCCGAGATGAAGACGGACGGCTCGCTGGACAAGATCTACCAGAAGTACTTCGGTATCGACGCGCCGAAGGCCGTGCTCGACGGGACTACCAAGAACCCCGGTTGAGAAGTGCCGGAGCCGGAGGGAGGGCGCCGCGTGCGCCCTCCCTCACGGGCTCCGTCTGAAACTGGCATCGCAGCGACAAAGAGAGATTCATGGACGTAATCCGTCAACTCTATTTCGATTTTCCCACCGTCCAGGACAACTTCTCGCAGATCATGGGGGGGTTCTCGGAGACGGTCCAGCTCTCACTGATCGCCGGCGCCGCCT
>JBBSQE010000267.1:0-2259 GCA_038258095.1 Solirubrobacterales bacterium | reverse complement strand
CGGGTCGTAGCCCTTCTTGGCCAGCAGTGCCTTCGCGGCGGGCGTGAGCTCGATGCCCATGTCCCTGTCCTTGAGGCGCTCGTCCAACTTGACCACCATCATGTCCACGATCTGGGTGATCTCGGACTCGGTCAACTGCGGGAAGACGATGGTGTCATCGACCCGGTTGAGGAACTCGGGACGGAAGTGCTGCTTCAGCTCGTCGGTGACCTTGTTCTTCATCCGCTCGTAGCCGCTTCGGGGGTCGTTGCCGGCCGAGAAGCCGAGCGAAACGCCCTTGGCGATGTCCCGGGTGCCCAGGTTGGTCGTCATGATGATGACCGTGTTCTTGAAGTCCACCGCTCGACCCTGAGAGTCGGTCAACCGACCGTCCTCGAGGATCTGCAACAGCGAGTTGAAGATGTCGGGGTGAGCCTTTTCGATCTCGTCGAACAGCACCACCGAGAACGGCTTGCGGCGCACCTTTTCGGTGAGCTGCCCGCCCTCTTCGTAGCCGACGTATCCCGGAGGGGAGCCGAACATCCGCGACACGGTGTGCTTTTCGGAGTATTCCGACATATCCAAGGTGATGAGTGAGTCCTCATCACCGAACAAGAACTCGGCCAGCGCCTTGGCCAACTCGGTCTTGCCGACTCCGGTGGGGCCGGCGAAGATGAACGAGCCGCCGGGGCGCTTCGGGTCCTTCAACCCGGCCCGGGTGCGACGGATGGCTTGCGAAATGGACTTGATCGCCTCTTCCATCCCCACAATCCGCTTGTGCAACTCATCTTCCATGTGCAGCAGACGTGAGGACTCTTCCTCGGTCAGGCGCATCACCGGGATCCCCGTCGAAGCAGCCAGCACCTCGGCGATCAGTTCTTCGTCGACCTCGGCGACGACGTCCATGTCGCCGGCCTTCCACTCCTTCTCCCGAGCCGCGCGGGCCTGGGTGAGTTTGTGCTCCTCATCGCGCAGCCGTGCTGCCAGCTCGAAGTCCTGGCCGTCGATGGCCGACTCCTTCTCGCGCTTGGCGTGGACGATCTTCTCGTCGAAGTCGCGCAGGTCCGGCGGTGCGGTCATCCGGCGGATCCGCAATCGCGCCCCGGCCTCGTCGATCAGGTCGATCGCCTTGTCCGGCAGGAACCGGTCGTTGATATAGCGGTCAGCCATGTTGGCGGCGGCGACCAGCGCCCCGTCGGTGATCGAGACGCGGTGGTGCGCCTCGTAGCGGTCCCGCAGACCCTTGAGGATCTCGATGGCGTGCGCCAGCGTCGGTTCGTTGACCTGGATCGGTTGGAAACGTCGCTCCAAGGCGGCGTCCTTCTCGATGTGCTTGCGATATTCGTCCAGCGTCGTGGCACCGATGGTCTGCAGCTCACCACGGGCGAGCATGGGCTTGAGGATGCTGGCCGCATCGATCGCCCCTTCGGCGGCGCCCGCGCCGACGAGGGTGTGGATCTCGTCGATGAACAGGATGATGTCGCCGCGGGTCCGGATCTCCTTGAGGACCTTCTTCAGGCGCTCCTCGAAGTCACCGCGGTAGCGCGAACCGGCCACCAGGGCGCCCAGGTCCAGCGTGTACAGCTGCTTGTCCTTGAGCGTCTCGGGGACCTCGCCGCGGATGATCGCCTGGGCCAGGCCCTCGACGACGGCCGTCTTGCCGACGCCGGGCTCGCCGATCAGGACCGGGTTGTTCTTGGTCCGCCGGCTCAGCACCTGCATGACCCGCTCGATCTCCTTCTCGCGCCCGATGACCGGGTCGAGCTTGGACTCGCGCGCGGCCTGCGTGAGGTTGCGGCCGAACTGGTCGAGCACGAGCGACCCCGCCGGGGTGCCCTCGCCCTGAGCCGGGCCGACACCGGCGCCCGCCTTTTCGCCGCCCTGGCTGCCCTGGTAGCCCGAGAGCAACGAGATGACCTGCTGGCGAACCTTGTTCAGCTCGGCGCCGAGCTTGACGAGCACCTGCGCGGCGACGCCCTCACCCTCGCGAATGAGCCCGAGCAGGATGTGCTCGGTGCCGATGTAGCTGTGACCGAGCTGCAGCGCTTCGCGCAGCGAGTACTCGAGCACCTTCTTGGCCCGGGGAGTGAACGGGATGTGACCGGTCGGGGCCTGCTGACCCTGGCCGATGATCTCCTGCACCTGGGCGCGAACCGCCTCGAGCGAGATGTCGAGAGACTCCAGGGCTTTGGCGGCCACCCCCTCGCCTTCGTGGATCAGACCCAGGAGGATGTGCTCGGTGCCGATGTAGTTGTGGTTGAGCAGGCGGGCTTCCTCCTG
>JBBSQE010000266.1:0-2269 GCA_038258095.1 Solirubrobacterales bacterium | reverse complement strand
TCGCCTCCTCGTCGAAGCGCCGGCGCAGGACGATCGTCGAGGCGAGCGGCATCCCGAGCACGAAGTGGGTGAAGCCCCAGGAGTGAAAGAGGGGCGCCGCGATCATCATCGTCTGCCGGCTGCGATACGGGATCGCTGAGAGCAGCGACGAGAGCGCCCCGAGCCCGCTGGGGCTGGAGCGCTGGGCGCCCTTCGGCGTGCCGGTGGTGCCCGAGGTGAGGATGACGAAGCGCGGGGTCTCCGAGGGCGGCTTCAGATCCGCCTCGTCACCGGTCTCGATCAGTCCCTCGATGGTCGTCTTCGAGTCATCGGAGCTCTCGGTCCAGGCGACGATCCGATCGATCGACTCGTCGACGCCCTCGAGCAGATCCTCGAACTCCTCGTCGTAGACGAGAACCTCGGGGCCCTCCCTCGCCATGACGTCGGCGAGTTGGGGGCCGGAGAAGGCGGTGTTCAGGTAGAGGGCGCTCGCGCCGAGCTTGGCCGCGGCCAGCGTGGCCTCGACGAATCCGCGGTGGTTGCGGGACATGATCCCGATGCCCTTGCCCGGGCCGAGGCCGCGCTCGGCGAGCTCTGACGCGAGGGCGTTCGTGCGGCGCTGGACCTGCTCGAAGGTGAGCGAGCCGAGCTCGTCGATCAGCGAGACCTCGTCCGGATAGTGGATCGCGGTCACGGCGGCCCCGGGGGCCGGCTGAGTGCCCCACCGCGCGAACGTCGCGGCCATCCGCGCCATCTTGTCGGGACGGATGGGCTTCAGCATCCCCGACTCGGTCAGGACCTTGACCTGGAAGGCGCCGTCGGCGACGAGGGCCCAGGGATTGGCACGGCCGGCGAGGCTCTTCACGTCCACGTGAGCAGCCTATTTCTATTCGTCATCGATCTGTGCCACCGCAACGGCAGCGATACCCTCGCCGCGCCCGATCCAACCCATGCCCTCGTTGGTCGTGCCCTTGATGTTAACCCTGGCCGAGGTCGCCTCGCGGACGATCTGCTCGATCTGGGGCCGGTGAGGACCGATCCTCGGCTCCTCGCAGACCACCGTCACGTCGATGTTCGCGATCCGCCCGGAGACCCGGCCGACGACGGTGGTCAGAAGGTCAAGGGAATCGGCGTCGCGCCAGCGCTCCTCGTCGGGGGGAAACAAAGTCCCGATGTCACCGAGACCCCCGGCCCCGAGGAGGGCATCGATGATCGCGTGGAGGACGACGTCGGCGTCGGAGTGGCCCGCGAGGCCGCGGTCGTGGGGAATCTCAACGCCGCCGAGGACCAGGCGGCGGCCCTCCTCGAAGCGGTGACTGTCGTATCCGAGTCCGACGCTCATCTCCCGACAAGCGTAGGCGTTCGAACCGGGCCCCGGCAGCGCTCAGGCCGGCGCCTCGGTGGGCCCGACCGGCTCGGTGCGCCGGGTGCGGCCCTCGAAGGCGCAGATCTCATCCACGCCGAGCTCCTCGAGCATCTCGAGCGCACGGTCGTAGTCGAAGCCGACCTGCTCCGGCGTGTGCGCGTCGGATGAGAGCGCGAAGGGCACGCCGGCCTCGACGCACATCTCCGCGAACGCGGGCGCCGGGTAGATCTCGCCGACCGGCTTGCGCAGGCCCGCGGTCGACATCTCGACTGCCACTCCGGCCTCGGCCATGCCTTCGACCGCGACCTCGTAGTAGAAGCGCGGGTCCCGGTCCGGCGCCGGGCGCGCTCCTCCCCAGACCTTGACCAGATCGGGGTGGGCGATGATGTCGAACAGGCCCGAACGCGCGCTCTCGGCAACCGTCTCGAAGTAGCGTCTCCAGATCGCGTCGGCCGAGTGCCCGGAGTCCCAGATCCCGAACTCCTCGGTGTCGAGCGACCGCTCCCCGACGAAGTGCACGGAACCGACGACGTAGTCGAAGGGCCGCGCCTCGAGCAGGGTTCGCGTCCTATCCTCCGCGCCGGGGATGAAGTCGCATTCGATTCCTACCCGCAGCGGCGTCGAGACGAGGAACTCGGCGTACTCATCGAGGTCGTCCTTCGCCCAGCGCTCGAACCACGGGTGCCTCCAAAGATCGAGGGACTGGGTGAAGCGATGGATGTGTTCGGAGCAGCCGACCTCGGCGATGCCCCTCTCGGCGGCGACACCGAGATAGCGCTCAGCGTTGTCCGCGGTGAAGTGGTCCGCCGCGGTCGCGTCCTCTGCGTCCTGTCGCAGGTGCAGGTGGTAGTCGCTCAACACCGGATCGAGGTTACGCTGAACCGCGCATGATCCATCTGCGGATAGTGGCGCCTGCCGATCGCT
>JBBSQE010000265.1:0-2302 GCA_038258095.1 Solirubrobacterales bacterium | reverse complement strand
CTCGTCCGCGTTGGCCGAGGGGTAGGTCACGCCCGTGGGGCGCCGGGCCGCGCCCGCGTGGTAGTAGAGAGTCTCGACTGCCCCGCCGATCTCAGCGCGGGCGTCGGCGAGGATCTTGCCCTCCTCCCGGGTCATCAGCACCGCGAGGTCCTCGGCCCGGCGCTCCAGCAGGCCGGCAGCAGTACGCAGAATCTTCCCTCGCGCCAGCACGCCGAGGCGATCCCAGCCGGGTCCGGCGTCGCGGGCGGCGGTGAGTGCGGCATCCAGGTCGTCGGTCGTCGCCGTGACGTATGTGCCCACGACCTCACTCGGATCGGCGGGGTTGACGGAGGTGGCGGTGTCACCGCCGCCGGTCACCCACTTGCCGTTGATGAGATGGTGCAGTTCGAGCGCGGGGTCGGTCATTCGGGGGTCTCCTTCGCAGACGAGCTTTCGGTCGGTTTGTCAATGTAGTCAAGCGCTTGCATCGTTGTTCCAGTGCCTCGTTGTTCCAGGGCATAGTTGTTCCAGGGTCAGGGGGCCCGTGGCGGTCCTTGGGGCAGGCGTTCATCGAGCACGGGCCGACGGTCAGGTCAGCCATCGACATGGCGGCGGTGTCCTTTGCCGCTAGTGACCAGACAAGGCACGTCCGTGTAGCATCCCGGCTGCAGTCTCGCTGAGGTTCATCCCCTTCGTCTCCGGCGCCAGCCACTGCGACACTCCGGCCCCGACGGCGGCGATACCGGCGGAGATCAGCATCGTAGGTCCGGACCCGATATTGGTCATGGCCCATGGCAGCAGGAACGTGCCGAGGCCGGCCCCGACCCGGCTGATGGCGGCGGCGAAACCGGTTCCGATGCCGCGGATTTCGGTTGGGAAGATCTCGGACGGGTAGACGCCCATCATCGCGACGATGTTCGCATTGAAGAAGGAGAAGACGAGGAACAGGATCAGCACGATCGCCGGTGGCGCGCCCGCCCACAGGCCGATGACCGCCAGGGCAGCGGCGCACACCCACTGCGGCGGGACAGTCAGCACGCGGCGCCCAAGCCGATCGATCAACAAGACCGTGCCCACGACCCCGAGCGCGGCGACTGCGGAGAGCCCGAGACCACCGGCGAGCCCGCCGCCGATGCCGTAGCTCGTGAGCACGGTCTCGGCGAAGGTGGCGATCGCGAAGTACGGCGCGACGGCGCAGAACCAGCACACGGAGACGAACAGCGTGGCACGCCAGTATTGGGGGGAGAACAGCATCCCGAAGGTGCCCTTGCGGGTGTCCTCGTGCTCGACGTCCTTCATGTCGTCGGAATCG
The DNA here is from genome assembly GCA_038258095.1 of Solirubrobacterales bacterium. GTDB lineage: Bacteria > Actinomycetota > Thermoleophilia > Solirubrobacterales > 70-9 > JBBSQE01. Next base: position 1,011 of record JBBSQE010000265.1, on the reverse strand, counting down.
GTCATGTACTTGTGAGCGACGGCCATGGCCTCATCCCGGCGGCCGACGTTCCACAGCCAGCGCGGCGACTCCGGCAGGCCGATCCGAGCGACGAACAAGATCACCGCGATGATGGTGCTCGTGCCCAGGATGGTCCGCCAGCCCACGTCGGTCGTGCTGGTCAGTACGTAGCCCACCAGGAAGGCGACCATGAACCCGACGTACCAGCCCACCTCGGAGACTGATATCAGCCGGCCCCGCAACCGGGCAGGAGCGAACTCCGACATCAGCGGCCAGCCGACGGAGTACTCGGCGCCGATCGCGATGCCCATCAGCAGCCGCACCACGAAAAGCTGCCAGGGCGAGTCGACGAAGAACTGCGCGAACGACGCAACGACAAAGAGGCCCATGTCCAGCTGGAACATGGGCTTGCGGCCGAACTTGTCGGCGGCCCATCCCGCGAGCGGCGAGCCGATCAAGATGCCGAGCAGGGCGGCCGCCGCAATCAAGCCCTCCCAGGCGTCCCCGAAGTTCAGCTCTTTGGAGATCGGGACGATCACTGTCCCGATGATCCCAAGGATGAAGCCGTCGATGAACATTCCGCCGATCAGGACGCCAACAAGCCTGATCATAAAGCGTCGCTTGAACGCGACGGAGGAGGCGCCCGGATCGGCGGCGCTGCGCTTCATAGCTGACATCAGTCGCTCCCTCACGGTCCCGGAGGATTTGATGAGCCCGGACAGACTTCTGTGACGCTACAGTGTTAACCCCGGCTCGTACACATCACCCCGACCTGGGTTCATGACTCCAAAGAAGCCCAGCCTGCCCCGCGCGAACGACCAGACGCATGAGGGTGCGTGTGGATTTCGCATTTCTGGGCGCGCCGCCGCCCCTAGTGTCGCGTGTTTGAAGTTTGTTTACGGTGCGCTTTGGTGAGGATCTGGTCGGGGGTTTTGGTCCAGACGAACGGGTGGCAGCGTTCGTTCCAGCCGTCGATGAAGGCTTCGATCGCGGCGATGAGGTCCTTGACGG
>JBBSQE010000264.1:0-2306 GCA_038258095.1 Solirubrobacterales bacterium | reverse complement strand
GTCCCGCGGGCGGGGACGGACCGACTCTCATCGTCTTAGCTCTTAACTAAGCGGCGAGGGCGAACTCATGGTCCGCACGTATTGGTTGGTGCTGGGGTTTTACGAGGCCTCCAGCAACCTCGACCTGCAACCGTTCGCACGGACTGACCAAGTCGAAACCCGTCACCCCCGTGCTAACTGCCTCGTAATCTTACCGTGGCAGAGTCAATCCACCAAACGACCGAAGGGGCACATGCCAGAGCGGGAATTCGATGTAGTCGTGATCGGGGCGGGACCGGCCGGAGAGATCGCCGCCGGGAGATTGTCCAAGGCGGGGCTCTCCGTCGCCATCGCCGAGGTGCATCTCGTCGCCGGTGAGTGCTCCTATTACGCCTGCATGCCGTCGAAGGCTTTGCTGCGCCCGGGCGAGTTGCTCGCCGAGGCCAACCGGGTGCCGGGGGTGAGGGAGGCCGTCACCGGCGACCTCGATCCTCAGGCTGTGCTCGAACGCCGCGACGAGGTCATTCATGACCTCGACGATTCCAGCCAGGTCGAGTGGCTCGATGATCTCGACATCGAGCTCTTCCGCAGCGAGGGGAGATTCGACGGTGAGAGGCGCGTATCCGTCGGCGACGACACCCTCGTCGCCTCCAGGGCCGTGATCGTCTCAACCGGCAGCGCCGCGGTGATGCCCCCCATCGACGGCCTTGCCGACGCGGAGGCCTGGAATAATCGCGAAGGGACGACATCCAAGAAGGTTCCCGAGAGCATGGTCGTTCTCGGCGGCGGGCCGGTCGGCTCTGAGCTCTCGCAGGCCTGGGGCTCGCTCGGAACCGAGGTCACCCTGATCGAGGGCTCGGACCGGATCCTCGGCAAAGCGGAGCCCTTCGCATCCGAGGAGGTCACCGACTCGCTTCGCGACCAGGGCATCGACGTGCGGGTCGGCGTCAAGGCGGTAAAGGTCGAGCGGGGCGGTGAGACCGTGACGGTCACGCTCGAAGGCGGCGATGAGATCGTGGCGGCGGAGATCCTGGTGGCCGTCGGTCGCAAGCCGCGCACCGAGGACCTCGCGCTCGACTCGATCGGCGTCGAGACCGGCGACCACGGCTTCCTCGAGGTCGACGACGAGCTGCGCGTCGGCGGCAGCGAGTGGCTCTACGCGATCGGCGACGTCAACGGACGGGCCCTCCTCACCCACATGGGCAAGTACCAGGCGTGGGTCACATCGGAGATCATCCTCGGCCACGAGGCGAAGGCGTCTGCCGAGGCGCTCGGATCACCGCACGTCACCTTCACCGATCCGCAGGTGGCATCCGTCGGGAAGACCCTTGAGGAAGCCCGTGGCGAGGGAATCGACGCGACGGCCGCCGACGTCTCGACCTCCGGCAACGCCGGTGCGAGCTTCTACGGAAAGGACACGCCGGGCACGAGCCGGATCGTCGTCGACCAAGATCGAGGCGTCATCATCGGAGCTACCTTCGTGGGCTTCGAGACCGCCGACTTCCTCCAGGCGGCGACGGTCGCGGTGGTCGGTGAAGTCCCGGTTGAGCGGCTGCACCATGCCATCGCGCCCTTTCCCTCGCGCAGCGAGGTGTGGCTGAAGCTGCTCGAGGAGCTCGACGGCTGAGAGCCGGCTGGACCTCAGACCGTTACGCGGCGCTTCAACTCGGCGAGGAAGTCGGCCGGGAAGCCCGGGACGTCATCGAGCTGATCGACCGACGTGTAGCCCCCGGCACGCTCTCGGTTGGCGAGGACACGAGTCGCCTGGGTGACCGAGAGGCCCTCCGAGCGGAGCTGCTCGAAGGTCGCCGAGTTCAGGTTCAGGCCCCCGCCCGACGGCGACCCGGGGCCGGGCTCATCCGATGGCCCGGTATCCGCCGGGGTCGCTTGCGCCGGTTCGGACGGGTCGGCTGAACCTGTTTCGCCGGAGGACGGCTGGTCTGGCGCCGAGTCCGCCGGGGGCGGCGGGGCTTCGACCGGGGCGGGTGGCGGCGGGGCCGAGGCCTGATCCGACGGCACCTCGAAGGCCGATGCCGGCGGAGGCGGCGGGGCGTCGAATGCGGGCGGTCCCGCGGGCTCCGTGGGTCCCCGGACCGCGGCGAAGGGCTCGGCGGCCGGCGCCGTGGGCTCCTGCCCGAACGATGTCTCGGCCGGAGTGTCATCACCTCCGAACGCCGGTTCGGGAGGGCTCACCTCCGGAGGCGCCCAGGGCGATGCCTCCGGAGCGGGTGGAGGCGGTGGGGCCGGACTGGACTGCTCCTCGACAGGTGGGGGCGGTAGTGGAGGCGACTGTTCGTCCGCCGCGGGCGGGAGTGGCGGGGCCGGCG
>JBBSQE010000263.1:0-2311 GCA_038258095.1 Solirubrobacterales bacterium | reverse complement strand
GCCCGGCGTCTACCTGTTTCACGACGAGGGGGACCGCGTGATCTACGTCGGCAAGGCGCGCTCGATCCGCAAGCGCGTGGGGAGCCACTTCTCGGGCGGCGACACTCGGATGACCAGGCGGGTGCACCGCATCGAGTTTCTGGTCACGGCCAACGAGGCTGAGGCGCTGCTGGCCGAGGGAAGCTTCATCAAGCGCCACCGGCCGCGTTTCAATATCCGGCTGCGCGACGACAAGTCCTATCCCTACGTTGCCGTCAGCCTCGACGAAGACTACCCGCGGGTCTACTTCACGCGTGAGCGCCACCGGCCCGGGCGCGCCTACTTCGGCCCGTTCTCGAGCGCGAAGCGGGTGCGGGAGACGCTCGACCTCCTCGGCAAGCTCTTCCAGTACCGGACCTGCGACGGGCCGGAGCCCGGCCGCCGTTCGGGCAGCCCCTGCCTCGACTACTTCATCAAGCGCTGCGGGGCTCCCTGCGTCGGTTACGTCGACCAGGAGGAATACCGCCGCAACATCGATGCGATCGTCGATTTCCTCTCGGGCAGGTACCGCCAGGTCGAACGCGACCAGGAGCAAAAGATGGAGGAGGCGGCCGAGGCTCGGGAGTTCGAGCGCGCCGCGCTTCACCGCGACCGGCTCAAAGCCGTGCGCTCGCTGTTCGAGCGCCAGCGGGTCGCCGGGCCCGGGATCGGCACGGCCGACCTGATCGGGATCGCGGTCGAGGGAGCCGACGCCAACGCGCAGGTGTTCCAGGTGCGCGACGGCGTCCTCGCCGAGCGCCAGAGCTTCTACCTCGAGAACCAGGGAGAGCGCGACGTCGCGGAGGTGACCGAGGAGTTCCTCGGCCAGTACTACGCCGCCTCGCCGGCGATGCCCCGCACCGTGATCGTCGGGCCCTACATGGAGGCCCTCACCGGCCTTCTCGCCGAAGCGCTGGGCGAGCGCCGCGGGGGCCCGGTCGAGGTACGCATCGCCGAGCGCGGCGACAAGCGGCGCCTGCGCGAGCTCGCCGAGCGCAACGCGAAGCTCGCCCTAGACCAGGATCGCCTGCGGCGTGAGCACCGGCGCCAGCGGCGTGTCGAGTCCCTGAGCTCGCTCCGCGAGGCACTCGAGATGACCGAGCTCCCGGTGCGAATCGAGGGCTTCGACATCTCGAATCTCGGCTCGGAGCACACCGTCGCCTCCATGGTCGTGTTCGAGGGTGGGGCGACGAAGAAGGCGCACTACCGTCGCTTTCGGATCCGCGGCGACTTTGGGGAGCGCGGTGAGAACGGGCGAACCGACCCCGATGACTTCGCCTCGATGGAGGAGGTCCTGACCCGACGCATGAACCGCTATCTCGACCAGAACGACCTCTCCCCGCACGACGGCAAGCGTGATGAGAGCTTCGCGTCGCTGCCCTCCCTGATCCTGATCGACGGCGGCAAGGGGCAGCTCGCGTCGGGGGTCAGGGCCCTTGCGCCCCTGATCGAGCGCGGAGTCGCCGTGGTCAGCCTCGCCAAGCGCGAGGAGGAGGTCTACATTCCCGGCCGCAGCGAGCCGATCGATCTGCCCGCGCAATCGGAGGCGTCACGTCTCCTCCAGCGGGTCCGCGACGAGGCGCATCGGTTCGCGATCGAGCACCACCGCGGGCGCCGCGACCGCTCGATGACGGTCTCGGTCCTCGACGAGCTGAAGGGCATCGGGCCGGTGCGCAAGCGCGCCCTTCTCAAGCACTTCGGCTCGCCGGAGCGCTTCCTCGCCGCCAGCCGAGAGGAACTCGAGGCCGTTCCGGGTGTTCCGGGGAAGGTGGCACGCGAGATCCACGAGCAACTGAACAGGACGGGCTGACCATGGTCCCGCGGATCAGGCAGTCAGACGGCGCAACGCCGACCGTGGCGAGCGCTGACGGCAGCGAGCCCACCGAGCCGATCAGCGTCGTGGTGATCACGGGTCACTCGGGCGCCGGCAAGTCGGAGGCGATCGCGGCGTTCGAGGACGGTGGTTACTTCTGCGTCGACAACCTGCCGCCGCGGATGATCGGATCGCTCGGCGAGCTATTCCACCACGAGGGCAGCGGCGTGCGCCGCGCCGCGATCGTCTCCGACGTTCGCGGAGGCGAGTACTTCGAGGAGCTGCTCGCGGTGCTCGAGGACCTCGAGGCGGAGGGCCTCGAGCTGAGTGTTCTGTTCCTCGAGACCGACGAACAGACGCTCGTCGACCGCTACAAGGAGACGCGCCGCCGCCACCCGCTGGCTCCCGACGGAAGCGTCATCGACGGCATCCGCGAGGAGCGCCAGCTGCTCGCGCCGCTGCGGGAGCGCGCCGACATGG
>JBBSQE010000262.1:0-2331 GCA_038258095.1 Solirubrobacterales bacterium | reverse complement strand
GCTCGATCGTGCCGCCGCTGAAGCGCCTCGGCTACTGCGTCTTCGCCCTCGACTACGGCAACGGCGCGATCCCGAACGTGAACGGCACCGGCGACATCCCGACCTCCGCTCGCCAGCTCCGCACCTTCGTCGACATGGTCCTCGCGAAGACCGGCGCGTCGCGCGTCTCGATCGTCGGGCACTCGCAGGGCGGGATGATGCCCCGCTACCTGATCAAGTTCCTGAGCTCGACCCACGAGGTCGACGACCTGGTCGGGCTCTCGCCCTCGAACCACGGGACGACGGTCGCGGCTGCTCCGCTGATCGGTCCGGTGTGCGTCGCGTGCACGCAGCAGATCGCCGGGTCGCCGTTCATCACGCGCCTGAAGGCCGGCGACGAGACGCCAGGCAAGACCGACTACACCGTGATCGAGACGAAGAACGACGAGGTTGTGACCCCATACCAATCGGAGTTCCTCGCACGCGACGGCAACGACGTCACCAACATTCTGCTTCAGGACCGCTGCCCGTCCGACAGCACCGAGCACGTCGGGATCATCTTCGACTCGGTCGCGATCCAGTGGATGCTGAACGCTCTCGGGAGGGCCGGATCGGCTGACCCGGCGTTCCGGCCCGACTGCTCGGGCGCGGCGCTCGCCACCTTCCCGAACTCGAGCTCCGTCGGCGGGTTCACGCTGCGGGTCGGGGGCCTCGACAGGCGCGCCGCGGCCACAGCGAATCGCCGGATCCGCTTCGCCCTCAACGCGAGGACATCCCCGGTCCGCCACGTCCGGGTGATCCTGCGGGCGCGGCGGCGAAACGGGCCGGTGGTCGGCCGCTCACGCCTGATCTCGATCGTCGGCGGCCGCCGCGCGGTCGTCTTGCGGCTGCGCCACCCGCTGGCGCCCGGCCGTTACTTCGTGACCGCCGCGGGACGTCAGACGAACAACGACCTGAATGGCTCCGTGACTAGCAGGGTCCGTCTCCGCCGCCACTGATGCCCGTGGCACAACCGGGCAGCATGAACGCGTCCTCGCCGAGCCGGCGGTAGCCCTCGATCGAGGGATGATCGCCGTCCGCGGTCCACTTCGGCTTCATGTTGCCGGGATTGGCAGAGTCGTTCAGGGTCGCGTAGAAGGGGAGGACGCGAACGCCCGTGGCCTCGCCGATCTGTTGGATCTTCGCGTTCAGCCGGTCGATCAGCGGTGCGGCGAGGGGAAAGCCGTTGTTCCAGGGCAGGACGTCAGTCAGCGCGACGCGGTAGCCGAGGTTGTCAGCGTGCTCGACGATGCCTCGCAGGTTCTCCGCCGCTCGGTCGACCGCGCGGATGCGCTCGGCCGGCGGAGCCTGGAGTGACTGAGCGATGTCGTTGATCCCACCCTGGACGATGACGCCGTCGCTGCGCTTCGCGCACGCATCGAAACGCTTGGCGATCTCATCCGTGCGCTCGCCGAACACCCCGCAGTTGCGAACGTGCAGGTCGAGCCCGTTGCGCTCGGCCCAGTACTCGTACTGGCTCCGCGGGTTATCGCTGAACCGGTATTGGGCGCGGGCCTCCGGGTCCGGGTCGAAGTTCGGGTTGCCGGCGGTGATCGAGTCACCGAGGGCGGCGATGACGAGACCCTCGTCGGCGCTGCCTCCGGACGTCGTCCCGTCGTCACCCGAGCCGCCACAGCCTGTCACGAGGATCAGCATTGCGGTCGACACGAGCAGCACAACCGCCCACGCATGCAGCACCGCGGTCCACCGAGCCGGGAGAGCAGAACTCGCGCCGCATCTCTCTCTGATTCCTTGCAAGCGAGTTCTGCGCGACTTTTATGTGTACATCCCGCCGAACTGACCGCCGGTCACGTTCAGCACCTGGCCGTGGACGTAGTTGGCGTACTCGGATGCGAGGAACAGGACCGGGCCGGCAGCCTCCTCGGGCTGGGCCGGACGGCCGAGCGGGATGACGAACTTGGCCATCTCGCGCATCTGGTCGGGGATGCCGAGGTCGACCTCCTCGCCTCCGGGCGCGGTGATCTTCTCGCCCGCCTCCTTGGAGCCCGTCAGGCGGGTCTCGACGAAGCCGAAGGCGACGGCGTTGACGTTGATCTTGAACTGGCCCCACTCCTTGGCGAGCGTCTTGGTCAGGCCGACGACTCCGGCCTTCGCTGCGGAGTAGTTGGCCTGGCCGGCGTTGCCCATCGTGCCCGAGACCGACGAGACATTGATCAGCTTGCGGAAGACCTCGTTGCCCTCGGCGGCCTCTGCCTTGGCGGCCTCGCGCCAGTGCGGTGCGAGGGCCCGGGCGACCCGGAAGGGGACGACGGTGTGGATGTCGAGCATCGCCTGGAACTGGCGGTCCTCCAT
>JBBSQE010000261.1:0-2372 GCA_038258095.1 Solirubrobacterales bacterium | reverse complement strand
GCCACGGCTCCGTCAGCACGGGCCGCCTCCGAGCCCTCGGCTGGACGCCGCAGGTGTCACATGCCGAGGGGATCCGGCGAACCGAGGCCTGGCTGCGTGACGAGGGGTTTCTCTAGCCACCCAGACGGAGACGGCTCGCCCCCTCCGCCTCCATAACTGTTCGCTGCGGCGGCGGTCCGGGGGATCGGATATGGACCGTCCCGCCGCCTCTGCACACGGTCCCACTAGAATGCCGCCGGTCTTGGCTCCGTCTGCGAAACGTCGCCCCCGTCTCCTTCTCCTGCTCGGGGCTGGCCTCGGGTCCCTCGTGTTCGCCTCTCCGGCGAGCGCCAACCTGATCTCGCCCGAGGCGCCGCACTCGCCCAACGCCGAGGACGAGCGCACTCTCTACTGGATCGCGCTGATCGCGATCCTAGCCTTGATCATCGTCGTCAACGGGGCCATCGTCTTCGCGGTGCGCAGGTACCGCTCTGAGCGGGGCGCCGAGCCCCGGCAGGTGCAGAGCGGCGGCAAGATTCAGGCTCGCGTCGGGGGGGCACTGGCGCTCTTCGCCCTCATCCTCTTCGTCACAGGCATCGTCTTCACGAACAAGGCGCGCGAGGTGCCCCCGTCGGGCCCGGATGGCCTCCAGGCGTCGGCCACGCTGCTCGCGCAGCGCAGCCTCGAGATCCCGGCGGGCGACAACGCACCGCTCGAGATCACCGCCCCGGGGCAGCAGTGGCTGTGGCGCTACAACTACCCCAACGGCGCCGACTCCTACTACCAGCTCGTCGTGCCGGTCGACACCACCGTCCTCCTCGACCTCCTGTCGACCGACGTCACCCATAGCTGGTTCGTCCCCGCCCTCGGTGGAAAGTTCGAGGCGGTCCCCGGCAAGCGCAACCGGGCGTTCTTCCGCGCCGATGAGACCGGCACCTACTTCGGGCAGTCCGCGACGTTCTCGGGCTCCGGCTACGGGGCGATGAGGACCGAGGTCAAGGTCGTCTCGCCCGATGAGTACAAGGCGTTCATCGACCGTCAGCAGAAGGACATCCAGGCGGCCCAGGACGCCATCTCCGCCCTGTCTAAGGGAGGAACGGAGTGACTCCGCCTCCCGCCAACGGTGCAACCGCCCACCCCGAGGTCGTCAGCGATGGCTTCCCGCAGCGGCGCTCGCGCTGGATTGAGATCGCCACATCCGCCGATCACAAGGACTCTGGTCGACTGCTGCTGACCGCCGCTCTCGGCTTCCTCTTCCTGGCCGTCGTCGAGTTCCTGCTGATGCGGCTGCAGCTCGCCATCCCCGAGAACACCTTCCTGCCTCCCCATACGTTCAACCGAATCCTCTCGGCCTACGGGGCAACCTCCGTGTTCCTCGTGCTCCTGCCCCTCTGCTTCGGCTTCCTCTATTACGTCGTGCCGCTGCAGATCGGCGCCCGCGCAACCGCGTTGCCACGGGTCGGGCAGACCGGAATCTGGCTCTTCATCGCCGGAGCGTTCATCCTCTACCTCTCCTTCCTCTTCACGCCCCCGGGGGACGGCGTCAACCCGCTTTCCCCCCTCACCGAGGACGCCTTCTCACCGGACGGGGGCGCCAACGTCTGGCCGGTCGCCACCGGCCTCGTGACCCTCGGTTTCATCTTCATCGCCATGGACCTCGTCACGACGATCCGGCTCAGCCGTGCTCCGGGCATGGCGTACCGACGGATGCCGATCTTCTCCTGGGCGGGGGCGATCTGCTCGTGGCTGATGCTCGTGATCGGTCCGATCCTCGTCGCCGCGCTGACGATGGTGATGATCGACCGCCACTTCGACGGCGTCTTCTTCGCCGCGGACTCCGGCGGAGCCCCGCTTCTCTGGCAGCATATGAGCTGGATCTTCTTCACGGGCGTCTATGTGACCGCGCTGATCACGGCGCTGGCCACGGTCGCCGAGATCGTCCCGACGTTCGCCAGGCGTCCGCTGTTTCACCGCCGTGCGGTCGCCCGGTCGCTGGCCGCGATCGCCGTCCTCGGGACCCTCGCCTGGATGCAGAACATGCTGACGGCCCCGATCTCGATCGCCTGGATGTACTTCGCCAGGCTGATGTCGCTGGCACTGATCGCCCCGATCGGCCTCGTGATCTTCAACGTCCTCGCCACCCTCGTCGGCGGGACCCTCCGGATGCGCGCACCGCTCCTGTTCGCGCTCGGCGCGGTCTCGATCGCCTCCGTCGGCCTCGCCTCGGAGATCGGCCAGTCGATGGTCGCCGTCGCCTGGCAGCTGGGGGACACCACGGACGCGAGCGCCGCGACCCACTTCACCCTGATCGGGTGCGGCGTGTTCGGCGGTTTCGCCGCGCTCCACTACTGGTTCCCGAAGATCACCGGCCACACGATGGGCGAGAGCCTCGG
>JBBSQE010000260.1:0-2382 GCA_038258095.1 Solirubrobacterales bacterium | reverse complement strand
GAATCCACCGGCCTCAATCCCGGGTCAGCTCCTCCAGCAGGAAGACGAACGACTCGTACTCGCGGCCGGTGCCCTGCTCGAGGCCCATCTCGCAGGTTCGGTTCGAGCAGAGGTGGGCGTCGAAGTCGCGTGAGGTGACCTCGGCCGCCTCCTCGGCGGTCGCCGATTCCGTCAGCTCCGGGTGGAGGAGCCCGCGGTCCCCGGCGAACCCACAGCAGGTGGCCGACGGCGGCACGTAGACGTCCTCGGCGATCGCCCCGGCGAGCTTCGCGAGGCGCGGTGCCAGGCCAAGGTGGCGGGCCGAGCAGGTCGGGTGGACGGTGGCCGTCGCGACCTTGCGGGTGATGTCGAGGCCGGGCAGGAGGTGATCGCTCGCCCAGGCGATCGAGTCGATGATCTCGAGCTTTCCGTGGCGCTCGAGGCTGCGCTCGCTCAAGGCGCCCTCGACCGGGTCGGCGGCGCCATGCGTGCAGGACGACGCGTCGATGACGATCGGCAGTGCACCTCCGTCCGACCAGCGCCACAGCCGCTCGAACATCTCATTGGCCTTATAGGCGCTGCCCTCGGCGTAGCCCTTCGAGCTCCAGGGAACCCCGCAGCAGGTGCCGGCGACGTCGTCGGGGATCCAGACCGGCGTCCCGGCCTGCCGCGACACCTCGACGCGCGCCTGCGGCAGGCTCGGCCGCGGTCCCGAACCGTTCGAGCCCGCCCTCCCGAAGATCCGGTTGATGCAGGCGGGGAAGTAGACGGCCGCAGCTCCGACGCGGGTCGTGTCCGGCAGGCCCGGGGCGGCCGGCGTGGGCATCGCCTCACTCCACTCGGGGACCAGTTCGCTGCCGAGCGCCGCGCGGGCACTGCGGGTGACCCCGCGCAGCGGGACCTCGCCGCCGACCCGCTCGATCGCCTTGCCGACCCGCAGGCCGCTGCGCGCCGAGCGCTCGACGCGGTCCCAGCGCTTCGCGACCCCGAGTGCGACCTTCTCGGCGCGTTCGGTGTGCTGCTGGGCGCGCAGCCGCTTGACCAGCTTGCCGGTGTCGATGCCGACGGGGCACGCCATGCGGCAGCTTCCGTCCGCGGCGCACGTCTCAAGCACGTCGTACTCGAACTCCTCCAGCAGGGCGCCCAAGACCGGCGACCCGGCCGGCTGTCGCGCCATCTCCCGGCGTAGGACGATCCGCTGGCGCGGGGTCGTCGTGATGTTTCGGCTCGGGCAGACCGGCTCGCAGAAGCCGCACTCGACGCAGGCCGTCGCCTCCTCCTCGATCTCCGGCGTCGTCTTCAGGTTGCGGAGGTGGACCTCCGAGTCCCGGTTGAGGACGACTCCGGGAGAGAGGACGTTCTCCGGATCCGCGAGGCCTTTGACCCGCCACATCAGCTCCGTCGCCTCCTCGCCCCACTCGCGCTCGACGTAGGGGGCCATGTTCAGGCCGGTCCCGTGCTCGGCCTTCAAGGACCCGTCGTACTTCCCGATCACCAACTCGACCAGGCCGCCCATGAACGCCTCGTAGCGCTCGAGGTCCTCGGACTTCGCGAAGTCAGGCGTGAGCATGAAGTGAAGGTTCCCGGCCGACGCGTGTCCGGCTACGCCGGGCAGGAAGCCGTGCTCGGTGAGCAGCGCCTGGAGATCCTTTGCGCCCTCGGCGATCCGCTCCGGCGGGACGCAGACGTCCTCGACGATCAGCGCAGTGCCCGGCAGGCGCAGTCGGCCGATCAGCCCGTGCAGCCCCTCGCGCACGCGCCAGCTCATCTCGATGTGCTCGAGGTCGCGGCTGAACGCGGACGGCCGGAGGAGCTCGTGGCCCTCGAGGACCTCCTCGCCCTTCGCCTGAAGCCGGGCGAGCTCGTCCTCGGTGTCGGCGCCGAACTCGACGAGGAGGACGGCGGTCGAGGGATCGAGCTCCTTCCACTCCTCCGGGGTCCCGTCGATGTTGTAGGCGGCCACGAGGAGCGCCGGCGCGACCATCAACTCGACGGCGCTCGCTCCGGCCGCGACGAGATCCGACACGGGCGCGATCGCCGCGTCGATGTCAGCGAAGTGGATCCAGGACGTTGTCGTCAGCGCGGGCTGTGGCACGGTCTCCATGACCGCCTCGGCGATGAAGGCGAGCGTGCCCTCGGAGCCGACGATCAGCCGCATGAAGATCCGCAGAGGCTCGTCTTCGTCGAGGAATGCGCAGAGCCGGTAACCGGTCGTGTTCTTGATCTCGAACTTGCGGCGGATCCTGGCCGACAGCTCCTCGTCGGCACGGATCTCGTCGCGGATCGCCTCCAGGCCGGCGACGAGATCAGGCTCCGCCGCGGCGAACCGCTCGGCGGCGTCCGGAGCGGCGGTGTCGATCACCGTCCCCGAGGGCAGGACGAAGGTCAGCGAGCGGAGCGTCG
>JBBSQE010000259.1:0-2399 GCA_038258095.1 Solirubrobacterales bacterium | reverse complement strand
GGCACCAGGCACGTACACGTGGATCCCGTTCGGTGGAGGCACTCGAAGGTGCATCGGCGCTTCGTTCGCCCAGCTCGAGATGAAGGTCGTCCTACGTGAGCTCCTCCGCCGGCGCAGCTTCCACGCGACCGGCGCCGCCGAGGGAGTGACCCGGCGTGGGATCACGGACACGCCTCAGCGCGATGCCGAGGTCATCCTCTCCTGAAGCCCCGCTCGGCCCGCCGGCTCAGCAGTCGATGATCCGCGCGGCCAGCACGCCGGCGTTCTTCGCGCCGTCGATCGCCACGCACGCGACCGGGATCCCCGGCGGCATCTGGACAGCCGAGAGAAGCGCGTCGAGCCCTCCCAGCGACTTGCCGAGGATCGGAACGCCGATCACCGGCAGCTCGGTGTGGGCGGCGGCGACGCCGGGGAGCGCGGCGGACATGCCCGCTCCGGCGATGATGACCCGCAGGCCTCGCATCTTCGCGTTGGTGCAGTAGTCGGTGACCGTCTCCGGGTCGCGGTGGGCGCTCATCACGCGCACCTCGAACGGGATCCCCGCCTCCTCGAGCGCCTTGCCCGCGGCCTCCATCTTCGGCATGTCGTTCTTCGAGCCCATGATGATCCCGACCAGGGGGGCATCGACAGGCATGTCCTCGAAGGCCTCCTCGACCTGGGTCTCGACCTGCGTTCCGGCCGGGCGCCCCTCGTCACGGGGGTCGCCGACGACTCCGGCGGGCTCCGCCCGCCCCGGCTCCGGCGCTTCTGGCATCTCGGTTGCGTCCTCCATCGGTTCGGCTCAGTCCTGGGTGACCCGCTCCACCGCGCGCTCGGCGATGTCGGAACGGATCTGCATCCCGTCGAATTTGATCAGTCGCGCCGCATCGTATGCGCGCTCGCGCGCCTCGGTCGGCCCGGCTCCGAGCGCCGTCACGTTGAGGACGCGACCTCCCGCCGTCACCAGGTCGCCGTTACGCTCCGCGGTGCCCGCGTGGGTCACCTCGGCGAGCGCGGCCGCGGCCTCGACGCCGGTGATGACATCACCCTTCGACGAGCTCTCCGGGTAACCGGCGGAGGCCAGCACGAGCGTCACCGCCCAGTCCTCCGAGAATTCCGCGTCGACTCCGGCCAGCCCGCCGGTCTCCCGCGCGGCGAGGCATAGATCGACGAGGTCGGACCGGAGCCTGGGCAACACCGCCTGCGTCTCGGGATCTCCGAAGCGAGTGTTGAACTCGAGCACCTTCGCCCCGTTCGGCCCCAGCATCAGGCCTGCGTAGAGGACGCCGTGGAAGGGAGTGCCGCGGCGGGCCATCAGGTCGACGATCGGCTGGTGGACCGCTTCCGCGAGCTCCTCGACCCGTCCGCGCTCGAAGCCGGGCACCGGCGAGTAGCTGCCCATGCCGCCGGTGTTGGGACCCTCATCTCCGTCGAAGATCCTCTTGTAGTCCTGAGCGGGGGCCAGGGGCACGACGTTCTCGCCGTCGCAGAGGACCAGCAGGGAGAGCTCCTCTCCGTCGAGAAACTCCTCGAGCACGACCGGCGTCTCGCCGAAGCGCCGCTCGGTGAAGAAGATCTCGACCGCATCCCGCGCCTCGGCCTCAGAGGAGCAGATGACGACACCCTTGCCGGCGGCGAGCCCGTCGGCCTTGAGGACGGCCGGGTAGGAGGCACGCGAGAGATGGTCGAGCGCCTCCTCGCGGCTGCGCAGCAGCACGTGGGATGCCGTCGGCACTCCCGCCTCGGTCATCAACTCCTTTGCGAACGCCTTCGAGCCCTCCAGCCCGGCCGCGGCGGCGCTCGGTCCGAAGGCGGGGATGCCGGCGGCCTCGAGCGCGTCGGCGGCGCCGGCGACGAGCGGCGCCTCCGGCCCGATCACGACGAGGTCGGCGCCGCCCTCCCTCGCGGCGTTGACGATCGATGCGGGGTCGCCGGCTACCCTCGGCAGGCACTCGGCGTCAGCCGCGATGCCCGCGTTGCCCGGGGCGCAGAGGAGATCCGGCGAGTGGGGCGAGCGCCCGAGCGCCCGGACGATCGCGTGCTCGCGACCGCCCCCTCCGATTACGAGTATCCGCAAGCCGCTCGGTGCGTCGGTCGACTAGAGGGCGCCGGTCAGCTCGTCCGCAGACATCGCGGTCAGCGTCTGCGTGGTCATGGTTCCCCGTGAGCCGAGCTCGACGGAGACCTTGGCCATCGTCTTCGCGTCGGGAGCCTCGATGATCGTCACGAAGTCGTACTGACCGAGGGTCGCGTACTGGTCGATGACCTTTGCCCCGATCTGCTCGACCTCGCGGTTGACCTCACTCACGCGTGAGGGGTTGTTCTTCATCGTCCGCACGCCTTCGGCGGTCAGGTTGGTGAGCATCACAAAGGTTGGCATCTCTCTCCTCCGATAAGTTCGAGTGGGCCTGTATCCTCTT
>JBBSQE010000258.1:0-2535 GCA_038258095.1 Solirubrobacterales bacterium | reverse complement strand
CCGAAGCGCGGCTCGGCCGGGAGGTAGTCGACGCCGTGGAGGCTCGAGAGGAAGGTGTACTCCTGGCCCGGTGTCTCCCTCAGCCAGGTGAGGACGTCGAGGATCTGGCCGGGGTCGACCACCAGGGCCCCCTGCCCGGCGTCGAACGTCGTGTCGAGCACGGCGCCGTCGTGGCGGTCGTTGATCTCGCCGCGGATCAGCTCGAGGCCGGGCGCATCAGGCATTGGACCGGTCCAGGAGCTCGCGCGCTTCGCGGTATGCCTCGGCCTGCTCGGGGTTCGGCCGGCTGGCCGGGCCGCCGCGCGCCCACTCCTCGGTGCCCTCGGCCGCGTACCTGGCACGCCAACCCTGCTCGGGGTTGCCCATGATCTGGGCCTGGAGCTTCATGAAGCCGTGGAAGAAGGCCTCCGGTCGGGGAGGGCAGCCGGGCACGTGGACATCGATCGGCATGAACCTGTCGGCGCCCTGCACGATTGCGTAGTTGGAGAACATCCCCCCCGACGACGCGCAGGCGCCCATCGAGATCGCCCACTTCGGCTCCAGCATCTGGTCGTAAAGCCGGCGGATGACCGGGGCCATCTTGATCGACACTCGGCCCGAGAGGATGATCAGGTCCGCCTGGCGGGGAGACGCGCGGAGGGCCTCGGCCCCGTAGCGGGCCATGTCGTTGCGGGCGCCGACGAGCGAGATCATCTCGATCGCGCAGCAGGCGAGGCCGAAGGTCATCGGGAAGATCGAGTTCGCGCGGGCGGTGTTCAGGACCTTGTCGAGCGTCGTCATCATCACGCGCTCCTCGACGTAGGCCTCCAGGTCGGCGTCGTCGAGGTCACCGCGGAGCATCTCCCGGGCGCTGAGCTGGCGGGCCCGCAGGTCCTCGGGTGACTTGGGTTGCTCGAGCGGCGAGAGCGCGCGGATGCCCTGACGGCGTTCTATTTCCAATCGAGGGCTCCCTTGCGCCAGACGTAGACGAGGGCGAGGGTCAAAAGGAAGATGAAGAGGATCACCTCGACCAGAACGAAGACGCTGTCGGCGACGTTGAGGATCACGCCGACCGGATAGAGAAAGACGACCTCGATGTCGAACAGGATGAAGAGCATCGCGACCAGGTAGAAGCTGATCCCGAAGCGGAACGTCTTCGTGACCTCGACGGGCAGCCCGCACTCGTACGGATCGCTGAGCCGCTCGTTCACGCGCGGCTGCTTGGTGACCTTGCGGCCGACGACGTGGTTCAACATCGTGAACGCTCCGCCGACCCCGATTCCGAGAGCGGCGAAGACCAGGATCGGCAGATAACCCTTCAGCATGTGCGCGCCTTCATCAGGGGCTTGTTATACCCGCTTTGTGACAGATCGCTACATAGTGATATTCCGCATGAGAATGGGAAAATCCCGACCAAATCCGACGGGATTCAGTTGGTAGCCCTGCACCTCGTCACAGGATGCTCTGTCGTGCTGCTGAATCTGGCTGCCGGGGCCGTCGGCGGGATCGCCTGGGTGCGCAAACGCCCGTCCATCCCCTTCTGGTATCTGCTCCGGGCGGCGCAGCTCTCGGTCTTCATCCAGATCGCGCTCGGTGGCATCCTCGTGTCGACCGGGCACGAGTCGAGCGACGCCCTCCACTACGTCTACGGCCTGCTGCCGCTGCCAGTGTCCCTCCTAGCGGAGGCGGCTCGCGTCGGCGCGGCCGACCAGGAGATCGGTGACCGCGACTTCGACACCCTTGCCCCCGAAGACCAGCGGACCATCGCCCTGGCCATCGTCCGCCGCGAGATGGGAATCATGACCGTGAGCTCCCTGGTGATCCTGTTCCTGGCGCTGCGAGCAGCGTTCACGAGCGCCGCGTTCTGAGCTTCACCGGCGACAACGCAGGAGCCGAATCTCGCGTATCCGCTGAGTGGGCACGGTTGGGATTCGGTGCTTCTGCGAGCAAGACTGTGCTTGCGGAGCAGATGTGCCGGATTCCAACCGTGTGGGGTCAGTCCGGCAGCGCGTCGTAACGACCCCGGTGAAACAGCAGCGCCTGTCCGTCGCCGGCCGTCTCCAGGGCCTGGACGGCCCCGGTGATGATCACGTGGTCGCCGCCGGCGATCACGTCGCGGAGCTCGCAGGCGACCCAGACGAGGGAGCCCTCGATCTTCGGGACTCGCGATGACTCGGACCACTCGATGCCGTCCCACTTCTCGGCGACCGGGGCCTTGGTGGCGAAGGCGCGGGCCCCATCCTCCTGGCCCGCGGCGAGGACGTTGACGCCGAAGCGGTTGGCCGCCTGGACGGCGAGGAGAGTCCGCGACCCGCGGTCGAGGCAGGCCAGCATCAGCATCGGATCGAGGGAGAGCGAGGCGACCGCGTTGGCCGTCGCGCCGGCCGGTCCTGAGTCCCCGTGGGCGCTGATGACGGTGACCCCGGTCGGCAGCAGAGCCATCGTTCCACGGAAGTCGTCGGGTCGCACGAGAGCCATCAGGTGCGGCAGACAATATGATGCGCGCCGCGTGCGCTCAGCCCTACTCACAGCTCTGACGGTCGCTGCGGCCCTTTT
>JBBSQE010000257.1:0-2549 GCA_038258095.1 Solirubrobacterales bacterium | reverse complement strand
GGAGGTGCGCCGATGTGGGTTGTGCGTTTGAGTGACAAGCAGCTCGAGGTCCTGAGAGCACTGCTTCAAGCCGAGGAGCACCTCGGCCCGGCCCTGCAAGGAGCGGTCGAGGCGCTCGACCTGGCCCGCTGGGACGACCTCCCCGAGGCGGCGCTGCCCTGGGAAGAGGTGATGGCCGCAGCCCGGCGCCAGGGAATCTCGGAGGCCGACGTGATCTGGGACCTGACGGGGCGAGGCGGGGGAGACCAACTGGCGGCGTAGGGGGTGGTATCCGTCGGGCGGTTCCGCGGAACCGCGAAACGCGCAAAGGACGCGCGGATTCAGGCGAAACGCGCACGGAAGTGAGTCAGAAGGCGCACGTCTGCAGTTCCGCGGAACCGCGGCCCTCAGTCATAGTCGTAGAACCCGCCGCCGGACTTGCGGCCGAGGCGTCCTCCCGCGATCATCTCGCCGAGCACCTCCGGCGGCCGGTGGGGCTCCTCCCCCGAATCCGCGTACAGCGTCTCTCCGATCGCTTGGGCAACGTCGATCCCGACGAAGTCGAGGAGGGCCAGGGGGCCCATCGGGTGGCCGGCTCCGAGGGTCATGCAGGAATCGATCTCGCCGGCGCTCATCTGGGTGTCCTCCAGGGTCCTGACCGCATCGAAGAGATAGGGGAAGAGGAGCCGGTTGACGACGAAGCCGGCCATGTCCGGCACCTCAACCGCCGTCTTGCCGAGCTGGCCGCACCAGTTGAGCGCCCGATCGCGAACCTCGGAGCCGACGCTGTAGGGAAAGCACAGCTCGACGAGCTTCATCATCGGGACCGGGTTGAAGACGTGCAGGCCGAAGACGCGGGTGTGGTGGCCCGACAACTCTCCGATCTCTCCGACCGAGAGCGACGAGGTGGTCGTCGCCAGGTCGGCGCCGGCCGCGGTTTCGCCGAGTTCCTTCATGAGACTCGCCTTGGCATCACGCTCCTCGACGATCGCCTCCGTGATCAGGTCGCACTCCTCGAGGTCGCCGATCTCGGTGGTGATCTGGAGACGGGCCGGATCGGCTCCCTCGATCCGCCCGCAGGCCTCGACGGCAGCCTCCTCGGCCTTCGACGCGGAGGCATCGGAGCGGGCGAGCAGGAAGGTCTCCGCGGCCGCGGTCGCCGTGGCGGCCAGCCCGCAGGCGATGGTCCCGCTTCCCGCGACGGCCGGGCGTGTGTAGGAGGCACCTGGGCTCACCGGCACGGCAACCTACCTGTTCGGGGGCGATCGCCACCCCTGGCTGATCGGCCAGTCAATCCGGTTATCCTTCGCTGTCCGCGGCCCCGGTGCCGCGCGCAATTCAACTTTTCCAGAGAGAGACGACGAAAGGCAGCACATGGCGGAGCAGAACGGGACTTTTGGCGGCCGCGAGGTCGTGATCGTGGAGGCAGTGCGAACGCCGATCGGTCGTGGGCACGCTGAGAAGGGCTACTACAAGGACGAGCACGCCTCGAACCTCCTCTCGCACACCTACAAGGCGCTGATCGAGCGGGCCGGCATCGAGGGCTCGGACGTCGAGGACGTCGTCACCGGCTGCGTCCAGCAGTTCGGGGAGCAGGGCATGAACATCGGTCGGAACGCCTGGCTCGCCGCCGACCTCCCGATCGAGACCCCGGCGACGACCATCGACCGCCAGTGTGGCTCCGCGCAGCAGGCCGTCAACTTCGCTGCGGCGCTCGTCGCCTCCGGCGTCAACGACGTCGCGATCGGCTGCGGCGTCGAGCACATGGGCCACATCTCCTTCGCCGACGGCATGCAGGTCATGTCCGAGCACGGGTACGCGTTCAGCCCCGAGCTCCTGGAGCACTACGACCTGGTCCCCCAGGGCATCTCCGCCGAGATGATCGCCGAGAAGTGGGAGGTCCCGCGCTCGGAGCTCGACGAGATCGGCATGCGCTCCCACGTCAACGCCGCGAAGGCGACCGAGGAGGGCCGCTTCGAGCGTGAGATCGCCCCCTACAAGGTCAACGGCGACACCTACACGACCGACCAGGGCATCCGTCCCGACACCAACCTGGAGACGCTCTCGCAGCTCAAGACCGTCTTCAAGGAGAACGGGACGATCACGGCCGGCAACTCGTCGCAGATCTCAGACGGCGCCGCCGCCGTGCTGGTGATGACCCGCGACAAGGCCCACGAGCTCGGCCTGAAGCCGCGCGCCCGGATCGTCGATCAGGTCGGCGTCGGCGTCGACCCGGTGATCATGTTGACCGGCCCGATTCCGGCCACGCAGAAGCTGCTGAAGCGCAACGGGATGACGATGGACGACATCGACCTCGTCGAGATCAACGAGGCATTCGCCTCCGTCGTCGCCGCCTGGCGCCGCGAGCTCGATCCCGACATGGACCGCGTCAACGTCAACGGCGGCGCGATCGCTCTCGGTCACCCGCTCGGATCGACCGGAGCCCGCCTGATCACGACCCTCCTGCACGAGATGGAGCGCTCCGACAAGGAGACCGGCCTCGTCACGATGTGCTGCGGCGGCGGGATCGGGACCGGAACGATCATTGAGCGGGTCTAGGCTCAGCGCTC
>JBBSQE010000256.1:0-2660 GCA_038258095.1 Solirubrobacterales bacterium | reverse complement strand
CAGTTCAAGAACGGCACCCACATCGAGATCGATGGGGTCATCTTCCGCATCATCGACTTCCAGCACGTCAAGCCCGGCAAGGGCGCAGCGTTCGTGCGGTCGAAGCTGCGGCGCCTCTCCGACGGCTCGGTGATCGACAAGACCTTCCGCGCCGGAGAGAAGTTTCGGCCCGTTCGGACCGAGTCCCGAAAGATGCAGTACCTCTACGACGCGGGCGAGACAGCCGTGTTCATGGACACCAGCGACTACGAGCAGATCGAGATCGAGCGCGCCCTCGCCGGTGAAGCCATGAAGTGGGTGCTGGCGAACGACGAGGTCGACGTCCTCTTCGTCGACGAACGTCCCTCCGAGGTCCAGGTGGCGAGCGCGATCGAGATGGCCATCACCGCAACCGACCCCGGACTTCGCGGCGACACCGCCTCGGGCGGGGGCACCAAGCCCGCAACGCTCGAGTCCGGCGTGACCGTCCAGGTGCCGCTCTTCATCGAGGAGGGCGAGCGGGTGCGGGTCGACACGCGCACCGGCGAGTACGTCTCGCGAGCGTAGGAGGGGGACCGCTTGCGCCGCTCAGACCAGCGTCGCGACGCAGTCTTCGCCTGTTACCAGCGCGACGTGACGGGGAGGCCCCTCGGCGACCTGATCAATGGGTCGCGCAGCTACACCCGTGAGCTCGCGGAAGGCGTCGAAGCGGCGATGCCCGAGCTCGACGAGACGATCGGCCGCATCGCGCAGGGCTGGACGCTCGACCGGATTGCCCCCCTGGAGCGCAACATCCTTCGCGTCGCCCTCTTCGAGATGTCCCACCGCGAGGATGTGCCGGCGGAGGTGGCGATCAATGAGGCGATCGAGTTGGCCAAGGGCTACTGCGGCGCGGACGCTCCGGCGTTCATCAACGGTATCCTCGGCGCCGTCGTTCGCGAGCCGGGGTTCGCCGGCGCGGAAGGGGTCTCTTGACCGACGGCCCACAGGGCGAGGGTCCACAGCCGGCGTCCCGCCTGCGCGTCATCACCGAGCGCCTCGACGCGATCACCGCGCGGCTCGAGGCCGCCGACGTGTCCGACGAGGAGGCCTCGGAGATGACGCGCGAGGCGGCCTCCCTGACGTCGGAGGCCGTCGAAGAAGCAACGCGGCTCCTTCGCGAGGGATCCGATTGAGCTACCCCGAGGAGCTGCGAGAGCTTGTCGACTCGCATCTCGCCGAGGTCGCCTTCGCCGAGGATCAGGCGACCGCCGGGCTCGCGGAGGCGATGCGCTACTCGCTGCTCGCGGGCGGAAAGCGGATCCGCCCGGTGCTGACTCTCGCAACGGCGCGGGCCGTC
Organism: Solirubrobacterales bacterium; assembly: GCA_038258095.1. Classification (GTDB taxonomy): domain Bacteria; phylum Actinomycetota; class Thermoleophilia; order Solirubrobacterales; family 70-9; genus JBBSQE01. The sequence goes on along the minus strand of JBBSQE010000256.1, from coordinate 1,342 downwards.
GGCGCCGATCCCGAGCAATTCCTCCCGGCTGCAAGTGCCATCGAGCTGATCCATACCTACTCGCTGATCCATGACGACCTGCCGGCCATGGACGACGACGACCTTCGCCGAGGCCGCCCGACGTCCCACAAGCAGTTCGGGGAGGACGTGGCGATTCTCGCGGGCGACGGGCTGTTTGCCGAGGCCATGCGCCTCTTCTGCCTGCAGCCCGGGCCGCCCGACCGAGTCCTCGCCGGGCTTGCCGAGCTGGCCGGCGCCACCGGCGTCCGCGGCATGGTGGGCGGCCAGTACGTCGATGTCGTCTCGGCGGAGCTCGACGCCGACGGGCTGCGCGCGCTGCATGCTCTGAAAACCGGTGGATTGATCGCCGCGAGCGTCGGCGTTGTATTGGTATTGGAAGGTCTCGACGAAGCTGGGACAATCCCGTACCGCCGTTTTGCGGCGGAGCTGGGCGTCCTCTTCCAGATCGTCGACGACATCCTCGACGTAACCGGCTCCGACGAGGAGCTCGGCAAGCCCCAGGGTTCAGATGAACGACATGGCAAACTCACATACGTCAGCCTCTTCGGCCTCGAGCGGGCCCGTGAGCTCGCCGCCGAGTCCCACGCCAAGGCGCTGGAGGCGCTGGCCGAGGCGAAAGCCGGCAGCGACGACCTCCAGCGGATAGCCGACTACATATTCACGAGACACGAATGACCGAAGAAAAGCAACGCCAGCCGCTCCTCCCGACGATCGATTCGCCGTCGGACCTCCACGGTCTCGACGATGCCGAGCTGACGCAGGTCGCCGACGAGATGCGCGCCTACATCATCGATGTGATCGGTGAGATCGGCGGCCATTTCGGCGCCAACCTCGGTACCTGCGAGCTCTCGGTCGCCCTCCACAGCCTGCTCGACTCGCCGCGGGACAAGATCCTCTGGGATGTCGGCCACCAAGCCTACCCGCACAAGATCCTCACCGGCCGCCGCGACGAGCTGTCAACGATCCGCAAGTACGAGGGCCTGGCGCCGTTCTGCTCGATCTTCGAGTCCGAGCACGACATCATGGGGGCCGGCCACGCGTCGACGTCGATCGGCTACGGCGTGGGCCTGAAGGAGGCGATGCGCCACGGGGTGGGGGAGGACGGGCGGGTCGTCGCGGTGATCGGCGACGGGGCGCTGACCGGCGGCGTTGCCTACGAGGCGATGCACGCGGCCGGCGGGCTCCAGACGCCGATGGTGATGGTCGTCAACGACAACGGGATGTCGATCTCTCCGAATGTCGGGGCCCTCTCGCGCTACTTCAACCGGGTTCGCCTCAATCCCCGGCTTTTCCACGCCCGCGAGGAGGTCGAGGGCCGGCT
>JBBSQE010000255.1:0-2688 GCA_038258095.1 Solirubrobacterales bacterium | reverse complement strand
CAGCTCGCGGAGCGGACTGCCGAGCTCCCCCTCGGAGTTGCCCGGGCGCGGGACGCAGCCGGAGATCGAGACGACCTTGGTGCCCGGTGACTGCTCCGTCCCGAAGCCCTTGAACCACTCGGCGCCGTTGCGGGCGATGTGGGGGACGTTGGAGAGCGTCTCGACGTTGTTGATCAGGGTCGGGCCGCCGTAGAGGCCCTGCACCGCGGGGAACGGAGGCTTCAGGCGCGGGTTGCCACGCTTGCCCTCGAGCGCGTCGAGCAGCGCCGTCTCCTCCCCGCAGATGTAGGCGCCGGCGCCGCGGTGGACGACCAGCTCGAGGTCGAAGTGGCTGCCGAGGATGTTGCGGCCGAGGAAGCCGGCCTCGTAGGCCTCGGTCACGGCGGCATCGAGGATGTCCCCCTGGAGGTCGTACTCGCCGCGGATGAAGATGAAGGCGTGGCCGGCGTCGGCGGCCAGGGCGGCGATCGCGATGCCCTCGATCAGCTGGTGGGGGTTGCGCTGCATCAGCTCGCGGTCCTTGAAGGCGCCCGGCTCGGACTCATCGGCGTTGCAGCACAGGTACTTCGCCATGTCCCCGCGGGGGAGGAAGGAGGCCTTCTTGCCCATCGAGAACCCGGCGCCGCCACGACCGCGCAGGCCGGAGGCCTCGAGCTCGGTCAGCAGCTCGTCGGGCTCGCGGTCGCGGAAGACGGCCTGCAGCGTCTCGTAGCCGCCGAGGCGACGGTAGGTGTCGATCTCGTGGAGGTCGGCCTCGTCGCCGTGGCGCAGCAGGATGCGCGTCTCTCCCTTCATCCCTGATCCCCGTTCTCGTCGCCGGCCGCGACCTTGTCCGCGCGCCTGTCGGCATCCGGGTCGACGCCTCCCGCGAACCCACGCTGCTCGAGCGCGCGCTCCGGGAGGATGTCGCCGCCGTCGCGCAGCTGGGCGACGGCCGTCGCCGCATCGGTCGTCTCCAGGGGGCCGAAGTAGCGCTCGTCGACGGACGCCATCGGAGCGAGGTCGCAGGCACCAAGGCACTCGAAGCCGGAGATCAGGACCTTGCCGTCGGCGGAGACGGCCCCGCCATGGCCGGCCTCGTGCGGGTCTGCCCCGGCGGCCCTGCAGAAGGCTTCCAGGAGCTCGTCCCCTCCGCGCATCCAGCAGGAGATGTTGGTGCAGACGAGGACCTGGTGCTCACCGGACGGCTCGGTGCGCAGCAGGTCGTAGAAGGTCGCGACCGACTCGAGGTAGGCAGGCGTCACACCCATGACCGCGGCAGCCTGGCGGATGCCCTCCGGCGTGCACCAACCGTAGGTGCGCTGCACGGCCCAGAGCGCGGGAATCGACGCCGAGCGCTTGTCGGGGTAGAGCGCCATCCGCTGCTCGATCTCCTCACGCATCGCCGGCGGGCAATCGACCTCGTGGAGCTCGGGGATCTGCTCGGCATCGTCGTGGGGATCCCGGCCGGAGACGAGGGCGGGGTCGAGGGGGAGGCCGGCGCTACCGTCCGCGCGCGACACCGCCTCGGGAGCGGTGGAGATCGCCGCCGGCTCTCCGAGCTCGCGCGAGCCCTGTTCGCCGAAGGCGGGTGTGCCCGACTCGCTCGGCGACTTGAGTGAACCTCCGTTGCCGTCAGCCATCGATGGACTCCGCTTCTGTCGATGGTTGTCGGATTAGCGGCGCTATAGCACCCTCAATCCCACAACGAACGGAGAAGCGCGAGCCGGAGGTCGCGGGACGGTCGCTGCCGCGTCGCCCGCCGAACGTCATGTGATCGCGGCTCATCGATCCACCCCCCCGAGGATCGGGTCGAGCATTGCGAGGTTCGCGATCAGGTCGGCCACGTACCCGCCGACCGCCATGTCGCGGAAGGACTGGAGGTTGACGAAGGACGGGTCGCGGAAGTGGACGCGGGCGGGCTTCGAGGAGCCGTCGGCCAGGATGAAGCAGCCGAGCTCGCCGCGAGGAGACTCGACCGAGTAGTAGATCTCGCCGGGACGAACCCGGAAGCCCTCGGTGACGAGCTTGAAGTGGTGGATCAGGGATTCCATCGAGGTCGAGAGCTCCGAACGGGGAGGCAGGGCGTACTTGCGGTCGTCAGAGATATATGGGCCCTCGGGGAGGCCGTCGAGCGCCTGCTCGATGATCCGCACCGACTGGACCATCTCGGCGAGCCGTACCCGGAAGCGGTCGTAGGTGTCGCCGACCGTGCCGACCGGGACATCGAAGTCCATCTCCGGGTAGCAGAGGTAGTCGAACGTCTTGCGCAGGTCCCACGGCTCGCCGGCCGCGCGGAGGAGAGGGCCGGTGACGCCGAGCTCAAGCATCCGCTCGCGGGAGACGGCGCCGACGCCCTTCGTGCGCTGGAGGAAGATCTCGTTCCGGTCGAGCAGCGCCAGGTACTGCTCGACGCGAACGGGCATGTCGGCGATGAACGCGCGGAGCTTCTCCTCGAACCCGACGGGGATGTCCTCCATGACGCCGCCGACCTGGAAGTAGCGGGTGTGCATCCGCTGGCCCGTCGCCATCTCGAACATGTCGAGGACCTTGTCCCGCTCCCTGAGGCAGTACCAGAGCATCGAGATCGCACCGAGGTCGAGCGAGGTGGTCCCGAGCCAGAGCAGGTGCGAGTGGAGACGGTTCAGCTCGAGGAAGATCACCCGCAGGTACTTGGCGCGGTCGGGGATCTCGATCTCTACGAGGCGT
>JBBSQE010000254.1:0-2699 GCA_038258095.1 Solirubrobacterales bacterium | reverse complement strand
GGCCGCGGCGCCTCGATCTGGACGACGGACCGCCAGAAGGCGGACCGGAGGTCGCGGCGGATCGAGTCGGGAATGGTCTGGACCAACGACCACTCCTACAGCCACGGCGCCGGCCAGTGCTCGTGGGGCGGCGTCAAGGACTCCGGCATCGGCCGCTCCCACTCGAAGTTCGGCTTCTATGAGTGCGTCAACATCAAGCTGATCTCCTGGGAGCCGGGCTTCGCCGCCGACATGTGGTGGCACCCCTACGACAAGGCGCTCGCCGACTCGATCCGCTCCTCGGCGAAGCTCCTCTACGGCAAGGGCTCCCAGCGCGTAGAGGCCCTGCGCGAGGGCGCGCTGCCGCTGATCAAGGTCACCGCCCGCTCCTTCCGGCGGGGTGGAAAAGCCTGAGCCTGACTGTCGGGGCTGACTCTCCCGGCGGGCCAGTGGCGAGCGGCCACGGATTGCGTATCCGAAGTGCATGTGGTCGTCGTGATGAATGAGCGACTGGACGACGCGGGAGGACCCCTCAGCCCGGTGTCCGGCCCGACGAAGATGTACCGCGGGCCGATGGCCAGGATGCGACGCAGGAGGTCGGCCGCGAGGTGGTGGTCGATCTGGGAAACCCGGGCGGGCGGGCGCAGCGCGCGGTCGGTCCGCGCGTAGTAAACGTCGATGTCGAGCCCGTTTTGGTGGGACTGGTGCCCGAGAACCCCGAAGCGCGGGCCGAACTCACCGCCGTGGGTGCGGCTGAGATCGCCGACGACGAGCATCGGAGCGTCCGGGTTGGCGGCGCGATACCCACGCGCGACCCCCAGGAAGGTCCGGACCAGCGTGTCCGTCCCCAGCGGCGCCCCTCGCGATCGGGACGGACCTCGAGAACCGGATCCCAGGTCACGTGATCGGGGCTCGCGCGGGCAGGCGGACCCCGTTCAGAAGCGCCCCGCGGTTCGGCTTGTCGAGTGCGATCGACGGAGCGAGTGGAAGGCGCGGAACGTGCGACGTCACCGCGTCAGGTCTGCATCGGACGACGCAGGGACCTGCGCCGGCTCGCCCGCCGGGACCGGCGCCGGGGCCCTCGGGGGACCCTCGGAGCGGCCGGTCCAGCGGCTCCGGCAACGCCTAGCGCAGCCAGGATCGCAGCCGCCAGGGCGAGCGCCCCGAGTTGGATTGGGCGGCTCCTCACACCCCAGATCGAAGTAGAGCGCGACAATCGGGGGATGGCAACCGCGATTGAGATCGAAGGGCTGCGCCGGGACTTCGGCGACCGGCCGGCGCTCGACGGCGTCAGCCTCGCCCTCGACGCCAGCGAGACGCTCCTCGTCCTCGGCCCGAACGGATCGGGGAAGACGACACTGCTGAGAATCCTCGCCACCCTGCTGCGCCCGAGCGGCGGCCGGCTCTCGGTGCTCGGCTGTGACCTGCCGGGCGAGGCATGGCAGCTCCGGGGGCGGGTCGGCTACCTGGGCCACGATGCGCTCCTCTACCGCGACCTCACCGGCCGGGAGAACCTGCGCTTCCACGCGCGGCTGCACGGCATCACCGGCAGCGAGGGTGAGGAGCGGATCGAGGACCTGCTCACCGCGATGGCGATCGAGCGCCGGGCCGACGAGCGCACCGCGAACCTCTCGGCCGGGATGCGGCAGAGGATCGCGATCTGCCGCTCCCTGCTTCATCACCCCGAGCTGCTGCTGCTCGACGAGCCGGACTCGAACCTCGACCGCGAGGGCCGCGAGCTCGCCCAGGCCCTGATCGGGCCCGGCAGTGAGGCGACCCGGGTCCTCGTCACCCATGATCCGGAGCGGGCGTTCGGGAGCGCGGACCGGATCCTCGCGCTCGGCCACGGCGGCGTGCCCCTCGGCCTGCACGATGCCGGGGCCATCGACGTCGCCGGGATCCGCTCCGCCGCGGCGGGGGTGCCGGCATGAACGAGATGGCCGCCCCACGCGCGATGACGCCCTCGCGGCAGGCGCTCGTCGCAATCCTGGCGAAGGACCTGCGCTCCGAGCTGCGCACGCTCCGCTCGCTGCCGGCCATGGTCCTCTTCTCGGTCACCACCTTCGTGATCTTCCGCTTCGGCCTCGACCGGACCGAGCTCTCGGGTCATCTGGCCTCGGGCGTACTCTGGGCGACGCTCCTCTTCGCGGCGATCCTCGGCATCAACCGTCTCTTCGTCGCCGAGTCAGAGGAGGGCGGCTTCGACGCGATCCGCCTCGCCCCGATCGACCGCACCGTTCTCTTCATGGCCAAGGCGGCGGCGCTGATGGTCTACCTCCTCGTCCTCGAGGCCGTGGCCGTCCCCGCCTTCGGGATCTTCTTCCTCGACTCGCCGGCAGCCCTCGGGCCGCTGTGCGCGGTCATCCTCCTCGCCGACATCGGCCTGGCGACGACCGGTGCCCTGATCTCGTCCATGGCGGTCAACTCCGGAGCCCGCGATCTCCTCGTTCCGCTGCTCCTCCTCCCCCTCTCCGTGCCGCTGATGATCGCCGCGACCTCCGCCTCGGAGCCGCTCCTGCGGATGGGCGGTGTCGCCTATGACCGCTTCGGCACATGGCTGGCGGTGCTGGCTCTATACGATCTGGTGTTCGTCCTCATCGGCTATGCGGTCTTCGACTTCCTACTCGAGGACTGACCGGGAACGCCCCAGGCGACCGCCCGAGATCGGACCAAGACAGATGCACGGCAAAGGCCTCACATATCTCTCCGCCGCCACGGTC
>JBBSQE010000253.1:0-2722 GCA_038258095.1 Solirubrobacterales bacterium | reverse complement strand
CGCTGATCCTCGAGGAGGGCCTTTCGTCGGAAGTGCTCCGCGCCGAGGTCGAAGCGATCGCCGGGGCAGCCGAAGCTGCCGGCGTCGAGATCATCGCCGGCGACACCAAGGTCGTCGAGCGCGGAGCCTGCGACCAGATGTACATCTGCACCAGCGGCGTCGGCCGGATCGACGACCGCGCCGTGCTCTCACCCGGTGGCCTCCGCGACGGGGACAGGGTGATCGTGTCCGGCTCGATCGGCGAGCACGGCACGGCAATCATGCTGGCGCGAGGCGAGTTCGATCTCTCCGCCGAGATCGAGTCCGACACGCGGTCCCTCTGGCCCGCCGCCGACGCACTTCTCGACGAAGCCGGAGGCGACCTTCGCTGCCTGCGCGACGCGACGCGCGGCGGCGTCGCCTCCGTGCTGAACGAGCTTGCCCGCGCATCGAAGGTCGCGATCACGGTTCGCGAGGCCGACGTTCCGGTCAAGCCGGCCGTCGGCGGCGCGGCCGAGCTGCTCGGCATCGACCCCATGTATGTCGCGAACGAGGGCAGGCTGGTCGCCTTCGTCGCGCCGGAGGCCGCGGACGCGGCCCTCGAGGCGCTGCGTGCGGTGCCGGGATCAGAGGACGCGACGGATATCGGAGAAGTGAAGGGCGAGCCGCCGGGAATGGTGCTCGTGGAGACGGCATTCGGAGGCCGGCGGGTCATGGACCAGCTCGTCGGCGACCCCCTGCCGAGGATCTGCTGAACCTCAACAGAAGGCAACAGGAGGACACATGGCGACAACGGAGTTCGTACCCGACCAGGCGACAACCGAGGCAGTCGAGGCACATGTGCTCTGGCTCACGACGGGCCTGAGCTGCGACGGCGACTCCGTCGCCATGACCTCTGCCGTGAACCCGAGCCTCGAGGACATCGTCACCCAGGCGATTCCCGGGATGCCGAAGGTGATCGTCCACAACCCCGTGCTCGCCTTCGAGAACGGCGAGGAGTTCATGCAGGCGTGGTATGACGCCGAGGAGGGCAAGCTCGATCCGTTCGTCCTGGTCATGGAGGGCTCGATCCCCAACGAGGAGCTCGCCGGCGAGGGCTACTGGGCCGGGATGGGCACGAACCGCGAGACCGGCCAGCCGATCACCACCAACGAGTGGGTCGACCGTCTCGCTCCGAAGGCCGCGGCGGTCGTCGCCGTCGGCACCTGCGCGACATATGGCGGCATCCCGGCGATGAAGAACAACCCGACCGGTGCGATGGGGCTTCCCGACTACCTCGGCTGGGACTTCAAGTCCACGGCCGGCCTGCCGGTCGTCTGCATCCCCGGCTGCCCGGCGCAGCCCGACAACATGACCGAGGCGCTGCTCTACCTGGCGCTCCATCTCGCCGGCCGCGCGCCGGTGCCGGAGCTCGACGAGGCGCTGCGCCCGAAATGGCTCTTCGGCCGGACGGTCCGCGAGGGCTGCAACCGCGCCGGCTTCGCCGAGCAGGGCGAATTCGCGACCGAGTACGGGTCCGACCACCGCTGTCTCGTGAAGCTCGGCTGCAAGGGCCCGGTGGTCAAGTGCAACGTCCCGGTCCGCGGCTGGCAGTCAGGTCTCGGCGGCTGCCCGAACGTCGGCGGCATCTGTATGGCCTGCACGATGCCCGGCTTCCCCGACAAGTACATGCCCTTCATGGACGAGGACACGGCGGGCGGCGCGGCGGCCAACATCATCAGGTTCACCTACGGGCCGATCGTCCGCCATTTCCGCCACCGGAACATCAGAAGGAAGTACGACGTCGAGCCGGACTGGCGCAAGCCCGGAAACCAGCTGTCGACCGGCTACAAGTCGCGCTCGGCCGGCTACGCGCCCCCCGGCTCCTGAGCCCGGGTCCCCCAGACAAGAACTAAGAGAGACAGAGGAGAGAAGACAAGATGGCAACAGTTGAGACACCTCGAAGCGGCAGCAAGGTGGCCGTCAAGGAGATGTCCTGGGACCCGATAACCCGCATCGTCGGGAGCCTCGGGATCCACACGGAGATCGACTTTGACGCCCAGAAGGTGAACAAGTGCTACTCGACGTCGATGATCTTCCGGGGATTCGACATCTTCATGAAGGGCATCGACCCGCGCGACACGCACTTCATCACCAGCCGGATCTGCGGCATCTGCGGCGACAACCACTGCACGACGTCGTGCCTGAACCAGAACATGGCCTACGGCGTCAAGCCGCCGGTGCTCGGTGATCTCGGTTACAACCTCGCCGAGGCTGCGGACTACATGTTCGACCACGCGATCTTCAACGACTGCATGGCGAACGTGGACTTCTGCGAGCAGATGGTCAAGGAGACGAACCCGTCCCTGCTGGCGACTGCCGAGAACACGCCGGCGCCGGGCTCGGCGATCCACGGCTACAAGACGATCGCCGACATCATGCGCTCGCTGAACCCGTTCACGGGCGACTTCTACCTGGAGACCCTCCAGGTGGCGCGCTACACGCGGGAGATGTACTGCCTGTTCGGTGGGCGTCACACGCACCCGTCCACGATCATGCCCGGCGGCGTCAGCGTCGACATCACGCATCAGACCTGCACGGATTACTACGTGCGGCTGATGCGCTACATCGACTACGTGAAGCGATCGGTGCCGATGCACGACGACCTGTACGACTTCTTCCTCCAGAAGCTGCCCGGGTACGACATGGTCGGCTACCGGGACACGGATCTCATCTGCTGGGGCTACTTCGACGACCCGGACGT
>JBBSQE010000252.1:0-2739 GCA_038258095.1 Solirubrobacterales bacterium | reverse complement strand
GCATCTTCGCCACCCTCGGGCTGCTCGACTTAAAGATGCTGGGGGTCGGGCTGGCGAGCGCGGTGTTGATCGATGCGACCTTGGTCCGGGCGGTCCTTCTGCCGGCATCGATGAAGCTCCTCGGCGACTGGAACTGGTACCTGCCGAGCTGGCTCGGTTGGCTTCCGGGTTCGAGTGACACGAGCCGCGAGGTCCCCGTGGCTCCGGATGCCCAGGAGAGCTACGAGGGCCGCGAGGAGCCCGCCACCGCATAGGGCGCAAGGCATCCGCGGCGCAGGCGCCCGCCCGACCGGCGGGCGCCGTGCGTTGCGGGGGCAAAAAGCCTCATTTGCAGGGATGTTGGCAGCGTGAGGCCCCTCACACTCGTGCTCCTCAACTCCTCGTAGCGTGCCCTGTTCGAACATACGTACGATCAAATCGATCTGCCGAGCCGCGCCGGGCGATGCGCCCGAGCGGACGGGGGAACCACCGTCGCCGACCGTCTTCTCGAGGTGGGTGGCAGGGGCGAATCAGGCCAGAGAGCTCCCAGTAGGGCAACGCCCGCGAGCTCCTCGCCTGTAGCGCGCCGCGGTCCGATACCGCCGCCCGCGAGCCCGTCAGCTAACCCCGTAGGCAGCTGAAAGTGAGTGAAAAGAATGCGACGCAATCGTCGTCTGCACAAGCGTGCCGCGGCCGCAGCGATGCTGCCGGTGGCGCTCCTTGCCACAGCTCTGTCCATTTCCCCGATGGCCCACGGAACGTCCAGCCGGGTCAAGCTGAACGCCAGCAGCCAGCATGTCGACTTCGGCGAGCAGTTCGCGCTCGGCGGCCACGTCCGAGGACCGCGCGGCTCGGCGCTGCGGGTCCAGTTCCGGCCGGCCGGCGACAACGGCTGGCGATTCGTGAAGAAGGCCCGCTCGGACGGCAGGGGCCGCTACGGGATCCGCACCCAGGCCAAGATCAGCGGTGCCTACCGCGCCGTTCCGCGAGGAGGCCGCCCGTCGACGTCCGAGGCCGTCAGGGTCCGGTCGCGGACCGCCTTCCACGTCCGCGCCCACAACCTCGTCCTCGGGGATTCAGTCGGCCTCACCGGAGCGGTGAAGCCCGGCGGCAGCCGTGTCGTCAAGGTTCTCGCCAGGGGTGCCGGCAAGGGTGTCGTCAAGGACAGGGCGTCCGCCAAGGGCACCTTCGGGGCGAAGTTCACCCCGAAGCGCACCGGCGTCTACAGCCTGCGCGCCTTCGCCGGCTCGAACGACCGGGCCGCCGCCAGCCGTGGCCCCGTGCGCCGGATCACGGTCTACCGCTACGCGGTCGCGTCGTGGTACGGCGGGTCGCTGTACGGCAACGGCACCGCCTGCGGCGGCACGCTGACACCGACCACCATGGGTGTCGCCAACAAGTCGCTCCCCTGCGGGACGAAGGTCCACCTCCGCTACCACGGCCGCTCGGTCACGGTCCCGGTCATCGACCGCGGCCCCTATGTCGCGGGTCGTGACTACGACCTCACCGAGGCGACGAAGAACGCCCTCGGCATCAACAGCGGCGTGGTGACGCTGCTGGCCTCCAAGTAGGCCGAACCCGCCCTAGCCGCCGCCGAGCTCCAGATTGAGCTGGGGCTCGGTGGCCGGCGGGGTTTCGGCCACGTCCGTCGCCTCGAACGCTGCAACGCGGACTCCGAGCAGTCGGACCGGGCGTGGGGGGGAGTACTCGGTCAGGAGCTCCCGGGCGACGGCAGCGATCGTCTCCCCGTCCCCGGTCGCCTCGGGGATCGTGCGGGCGCGGGTGACTGTCGTCCAGTCGTCGAGGCGGACCTTGATCGCGATGTTGCGACCGCGCAGGCCGCGCGGCGCGAGCCGCTCGGCGAGCTGGTGGGAGAGCCTCTCGACGTGACCCGCCATCTCCGCTGGGTCGCGGATGTCGAAGTCGAAGGTCGTCTCGACCGACTGCGACTTGCGCTCGCGGTTCATCGTCAGCTCAGTGTCGTCCTCGAAACGGGCGCGGCGGTGGAGCCAGGTGCCGGTGCGCGGCCCGAAGCGCTCCTTCAGCTCGTCCTCGTCCCTGGCGCGGAGATCAGCGAGGGTTCGAACCCCGATTCGCTCCAGACGCTGAACCGTCTTGGGCCCGATTCCGGGAACGAGGCCCGGGGATTCACCGGCGAACCGCTCGATCGCCTGCTCGCGGCCCAGCGTCACGAGCCCTCTCGGCTTGCCCAGCTCCGAGGTGATCTTCGCGAGCATCCTGCTGTCGGCGATCCCGACCGAGCAGGTGAGGGCGAGCTCATCCACGATCCGCCGCTGGATCCGCCGCATCACGGCCTTCGGGGAATAGAGACCGGACAGGTCGATGTAGGCCTCGTCGAGACCGACGACCTCGACCGTCTCGGCCTCCGCGCGCAGGATCTCCATCACCTGCTGAGATGCCGCGCGGTAGGCGTCGAAGTCCGGGTGCAGGTACACGGCATCGGGAAGGCGGCGGCGTGCGACGGAGGCGGGCATCGCCGAGTGGATGCCGGCCAGCTTGCGGGCTTCGTAGCTGGCGGTCGTGACCACGGCCCGCGGCCCGGAGCCACAGACGATCACCGGTTTCCCCCGCAGCTCCGGCCGGCGCCTCAACTCGACCGACGCATAGAAGGCGTCCATGTCGAGATGGGCGATGGTGCGGGCCACGAACCGATCCTAGGGACCAGGTGCGACGGCAAACGAACTCTTGTTCGCTTCCCCGCGGCCTAGAATCCCGCCCGTGAGCACTCCGGAAGCGAAG
>JBBSQE010000251.1:0-2798 GCA_038258095.1 Solirubrobacterales bacterium | reverse complement strand
CGGCGACCACATCCATCTCCCGGTCGCGCGCCGTCAGGATCAGGATCGCCAGGTCGGGGCGGGTGCGGCGCGGCTCCCGGCACACGGTGATCCCGTCGAGGTCGGGACGCCCGAGGTCGAGGACGACCAGGCCCACCCCCGGGGTGGCGGCGGCGATCGCCTCCCGCCCGGTTCCGGCGCGGCGAATCGAGAACCCCTGTTCGAAGAGCACACGCTCGAGGCCTGCGGCGATCGCTTCGTCGTCCTCGACCAGCAGAAGGTCCACCGGCCAACCGTAACGCGTGGTGCGAGCGCTTCTGAGGGCCGGGCGCCGATCACGACCTGGCGTTGACTTTCGCCTGGCCCGGACGTGACCCAGTCGCCCCTAGCTTGGCCTCGATGACCGGACCAGACAAAGGAGCAAGGCACTGAGGATCCGACCAATCGCAGTGGGAGCCGCCCTGATCGTGATCGCCGCACCTGTGGCGCTACTCGGGTGCGGTGGCTCCGGAGGTGGCGGCCAGACGACCGTCAACCCCAACGGAGCCGAGGTGAACCCCGCCGGAGATATCCCCGACAACCAGGCGTTCGTCGCCTTCAGGCCACCCACCGGGGGCTTCGAGCTCAAGGTTCCCGAGGGCTGGTCGAAGACGAGCCAGGGTGGCGCGATCACCTTCACGGACAAGCTCAACTCGATCCGGATCGAGTCTTCGCCCGCCGGCAGCGCGCCGACCCCCGTCACGGGAAGTGCGGAGCTGCAGAAGCTCACCGGAAACGTTGCGGGCTTCAAGCCGGGCAAGGTCACGACCGTGCAGCGACAGGGCGGAGCGGCATTGCTGATCACGTACACGGCCAACGGGCCGGCCGACCCGGTGACCGGGAAGAGCGTCGCCGACGCCTTCGAGCGGTACGAGTTCTTCAGAAACGGGCGGCTCGTGACGCTGACGCTCAGCGGCCCGGCGGGGGCCGACAACGTCGACCCCTGGATGATCGTCACCGACTCGCTGCGGTGGACCCCATGACGGCGACCGTCGAGTGCGAGAGCGTCTACCGCTTCTTTCATGCGGGCGACGACGAGACGCTTGCCCTCAGGGGAGTCACGATGGCGGTGCAGGGCGGCGAGACGGTCGCGGTGACCGGTCCTTCAGGTTCGGGCAAGAGCACGCTGCTCGCCTGCCTTGCCGGGCTCGACGAGCCCGACGGGGGAACCGTCCGGGTCGCCGGCGAGCGGCTCACCCGGCGAACGGAGGAGGAGCGGGCACGAATTCGCTCGAGCCGGATCGGGATGCTCTTCCAGAGCGTCAACCTCGTCGGGCATCTCGACGTTGACGCCAACCTCGCCCTTGTGCAGCGCCTCGCGGGCCGAAACGGCGGTGCGGAACTCCGCACCGGCATCCTGGAGCGTGTCGGAATCGCCGATCGGGCCTCGGCTCGGCCCAGCCAGCTCTCCGGCGGGGAGCTCGCACGCGCGGGATTCGCCGTCGCGATAGTCAACGACCCGCCACTACTGCTCTGCGACGAGCCGACCGGGGAGCTCGACGAGCAGTCTGCGGCCGGATTGCTCGACCTGCTCTCAGAACGAGCGGAGGGCGGCGGCGCCGTGATCGTCGTGACGCACAACCCGGGGGTGGCCGACTCGGCGGACCGCGTGATCCGGCTCCGCGATGGGGCGATCGATGCTGGAAACGCGCCGTGATCTCGCCCGACGCTGTGAAGACCTTGGATCCGGGCACTTCGGGGGCGGGGCCCGAGCGCCGATGGAGCGCGCTGGTGCGCCTCAGCGGCGCTGCCCGAACCTAGGGCTCGGGCAGCGCCGCGAGGGTCGCCCTTCAGCAGACGAGCTGTGAGATCCCCCCGCACGCCCGGATTGCATTGACGGGTCCGTCGGGTTCGGGGAAGTCGACGCTGATCCACCTCATGGCGGGGCTCGACGAGCCGACCGTGGGAACCGTCGAGTGGCCGGCCATAGGAGCGCGCGACGAGCTTCGCCCCGGCCCGGTGGCGGTTGTCTTCCAGGGCCCGAGCCTGTTGCCGGATCTCAGCGTGCTTGAGAACGTTGCCCTCCCGTTGATCTTCGGCCGGAGTCGCGACTCTGCGGCCAGGGTCGCCGCGCTGGCCGCGCTCGAGCTCATCGAGGTCGCCGATCTCGCCGACAAGCTGCCCGAGGAGATATCCGGCGGCCAGGCGCAGAGGGTCGCCATCTGCCGTGCTCTGGCCGGAAACCCCCGGCTGATCCTCGCCGACGAGCCGACCGGCCAGCTCGACCACCAACTCGGCGAACACGTCATCGACGCGCTCCTGGCCGCTGCCGATCACACCGGCGCAGCGCTGGTGGTGTCGACCCACGACCTCGAGATCGCCGCACGCTTTGCTACCCGCTGGCAGCTCGCCGACGGGCGCCTCCTCGCCAGGGGCGGCCGCCCGCCCGAGGGGGTCCGCTGATGCTCTCGGCCGCCTGGCTCAGGGGCCTACTCGCTCATCGCCGGTCACGCCTGCTCGCCACGGCTGCGGGCGTCGCGATCGGTGTGGCTCTGCTCGCCTCGATCGGTGCCTTCCTGTCCTCGACCACCTCGAAGATGACCCAGCGCGCGATCCAGAGCGTGCCGGTTGATTGGCAGGTCGAAGCCCAGCCGGGGAGCAACCCGGCGAAGGTGATCGCCGGCGTCCGCGCCTTCCCCGGCGTCAGGAGCACGGCGACGGTTCGGATCGCCGCCACCACCGGGCTGTCGGCGAGCACCGCGTCGAGCGTCCAGAACACGGGGCCGGGCAAGGTGCTGTCACTTCCCGCGGGCTATGCGAACAAGTTCCCCGGATCGATT
>JBBSQE010000250.1:0-2880 GCA_038258095.1 Solirubrobacterales bacterium | reverse complement strand
GCGTGACAGTCGGCGAAGTGCTTGCCGTCGAGGCTCCCGCTCCCGGCCGGGGAGGTGAACTCGCCGGCCCCGAAGGTCTCGTAGCGCCACTGGTCGGTGGCCAGGTACCAATAGGGGGTCGCGGGCTGCTGGCGCGCCGGCCGCGACCAGTCGAGCGCGAAGGCGACGGTCGTCCACCCGGTCAGAGGCCGCACCTTCTCCTGGCCGACGTAGTGCGCCCAGCCGCCCCCGTTGACTCCCTGGCAGCCGCAGAAAATGAGCAGGGCGAGCATCGACCGGTAGGTCTGGTCGGAGTGGTACCAGTGGTTCGTGCCGGCCCCCATCACGATCATCGATCGGCCGTCGGTCTGCTCGGCGTTTGTGGCGAACTCGCGGGCGATCCGGATGCACGTCGCGGCGTCGATACCGGTCAGCGCCTCCTGCCAGGCGGGCGTATAGGGCTGCGTGGGATCGTCGTAGTCGCTCGGCCATTCGCCCGGCAGCCCCGCGCGCCCCACCCCGTACTGGGCGAGCGCCAGGTCGAGCACCGTCGTGACCAGGCGCCCCCCGACCCGTCGCGCCGGAACTCCGCGGGTCATCGTCGTCCCACCCTCGGTCTCGCCGCCCTCGAAGCGCGGCAGCGTCACCTCGACCGGCTCGTGATCGGACTCGAGCAGCGTCAGGACGGGCTCGATCTCCTCGAGATCGAGATTCCAGCGCCCCTCTCCCTCCTCGCCCCAGCGAAAGCCGATCGAGCCGTTGGGCACCACGACCTCGTCGCTCTGGGCGTCGACCACCAGCGTCTTCCACTCCGCGTTCTCGCTCTCGTCGCCGAGGTCCGAGGCGCGCAGGAAGGCTCCCGGGACGACGCTCCCGTCAGCCCGTTTGTCGAGAGTGATCAGGAACGGCATGTCGGTGAAGCGGCGGGCATAGCGCCCGAAGTAGGCGGTCTCGCGATCGACGTGGAACTCCTTCAGGATCACGTGGCCCATCGCCATCGCCAGGGCGCCGTCGGTGCCGGCGCGGGCGGGCAGCCAGTCGTCGGCGAACTTCGTGTGGCCCGCGTAATCCGGGGAGACGACCACGACCTTCTGGCCGTTGTAGCGGGCCTCGGTCATGAAGTGGGCGTCCGGAGTCCGGGTCTGGGGGATGTTCGAGCCCCAGAGGATCATGTATGAGGAGTTCCACCAGTCAGCCGACTCGGGCACGTCGGTCTGGTCGCCCCAGATCTGCGGCGAGGCCGGGGGCAGGTCCGCGTACCAGTCGTAGAAGCTGAGGCTGACGCCACCGATCAGAGAGAGGAACCGCGTGCCGGCGGCATAGGACACCATCGACATGGCCGGGATCGGCGAGAAGCCGGCGATCCGGTCGGGGCCGTAGCGGAGGATCGTGTGGACGTGAGCGGCAGCGATCAGCTCGCTGACCTCCTCCCAGCTCGCGCGCATGAACCCGCCCTTGCCGCGCTGGGACTTGTAGGCGCGTGCGCGCTCGGGGTCCTCGACGATCGAGGCCCAGGCCTCGACGGGGTCGCCGTGATGCTCGCGGGCGGCCCGGTACATCTCCAGCAGCACCCCCCTCACATAGGGATGCTTGGGCCGCAGCGGCGAGTAGACGTACCAGGAGAAGGAGGCGCCGCGCGGGCAGCCGCGGGGTTCGTAGTCGGGGACGTCGGGGCCGTTCGAGGGATAGTCGGTCTGCTGGGTCTCCCAGGTGACGAGGCCGTCCTTGACGTGGATCTTCCACGAACACGATCCGGTGCAGTTGACCCCGTGAGTGGAACGGACGACGCGGTCGTGCTGCCAGCGATGGCGGTAGGCGCACACCCAGTCGCGCGAGTAGGTGGAGCGCTCGTTCCAGCCGTCGGCGGAGCGCTGCCGGGGTGAGAAGAACTGCTGCGCTCGCAGGAGCGAGCGCCCGGTGGGGGTCATCGGCGGCTCACGAGAGGCTCCCCTGCGCGGCCCGCCAACGCTCCCGCTTCTCGGCGTACTCCGGCGGCAACGTCAGATTCAGCTGCTCGGCGATCTCGAGCCAGCGCAGGGCGGCGCGGTGGTCACCCCAGCGAGCGTCGGCATCGGCGAAGGCGAAGGCGACCTCGAGCATCTCCTCCTGCTCATCTGACGCCTGACTCCGATCGTCCTCTCCGGCTGGGTTCAGATCGTGCAGGGGCTCCATCCTCTCGTCCCCGTGGCGATGGAGAAGGGGAGCGAGGCGGCGGGCGGCCACCTTTGCGGGCGGCCACCAAAGCGGCGCGATGCCCGCGGCGGAGGGGTCATCTCCGCCTCCGCATTCCGAGCGCAGATAGAGGGGTGCGGCGCCGGTGAGGAGAGCGCCCCGGAGAACAGGACGAAACGGCCTCGCCTCGACCTCCGGGTTGACGAGCGAGGCGATCGAGGCTGCCGCAGCCTCGGCCTGCTGAGCGGCGATGCCGCCCTGCTTGATCGGGAACCAGATGGCATCACCGGCCGCGTAAACCCGCTCGAGACCATCCACCCGCATGGCGAGATCGGTGCCGATGAACCCGTGCGGACCCTGGGGCACCCCCGGGATCGGGGGCACCTCGAGCCGCGGCAGCGCGACCACGCGGTCGGCCGGCAGATGGTCTCCCCCGGCCATCGCAACACCGTCGGGCTCGACCCTGCTGGGAGCGCTGGAGCCACGAAACTCGATTCCGGCGCTGTCGAGAAGCTCGCCGACGGCTTCGGTGGCCCTACGGCCGAACATCTCGAGAGGAGCCCCCTCAGCGCTCGCGATCGTGATCTCGAGATTGCCATCGAGATGCTCGCGTGCGTGATGGGCCGTGAGCAGTGCCAACTCGTAGAGCGGCAGTGCCCAACGAACGCCCACCGGCGTGACGAAGGCGATCCGCTCGACCTCGCCGGTATCGATCTCCGCCAGCAGTGT
>JBBSQE010000249.1:0-2885 GCA_038258095.1 Solirubrobacterales bacterium | reverse complement strand
TCGAGGAGATGGTCGAGCACCTCTTCCCGGGTGGCCGCGGGCGCCTGCGCCGCGTCACCCTCCGCGCCGTCGCGGATCCTGTCGAGGAACCCGCGGCCGCCGTCGCCGAAGGCGCAGAGGAATCCGACGGATCCGAGGCGTCAGAGGAGGATGCCCGGCAGGAGCTGGGCGTGGAGATCGAGGTCACTCCGGCGGGCAAGTCGACTCGCAAGCTCTCGCTGCTCTCCGGCGGCGAGAAGTCCCTCGTCGCGCTGGCATTCGTCTTCGCCGTCTTCTTGGCCCGTCCGTGCCCATTCTACATACTCGACGAGGTCGAGGCGGCCCTCGACGACGCCAACATCGACCGCTTCCTGCAGCTCGTCCGCCGCTTCTCGGACCGGGCGCAGTTCGTGATCGTCACCCACCAGCGCCGAACGATGGATGCGGCGGACGTCCTCTACGGGGTCAGCATGGCCGGGGACGGCGTGACTAAGGTCGTCTCGCGGCGGCTGCCGCGTGACATCGCCGCCGAGTCGAACGAAGCGGCCGATGCAGCTCCGGCGCCCTTCGCGGGCATCGATTCCGAAGCTGCATGAGCACAGACTGGAGCGACGCCTTCGACCTCGGCTCGCGCGTCACACCCGAGGCGCCGGTGCCGGCTGCGGGGGAGGCCGAGGCGAGGCAGGGTGTCTTCCGCCGTCTGCGCGAGAGCCTCTCGAAGAGCCGACGGGCGCTGACCGAGGAGATCTCGGCGAGCATCTTCGAGCGGATCGACGACGAGACGTGGGAGCGCCTGGAGGAGGCGCTCATCTATGCCGACGCGGGTGCTTCGACCACTGCGAAGATCGTCGGGCGCCTCGAGGACGAGGTGACCGCCGGCACGGTTTCCGCCGACGGCGCCGCGGTTCAGGCGCGGCTGATCGAGATCATCGCCGAGGTCGCCTCGGTGGGCGATCGCAGGATCAACCTCGCCGAAGAGCCCGCCGTGCTGCTGATGACGGGGGTCAACGGCACCGGCAAGACGACGACGATCGGGAAGATCGCCTGGCATCTGAGCAGGGAGCTCGGGCTGACGGTCGTGATGGGCGCGGCCGACACCTACCGTGCTGCCGCCGCGGAGCAACTCGCCATCTGGGCGGTGCGCTCCGGCGCCGATCTGATCAGCTCGGCGCCGGGAGGCGACCCCGGAGCGGTCGCCTTCGACACGATCGCCGCCGCTCGCTCACGCGGGGCCGATGTCGTGATCATCGACACCGCCGGTCGCCTCCACACCCAGGGCAACCTGATGGACGAGCTCAGTAAGGTCCGCCGTGTCATCGACAAGCAGCTTCCGGGCGCACCTCACGAGACGCTGATCACGATCGACGCGACGACCGGCCAGAACGGACTGCGGCAGGCCAAGATCTTCTCCGAGGCCGTGCCGGTCGACGGCGTCGTCCTCACCAAGCTCGACGGCACGGCCAAGGGAGGGATCACCGTTGCGATCGCCGACGAGCTCCGGATCCCGGTGAAGCTGATCGGAATCGGCGAGGCCCTGGAGGACCTGCGTCCGTTCGACCCCGAGGACTTCGCCCGCGCGCTATTTGGCTGAGATGCCAGGAGCGAGTCGGGGCCGGACCGGATCGGCGCCAGCAGGACGTCCGGGTCGAGCGCCAGGAAGGCTTCGACAACCTTCGGGTCGAAGCGGCTCCCGGCGCCGTCCACTCCTCCGGCGTGAAGCCGAGCAGCTCGATGATGTGGGGGCCTGCTCGGCCGCGAAGCGGTAGCGCGATTCCTCGGTGGCAGCAAGCTCGGCCAGCCGGCCCCCGGTCCGGTAGCTGGTGAACAGGGCGAGGGAGCGCGGCTAAGCTCCGGACCGGTGTTCGATCAACTTTCAGACCGGCTGCAGGCCACGCTGTCCGATGTCCGCTCCCGCGGCAAGCTGACCGAGGCCGACGTCGACCGCGCGATGCGGGAGATCCGCCTCGCCCTCCTCGAGGCGGATGTCAACTTCAAGGTGGTCAAGGGCTTCACCACCACGGTGAAGGAGCGCTGCCTCGGCGCCGACGTGCTCGACAGCCTGAACGCGGGCCAGCAGGTCGTCAAGATCGTCAACGAGGAGCTGACCGCTCTGATGGGCGGAGCCGGCCGCGAGCTGGCGATGAGCTCGAAGGCTCCGACCGTGATCCTGATGGCGGGCCTGCAGGGCTCGGGCAAGACGACGGCGTGCGCGAAGCTCGCCCGCTTCTTCGGCGAGCAGAACAAGAATGTCGCCCTCGCGGCCTGCGACGTGTATCGACCCGCCGCCGTCGATCAGCTGGTGACGATGGGCGAGCGGGCCGGAGCCCACGTCTACTCGCAGGGGACCGACCGCGACCCGGTCGACATCGCCGAGTGGGCGCTCGGACAGGCGCGCGACGAGGGCCGGGACATCCTCATCATCGACACCGCCGGCCGCCTCCACATCGACCAGGACCTGATGACGGAGCTGTCGAACATCCGCAAGCGCACGCGGCCCCACAACGTGCTTCTGGTCGTCGATGCGATGACCGGCCAGGATGCCGTCGGGGTCGCCGAGTCCTTCGCCGAGGCGGCCGAGTTCGACGGAGTCGTGATGACCAAGCTCGACGGCGACGCCCGGGGAGGCGCGGCGCTCTCGGTCAAGGCCGTCACCGGCAAGCCGATCGTCTTCGCTTCGACCGGCGAGAAGATCGAGGACTTCGAGCGCTTCCATCCCGACCGCATGTCGGGGCGGATCCTCGGTATGGGCGACGTCCTCAGCCTGATCGAGCGCGCCGAGCAACAGGTCGACGCCGACGAGGCAGAAGAGATGCAGGAGAAGATGCGGACGGAGACGTTCACGCTCGAGGACTTCCTCAAGCAGATGCGCCAGGTCCGCAAGATGGGGCCGCTCAGCGGGCTGATCG
>JBBSQE010000248.1:0-2994 GCA_038258095.1 Solirubrobacterales bacterium | reverse complement strand
GATCGGGCCGGTGTCTAGGAGGAGCGGAATTCCGGAGGCTCCGCTCGGAGGATCTCCTCGATCCGGCTGGAGATGTCGGTCTCGCCGCTGTTGCCGGCCCCGGTCGAGAGGAGCCGGCGCCGACCCGGCTTTATGTCGCCGTCGCCGAGGTGTGCCTCGAGCGCCTCGCGGGTCACTTCCGCGATCGTCACCCCCCTCCGCGCCGCCTCGTGGCGGAGCCTCGCGTCGAGCTCGTCGGGAATCTTGACCGTCGTCCGCTTCACGGTTGTATGCCAGCATATCGCTTGTGGGATGGCCTATCGGCTCTCCCCGGTCCCGGGCACTGACGAGTCGTTGTAGTCATCCCAAACCCCCTCCCCCATCCTCCCGCTACACGCGAGTTCGGCGACTCCGTAGGCATCGGTCCGCCGGTACTCGCCCTTCTCGGTGTGGTGGAAGGCCGTGCCGTCGTGAACTTCCCCCGTCGTCCCCTCGCCGAACAGCTTCAGGATCGGGTCCCGGCAGGGGCGCTCGCACTGCCCCAGCACGCCGGCGACCGATTCCTTGAAGTCCACGGGATGAGCATGGCCGCCGCGGTGTGTCCGCTCAAGACCCGTTCGTGCCAACTCTGTGACAAAAGCGACCCAGGCCCTCGGCGCGCGCGTCGAGTCGCGGTCCGATGGACGATCGAGGGTCCCAGGGTGGCCGGCTACCGCCCGCTCAGCGCCAGCACCGCCCGCAAGGAGGACTCCGGCCCTGGCCACAGCTCCCGAACCATCTCGTCCCCGGCCGAGCCGAGGACCCAGCGCAGAGTCAGCCCGAGGACGATCGCGTCATCTGCCTGGCCGATCACGGGCAGGAAGTCTGGGACGAGGTCGATCGGCGAGGAGGAGGCCTAGAGCGAGCTTGTGGCGACGCGGCACGCGCGGGTCGGCCAGCAGGCGCTTGATCAAGACGATGCAGTCCGGGATGAAGCGCGCGAGGGCGACGGCATCGGTCCGTCGGCCGGCGAGCAGGAGGCCAAGGATAAGCGCGAGATAGAGCGCGGTCGTGACGCACAACGCGATGAGGAGATGGCTCATGGTGGCGAGCCGCTCACGCGAGGTCAGCGGGCAACACCGGGAGCGGCTCGCCTCCGGCCTGAAGCACGCGAAAGTGACGCTCGTTGAGCGTCAGCACGTCGCGTGTGCCGTGGCGTTCAGCCAGAACGACGATCGAGGCGTCCGCGAGGCCGATCTCCATGTCCTCGTGGCGCCCGATGACCTGCCGGGCGGCCTGGACGTCAGCCGCTCCGAAAGGGGCGAGCATGAAGGCTCCGCGTCCCACTTCGGCCAGGAGCGCGTCCGCGGCAGCGGCGCTGACACGGCGCGCGAGGAGGTACTCGAGCTCAGCCAGAACGAACGGCGAGAGCAGCAAAGGAGGGCTTGCGGCCGTGAGGGCGGTGGCCGCGGCACGGTGACCTCGCTGGGACTCGTCGATCGCGGCGAGCAGCCCGCTCGTGTCGAGGAGGATCACTCGCCGAAGCCGGCCTCGAGCTCCGCGTCCACCCGCTCGGCCAGACGCGGTTGGTCACTGCGAAAGAGTGGGAGCCGCGGCGCCGGCGCGAGGTAGGCGGCGGTAGCCGCACTCAGCGCTTCGCGCAGAACCTGAGCTTCGCTCGTCCCTTCGGCGGCCGCCTTGCGCTCGAGAGCCGACTTCAGCTCGTCTGGCAAGTACACGGTGGTGCGCCTCATGCCATACATCTTGCCATATGTCGCTGAGCCAGGGTCAGGGTGTCGGGTTGTCACCCGCCCCAGATGGTCGAGATCGGGGCGGCCGTGATTCTCTCGCCCAGTCTGAACATTCGGGGGCCCGTGTGTAGGAGGACTCCGGCAACGAAACGATCGCCCAGCTCGTCACGTAGCCAGGCGAGATGCCGGGCATCACTGGCCCTGGGGGCAGCGTCGGCCTTGATCTCCACACCAATGACCCGTCGCCCACCGAGCTCGGCCAAGAGGTCGACCTCGTGTCGACCGCTCTCGGTGCGAAGGTGAAACAGCCGCTCCCGTGAACCCGGCAGAGATGCCTCGGCCCTCAGCTGCGAGGTCACAAAGGTGTCAAGGACACGGCCGAGAAGGTCGCCATCGGCCATCACGCCGTCCTCGTCGACACGCAGGAGAGATGCCAGGAGCGCTGCGTCGACGACGTAGCGCTTGGGCTGGCGGCGCAGCCGCTTCAACCGGTTTGAGCTCCAGGCGGGCACCCGGCCGATGACCAAGAGGTCATGGAGCAGGGCTTCGTATGTGGTCGCTGTGGCCTTGCTGATCTCAGCTGCCTCGTAAATCGTCTTGTGGTCGGCGGTGCGGGCAGAGTTGAGGGCGTATGCCTCGAGGTAGCTCCGGAGCCGCTGGGGGTCGCGACTTCTGGGTGAATCCTTGAGTCGCTCGAGGTCATGGCTGAGCAGATCGTCGATATAGCTCTCGAGCCAGGCCGTCCGAGCACGACCGTGCAACTCGAGGGCGACCCGGGGAAATCCTCCCCGGAGCGCCATGCCGACGTAGCCGCGGAGATCGGGGGTCTCCGCCGGAACCGAGAGAACCTCCTCGCGAACGTTCTCGAAGAATCCAGGTCCATCGACGTTCCCGATCTGCTCGCGTTCCACCATCGGATACATGGGAACCCGTATAAGGCGACCGGTCGCCGGCCAGACCCTTTCCTCGACCTCGGCCTGGACCGACCCGGTGAGGTAGAAGCGGTTCGGAGTCGGCTCGGCGTCGATCTTCCGCCGAACAGCGGCGAGGACCTGAGGCACGTTCTGCCACTCGTCCAGGAGGACCGGCTCCTTCAGCCCGGCAAGAGCCGCGGCGGGGTCTGCCTGAAACGCCCTCGCCTCGGAGTCGAGGTCGAGCCGAACCGTCGACGCCGCGCGCTGCGCCATCGTCGTGGTCTTGCCCGTCGCCCGCGCCCCGGTTACGAGAAAGCCCGAAAGCTGCGAAACGAGCTCATCCAGGATCGGATCGACGAGGCGGCGGCGGT
>JBBSQE010000247.1:0-3012 GCA_038258095.1 Solirubrobacterales bacterium | reverse complement strand
TCCCGTTCATCGCGCTCGCGATCGCGCTGGACCGGGCGAACGCGTCGGCGTCCATCGTCTTCTTCGCCTCGGCGCTGGGCGTCGTCCCGACGGCCGCGCTCATGGGCAGGGCCACCGAGGAGCTGGCCGCCCGGTCCGGCCCGGGCATCGGCGGGCTCCTGAACGTCACGTTCGGCAACGCTCCGGAGCTGATCATCGCCCTCTTCGCCCTGAACGCCGGCCTTCAGGAGGTGGTCAAGGCCTCGATCATCGGCTCGATCATCGGCAACATCCTGCTCGTTCTCGGTGCGGCGATGTTCATCGGCGGGATCGGGCGCGACAAACAGGAGTTTCGCGCGACCGGCGCAAGCGTGCAGACCTCGATGCTCCTGCTCGCCGCCGCCGCGCTGGTGATGCCGGCGATCTTCGAGCTGGTCGAGGGCCAGGGGCTGCCGCTGCCCGGAGCGGAGGACGTGAACTACGGGTCAACCGTCGAGCATCTCTCCCTCGCTGTTGCGATCGTCCTCATGGCGACCTACATCGCCGGCCTCTTCTTCAGCCTCAAGACCCACCGCGGGCTGTTCAATCCCGACTACGCCGAGGAGGACACGTGGGGCTGGTCGGTCCGGCGGTCGGTCGGCACGTTGGCCCTCGCCGGCGTCCTCGTCGGGGTCATGTCGGAGATCCTCGTCGGCTCGATCGCCGAGGCATCGAAGTCAGTGGGCCTATCCGAGTTCTTCATCGGGGCGATCGTTGTCGCGATCGTCGGCAATGCCGCCGAGCACTGGGTCGCCGTCCTCGTCGCCCGCAAGGACAAGATGGATCTCGCCGTGAACATCGCCATCGGATCCAGCGCCCAGGTGGCGCTCTTCGTCGCTCCCGTCCTCGTCCTGACCTCGTTCGTCATCGGGCCCCATCCGCTCGCACTTGTCTTCAACGGGTTCGAGCTGGGCGGGGTCCTGCTCGCGATCCTGATCGCCAATTACGTGACCCAGGACGGCCGCTCCAACTGGTTCGAGGGCATCCAGCTCCTGGCGGTCTACCTGGTGCTCGGCATCGCCTTCTTCTACGCCTAGCCGATCCGGATCGCCGCTGGGCGCCCAGGGCGACTTTCGAAGGCCGACCATGGCTAGTCTCAGCGGATCGAACTCGTCCTCCTACTCGTCGCCTTCGCGATCATTCCCGGCGGCGCTCTCCTCTTCACCAACGCGATCGAGTGGGCGGGCAACCGGCTCGGGCTCGGCGAGGGCGCGGTCGGGAGCATCCTCGCCGCCGTCGGCACCGCGATGCCCGAGACGCTGATCCCGGTGGTCGCGATCATCGGCGGTGCGGAGGGAGGTGATGATGTCGCGATCGGGGGCGATCGTCGGCGCACCGTTCCTGCTGGCGACCATCGCGATGGCGCTGGTCGGGATCGCGGCGCTCACCTACAGCTCGCGCCGCGACCGGGGCCGCCACCTCGATGCCCACGTCCCGACCCTCGACCGCGACCTTCTCTTCTTCCTCGGGTTCTTTGCCCTCGGTCTCGCCATGGCCTGGGGCCCGCCGGCCCCGCTGCGGATCGCCTCGGCGCTGGTGCTCGTCTGCGGCTATGCGTTCTACGTGCGGCGATCGGCGCTTGGCTCGGCCTCTACGGAGTGTTCCTGGCGTTCGTGCTCGTGGGCTAGCTCCTCCCAGGGGAGAGGCGGCGTGAGCCGGGGAGCAGGCGCTCGGGCTCGGTCGCCCAGGACAATCAGGATGGAAACGCTTGCGCTTCGCTTAGATCGTCGACGATCGACAACCGTCCCCAGACATATCCGGGGAACGGTTGCGGGTAGCTCACCCGCCTGCACACCGACAACCGTTCCCAGGTTTTGAGGCGGCGGGCCGAATGTTGCCGCTGCTTCTCGCGCTGGCCCGCGGCCAGCTCTCCCCACGGGCAGCCGGCGTCCGGTTTCGGTCACCCCTCGGCGTCGTCGACGTGCCCGGGGGGCTTGACCTCCTCGTCCTCCTCGTCATCACCCTGGCTCAGGGCCGCCTCGAGCATCGAGCCCGTGGCTCCGGGGTGGTTCTGCGTCTGGAACGTCTCGAGGATCTGGTCGCGCTGGTCCTCGTCGACCGGAACTTCTTCGGACACCCGAACCCACTCGGCGCCCTCGTAGGCCTCCAAGTCGAAGATCTCCTGGTCCAGGGATGCCGAGTCGTCGACGACCACGATCACCTCGGTCTGCGGGTTGAAATAGGTACCCGGGTGCACGAGGAGGTCCTCGGCCTCGAACAGGTTCTCGTCTACTCCGTCAGCCATCAGATGCGGGATACGACCCTACTACTGCCCCAGGTTCTCCAAGTCGGCGACCTGGCGGTCGATCTCGGCCGCTACGTCGAGCGGCGGCTTGCCCTGGCGCATGCGGCGCTGGTTGCGAGCGACGACCAGTTGGCGAACCTCCTCTCGGAGCTCGGAGTCGAGGCCCTGGGACGTTCCGGGCGGAGCTGGCGCCAGCAGCCGCGTCATCTCCGCCTCGATGTCGAGAGCCGCCTCGCCGCGTTGCTCGCGACGGTAGGACTTGGCGGTCAGCATCTGGCGGATCTCGGCTTCCCGCGTCCGCTTGTCGATCGGCTGGGCGGGCCCGGTTCGCCGGCTCGGTGGCATGTCGTGCTCCATCGCGAACGGGCCCTTGCCGAGCGTCTTCAACGCCGAGCCGATGCCGGCGAAGGCGATCGCCGCGATCGGAAACGCGAGCAGGGCTACAACGATCAGTATCTGACCGCTCCCGAGATCGCTGACGGCAAGTGGTGCCACCGGGTTCAAGCCTAGACACCTTCCTGGCCGGGTCGGCCGGGAAGCCGGGTCGTCAGCTAGTATCCGGATCGGTTGACTGACCAGTCAATCGGTTGCGCCCTTCGTCTCCACGCGACTACGGAAACGACCTCGGCGCGCCAATCAATGAGCCTTGGCACTCAACGAAGGAGCCTGACCAGTGGTTGATTTCACGCTTACCGACGAGCAGAAGGACCTGCAGGAGCTCGCGCACAACTTCGCCGAGAAGGAGATGC
>JBBSQE010000246.1:0-3095 GCA_038258095.1 Solirubrobacterales bacterium | reverse complement strand
GCGGCGCTGAGGCGCGGACACGCGCTTCTTGCGCCCGTGGCCTGACTTCAGACCGGGCGTGGTGACCTTCTTGTTCGGGCGCTTGCGACCCTTTCGGACCAGTTGGTTCGTATTCGGCACGGCGCGGAACCTTACAGGCCCGGCACATTCCGGGCGGGCCAATACGCTCCCCGCATGCCGGATCGCCCCCTCCTGGCCGTCGACGTCGACGGTGTGATCAGCCTGTTCGGCTTCGACGAGCCTCCGGACCGCTCCGTGGCGCGCATTGAGTTGATCGACGGGACGCTCCACTGCATCTCCCTCGCGGCCGGCCCCCGCCTGCTGGCCCTGGCCGAGCACTACGACCTGATCTGGGCGACCGGGTGGGAGGACCGGGCGAACTTCTCCCTCCCCCAGCTTCTCGGGATCCCCGAGCTGCCACACCTGACCTTTGATGGCGCGGCGCGATTCGGTTCCGCACACTGGAAGCTCGGCCCCCTGACGGAGTACGGCCGCGGCCGTGCGATGGCTTGGATCGACGATTCCTTCGACGAGAGTTGCTACCAGTGGGCCCGCGACCGCCAGGCCGGAGGCGAGCCGACACTGCTGGTCCCAACCGAGGCTCACCTCGGCATCGAGGAGGCACAGGTCGAGGCCCTCAGCGCCTGGGCTCGGGGCTTCGAGCGTGAGGCGAACGGGCCCTCGCACTGAGCCCGCGGGCGAGCGGGTCCTCGCACTGAGCCCAGCGAGCGCGGGAGTTCGTATGTCTAGACTTTCCACGCAGTGGAGGGCTGGCTGCCAATCTTCTTCTTGTTGGTGATCCTGAAGATCCCCGTCTTGGGAGCACTCTGGCTCGTCTACTGGGCGAGCCAACCTCCCGTCGAGGAGCCCGAGGTGGCCGAGGAGCCGGGCGGCGGCATGGGTCGCAAGCGCCCGGAACCCAACCGTCCGAAGTGGCCCCGGCGCGGCGGACCGCCCACCGGCGGCGCCGGCGCCCTGCGCGAGCCCAAGCATGGCGGGCGGTCGCGCGTATTCAATCCCCCCGCCCCGGCCCGTGCGGCGGCGGCTCGTGCGGCCCGTCGCGCGCCGGCGACGGTGCCCGCACCGGCGCCCGCGCCGGACCGCACCCAGGTCGACTCAGCCTGAGGGCACGCGAACCCGCTTGCGCTCCTTCGCGAGCGTGCGCATGTACGGATAGAAGTCGACCTGGATCGTGTGGCGTTTCGAAGCGACGTAGCGCTTGGCCATCTTGGCGTCGTCGCGCTTGATCACCTTCCGCATGTCTCCCGCTGAGGGCAGGTCCACGGTGCCCACCAGGAGATCCGCGATCCACTCCGACTGGCGCTCGGCGATCGGCATGATCGCCCCGAGCGGCTGGATCAACCCGATGAAGAAGAGGCCCGGCTGGTCGACCGAGACGACGCGCCGGTAGAGCGGGACGCGGTTCTCCCGTGCCGAGACCAGATCCTCCGAGAGGAACGGAAAGGTGATCTTGTAGCCGGTGCAGTAGATGACGAGATCGATCTTCTCCCGGGTGCCGTCGATGAACTCGACCGAGTCACCGTCGAAGTGGCGCAGGTTCGGCTTCACCGTGATCGCCCCGTGGCCCAGGCGTCCGAGGAGTTCCGAGGAGACGGTCGGATGAGCCTCCATCAGCCTGTGGTCGGGCTCGGGAAGGCCGTACTTCTTCATGTCCCCCGCCGAGGACTTGAGCGCCATCTCCGCGAGCGTCCTCTGGATCGGGAAGGGCAGTCGGGAAATCAGCTCCGGGGCCACCTCGTCGGTCGGCTTTCCCCGAACATACTTGGGCAGGACGTAGGCGCCGCGGCGCATCGCCAGGAAGGACCGCTCGGCATTCCGCGAGGCCTCTACCGCCAGGTCCGTCGCCGAGTTCCCGATCCCGAGGACGAGGACCCGCTTGCCGTGCATGACGTCGGGCTCCTCGTAGGAATGCACGTGCATCTGCTCGCCCTCGAAGGTCTCGGAGCCCGGGAACGCGGGCTCGGGCCAGCGCGGGTTCCAGTGATGACCGTTGGCGATCAGCACAGCGCCGTAGGTCGCGGTCTCCCGCTTTCCGTCCTCGGCCTCGACCGTCACCTCCCACTCGCCGTCAGCGACCGGCTCCACCGACACCACCTCGGTGCGGAAGCGGATGTCATCCCGAAAGCCGAAGTGGTCAGCGAAGTCGTCGAAGTAGGCCGCGATCTGCCAGTGGCTCGGGTAGTCGGGGTAGTCCTCGGGCATCGGGTAGCTCGCGAACCCCATGACCCGGCGCGACGTATTGATGTGCAGCGACCGGTAGGCCGCCGACATCCCGTTGTCGTTGCGATAGCGCCAGTTTCCACCAACCTCGGAGCCCTTCTCGAAGCAGTCGAACGGAATCCCGCGAGCCTTGAGCACCTGGCAGGCGGCGA
This sequence comes from Solirubrobacterales bacterium, assembly GCA_038258095.1. Classification (GTDB taxonomy): domain Bacteria; phylum Actinomycetota; class Thermoleophilia; order Solirubrobacterales; family 70-9; genus JBBSQE01. The sequence continues at coordinate 702 of JBBSQE010000246.1, read as the reverse complement.
TGCCCGACGACCCGGCACCGATCACGCACACCCTCTGTCCCTCTCTCAACGCGGCCATGGGGACAAACCTACCGATCGCGGCCGGTGTACTGGCTGGCTGGCCAGTTTCGGGGGATACGAAAGGCGGCTCGGCCCGACAGCGGGGGCAGAGGGGCGGCGGAGCCGACCGGACGACGAAGTCGTTCGGGGTCGGCGCCAGATCAGGCGTCGGCGCCCCTGGCTCTCCCAGACGGAGCGGACGCAGGAGGAGACCGGGCCGGTCCCCTTCGCGAGCGAGACCGTGCTCGCGGATCGAAGGTGACCGGTCCCGTCGTTGCCGGGTCGGATGCGGCTCGGCTACTCGCCGTCGGCGGTCGAGCGGATTTCCTGGTCGATCTGCTCGAGCTCCTCGGCGAAGCTCGGGCCGAAGCCCTCGACGGAACCGTTTCCGTCGCCGTCGCCGTCCAGGCCGAGCTCGGCCGCGAGCTCGTCCTCGTCCAGCAGGCCGTCCTCGGACGGGGGCTGGATCGGCTCCGTCGGCTCCATGGAGAGCGTCCGGTAGTGCTTCAGCCCGGTGGCGGCCGGGATCAGCTTGCCGATGATCACGTTCTCCTTCAGGCCGACGAGGCGATCTCGCTTGCCCTCCAGCGCGGCATCGGTGAGCACCTTGGTCGTCTCCTGGAAGGAGGCGGCGGACAGGAACGACTCCGTCGCCAGGGAGGC
>JBBSQE010000245.1:0-3157 GCA_038258095.1 Solirubrobacterales bacterium | reverse complement strand
CCCTGGAGGCCGACGTCTGCGAGATCTACACCGACGTCCGCGGCGTCTACAGCGCCGATCCACGCCTCGTCCCCGACGCCCGCAAGCTCCCGGTCGTCTCCTACGAGGAGATGCTGGAGATGTCGGCCTCGGGCGCGAAGGTGCTGCAACTGCGCGCGGTCGAGTACGCGCGAAACCACGGCGTGCGCATCCACTGCCGCGCGAGCTTCGAGGACCGCCCCGGTACCCTCGTCATCTCCGAGGAGGAGACCATGGAACAGCCACTCGTAACCGCAGTCACCCACTCCAACGGCGAGGCCCGCATCACCCTGACCGGCGTCCTCGATGAACCCGGCGTCGCCGGGCGGATCTTCGGCGCGCTTGCCGCTGCCGGCGTCAACGTGGACATGATCATCCAGAACGAGCCGATCGCCGGCGAGCGCGGCGCCGACCTCTCCTTCACCCTCGAGCGGGACGACCTGCGTACCGCCAGGGAGACGATCGCGGCGCTCGGCGAGGTCAGCGCCGGAATCCAGGAGGACGAGGCGATCGGCAAGGTCTCGATCATCGGCGCCGGAATGCGCAGCCACCCGGGAGTGGCGGCGAAGGTCTTCGAGACGCTCGGCGCAGCCGGCATCAACATCGAGATGATCTCCACGTCCCCGATCAAGATCTCCTGCGTCATCGGCGCCGAGAGCGTGCCTCCCGCCGTCAAGGGCCTCCACGAGGCCTTCGGGCTGGGCGCCGAGGCGGTGCTCGAGGAGAACCCGATGGGCACCGATCACCGGCCGACCGTCGAGCCGGGGCCAGGCGGAGGCCCTGACGCCGAAGCCGTGGCCTGAGGGTGGCGTCTGACCGCTTGAGGGTCGGCGTTCTCGGTGCGACGGGAGTCGTCGGCACGACGATCCTCGAAGTCCTCGCGACGCGGGAGTTTCCCGTCGAGGAGGTCGTCCCTCTCGCCTCGTCGCGCTCTGCCGGCAACAGGGTCGACTTCGGCGACGAGGAGCTGGAGGTCCAGGAGGTATCCGAGGAGGCCATCGAGGGCCTCGACATCGTCCTCTCGTCCGCCGGTGGCTCGGTCAGCGCCGAGTGGGCGCCGACGATCGTCGAAGCGGGTGGCGTCGTCGTCGACAACACCAGCTACTGGCGGATGTACGAGAAGGTGCCGCTGGTGGTCGCTGAGGTCAATCCCGATGCTCTCGACTCACACCAGGGCATCGTCGCCAACCCCAACTGCACCAGCATGCAGATGCTGATGGCGATAGCCCCGATCCACCGCAGGGCGGGCATCGAGCGGCTGATCGTCTCGACCTATCAGTCCGTTTCCGGCACGGGCAAGGCGGCGATCGACGAGCTGTCCCAGCAGACCCGTGCGGTCCTCGACGAGGAGACTCCGAAGTCCGCGGTCTATCCGCACCAGATCGCGTTCAACGTGCTGCCCCAGGTCGAGACGTTCAAGGGAGGCGACGATTACACCACCGAGGAGCGCAAGGTGATGGCGGAGACCCGCAAGATCCTCGGACTCGGCGACGAGGTGGGCATCTCCGCAACCTGCGCCCGCGTGCCGGTCATCACCGGGCACTCGGAGTCGATCAACATCCAGACCGGCGAGGACCTCTCACCCGAGGACTGCCGCGAGCTGCTCTCGGGGACACCCGGTGTCGTCGTTCTCGACAACCCCGCGAGCGGCCTCTACCCGACCCCGCTGATCGCGGCGGGGCGTGACGAGGTCCTGGTCGGAAGGATCCGCCGCGACCCGAGCCACGAGCGCTGCCTCAACCTCTGGGTCGTCGGCGACAACCTGCGCAAGGGCGCAGCGCTGAACGCCGTGCAGGTCGCCGAGCTCCTGGTCGAGCGCGAGCTGCTCGGCGGGCGCTGAGGCCCTGGTTCGTTAGCCCGCGACCAGCTCGTCGAAGCGGGTCATCAGCCCTTGGAAGAAGTCGTGGCGGGTGACCACGGCGTGGACCTTCCCCTGGGTGGCGATGGGGATGATCAGGACGCGGTGATGCAGGAACAGCTCCGCGAGCTGTGTGTCGGAGTACTCGTCCTCGACGACGACTTGGTCCTGGGTCAGGTAGCGGCGGATGCTCTCGTCGCCGCAGCTCGTCCGGCGCTCGATCGACTCATCCATCGTCCGGGAGATCATCCTCGCCGAGGCCAGCTCGCCCACGTATCCGGGGAAGAGCGCGGCCATGAACTCCCGCTCGCCGAAGACGCCGGCGAACTTCCCGTCGGGCTCGACCGCGGGCAGCGCAGGAAGCCCCGTCTCGATGACCCGCCTCGCCGCCTCGCCGACCAGATCGTCGGCGCTCAACGGTTCGATCTCCCGCAGTAGCTCCTTGACTATCGAGTCCGGCATCCCGCTCCTCTCTCAGCTGAAGGCCACATAGCGAAGCATCACATATCCGGTCGCCATCGCAATCGATGCGATCGTCACCGGCACCCCGATCCGCATGAAGGCGACGAAGCCGATCGGCGTACCGGCCCGCTCCGTCAGGCCGGCCGCGGCGACGTTCGCGGCGGCCGCGATCACGGTCGCGTTACCCCCGAAGCAGGCTCCGAGCGAGAGCGCCCACCAATAGGCGTTGTCTCCGCGCGCCTCGCCCTGGAGCTGCTCGACGACCGGAAGCATCGCCGTGGTGAAGGGGATGTTGTCCACCACCGCGGATCCGATCGCGGCGATCCAGGTGATCCCGACGAGCTCCGCCGTGCGCCCGCCGCCGGTCAGGTCGGCGACTCCCTCGGCCACCTTGTCGATCGCGCCGGTCGCTTCGAGCGCGCCGACCATGACGAACAGGGCCACGAAGAAGAACAGCGTCGGCCACTCGATCCCCGACAGCGCCTTCTCCAGGTCGGTTCGGGTGACGAGCAAACCGACGGCCGCACCAGTGAGGGCGACCGTCGCGGGCTCGATGTGGAGCGGCTGGTGGAGGAAGAACAGCACGATCGTGGCGAGAAGGACCGGGCCGGTGCGCCGCAGCTCAGCGGAGTCGCGGATCGATGCCGCGGCGTCGAGCTCCATCACATACCGACGGTTTCGCTCCTCCACCTGGAGCCGCGAGCGGTAGATCCGGTAGAGAACCGGGATCACGACGCAGAAGACGAGGATGACGATCGGGGCCAGGTTGATGATGAACTCGTTGAAGCTGAGCCCGGTGCGGCCGGCGATGATGATGTT
>JBBSQE010000244.1:0-3200 GCA_038258095.1 Solirubrobacterales bacterium | reverse complement strand
GCCCCTGACCCCGTCAGTGATCACTGATATCAGGGCTCGCCTGGAAGGCAGCCCGAAGAAGCGAGGCTTTCGGCCCGACATCCAGGGCATCCGCGCGATCGCGGTCGTCTTGGTGTTGCTCAGCCACGCGCAGCTCCCCTTTGCCACCGGTGGTTACATCGGGGTCGACGTCTTCTATGTGCTCTCCGGCTTCCTGATCACCGGCCTGATCGTCAGGGAGATCGAGCGAGACGGCCGGGTTTCGATCCGCGGCTTCTACTCGCGCCGCGCCAAGCGCATCCTGCCGCTGGCCGCCACCGTGCTCGTCTTCGTAGCCATCGTCTCGGTGATCGTCTATACGACGGCCCGTCAGGTCGACGTCGGCGGCGACATCATCGCTGCCGGCCTGTTCGTGATCAACTTGCGTTTCATCGCGCAGGGCGTCGACTACTTCGCGGTCGAGGAGGGGCTGGTCAGCCCGCTCCAGCATTACTGGACACTCGCCGTCGAGGAACAGTTCTACGTGCTCTGGCCGGTCCTCCTGCTGGTGATCAGTGCGTTCGCGATCCGTTTCAAGCGGCGCGTCCGGGGAGCCATTCTCACGGTGGTCATTCCCCTCGCCCTCGCTTCACTCGTCTACGGACTGTTTTACACGGATGCCGAGCCCACCAACGCCTTCTTCTCGACTTTCGCCCGGGGCTGGGAACTCGCCGCCGGCGCGATCCTCGCCCTGACCCTGCCCAAGATCATCAACCTGCCGAAGATGGTGGTCACTCCGCTGGCAATCGCCGGCGTGGTGGTCATCCTCGGTGGCGGCCACGTTTTCACCGAGTCGAGCCCTTTCCCGGGCTGGCGGGCCCTGGTGCCGGTTCTGGGCACCATCGCTCTGCTGGTGGCCGGCGCCTCGGTGGTCTCGAATCCGGTCAAGACGCTGCTTTCTACCGGGCCTTTCCAGTACGTCGGCAAGATCTCCTACTCGCTCTATCTGTGGCATTGGCCGTTCGTGGTTTTCGCGCTCGCGATCTGGGGGCAGCTCGCCCCCGGCTGGCTGACCCTGGCCACGCTCGCCTCCACCATACCCGCGGCGATATCCCACAAGCTGATCGAAGAGCCCTTCCACCTTTCGAAGATGCTCGCTCTGCGGCCGAACCGAGCCCTCGTTCTGGGCGCCGTCTGCATCACGACCTCGGTCGTGGCCGGTCTGGCGCTCAGCACGAACCGCATCGACGTCAAGGTGCTTTCGGCCGACCGGGCGCAGGGCGCTGCCGTCATCAAGAACGGCCGGTTTCCGATCCAGGACAAGGTCAGCGCCATCCGCCCGAGTCCGCTGACCGCGAACGACGACAAGGGCCACGCCTTCGACGACGGCTGCCTGGTGTACGGCGCGACCGTGGATTCGCCCAGCTGCATCTACGGCGATGAGAATTCGGACACCACCGTGATCCTCTTCGGTGACTCACACGCGCTCCAGTATCTCCCGGCCCTGGAGATCGTCGCCGACGAAAAGCACTGGAAGCTGATCCTCCTGTCCCGCGCGCTCTGCACACCGGCCGACGTCGACATCTCCAACATCTGCGACGAGTGGCGCGACAACACGCTGAACCGCATCGCCGACGAGGACCCCGACATCGTGATCATGGCGACCTCGATCATCGGTGAGCTCGATATGACCACCGCGGACGGCAGGGACATAGTCGCGCCGGAGAGCGTGCCCTACCACGAGCGCGGCATGGTCAGGACGATCGACAAACTGAAGGACACGACCGACGCCACCCTGGTGATGATGGGGCCCCAGATCCAGGCGCCGTCGCTGCCGCACGAATGTGTGGCCGACCACCTCTCAAGCCTCCGGGAATGCGCCTTCCCGAACAAGCCTCGGCCCGAGCGAGCCTTCGACAAGCAGGCGGCGATGGAGACCGGGATCGAACTGATCAGCCCCGTGCCGAAGCTCTGCAACAAGAGGATCTGCCCGGCGGTCATCGGCAACGTGCTCGTCTACCGCGACACCAACCACATGACCGCCACCTACGCGGCCACTCTGGCCCCCTGGTTGGCGAGCAGGCTGCCGAAGATCAGGTGAGCCCTGGGTGCCAGGGGTCGGGTGCGGCCCAGTCCTCAGGCACCTGTCGTACAACCGGCCGCCCAATGGGGCGGCCGTTTCTACTTCTTCTAGTGCCTGAGAACCGGGCCGCGACCGGCCCCGTCCCCGTGCCTAAGCGACTTCGCGCAGCTTCTGGGCTTCCGCGAGCGACTGCAGCTTCTTCAGTGACTGGTTCTCGATCTGCCGGATCCGCTCGCGCGTGACGTTGAACGTCCGCCCGACCTCGTCCAGCGTGCGAGGGTGCTCGCCGCCGAGCCCGTAACGAAGCTCAAGGACGCGGCGCTCACGGTAGGAGAGGTTCTCGAGGGCTTCCTTGAGCGCCTCCTTGGTGAGCAGGTCCGCAGCACGCTCGAACGGCGACTCAGCCTTCTCATCGGCGATGAACTGGCCGAACTCGGACTCCTCCTCGTCGCCTACCGGCTTCTCGAGGGAGACCGGAGCCTGCGCGGAGCGCTTGATCGAGTCGACCTCCTCGGGATCGATGCCGGTGACCTCGGCGATCTCTTCCGGGGTGGGCTCGCGGCCCAGCTCGGTGACGAGCTTGCGCTCGGCACGGCCGATCTTGTTCAGCTTCTCGACGACGTGCACCGGGATACGGATGGTCCGGGCCTTGTCGGCAAGGGCACGGGCGATCGCCTGGCGGATCCACCAGGTCGCATACGTGGAGAACTTGAAGCCCTTGCGGTAGTCGAACTTCTCCGCCGCGCGGACGAGGCCGAGCGTCCCCTCCTGAATCAGGTCGAGAAACGGCAGCCCCTGGTTTCGGTAGTTCTTCGCGATCGAGACGACGAGGCGGAGGTTCGACTCCACCATCTTCTGCTTCGCGTCGAGGTCGCCGCGCTCGATGCGCTTGGCGAGATCGACCTCTTCCTGGGCCGTCAGCAGGCGTACCTTGCCGATGTCCTTGAGGAAGAGCTGGAGCGAGTCGGTCGTCATGTCCGGCTTCAGGTCGAGCGCTGCCTTCTGGCGGCGACGGCCCTTCTTGCCGGTGTCGGCGGGAAGTGCGTCCGCGGCAGCCTTCTGCGCCGGGTCCACATCCTCGACGAGCTCGATTCCCTGCTTCTCCAGGTGTCCGTACAGATCCTCGACGTCGGACTCGTCGAGATCGACCTCGGAAACG
>JBBSQE010000243.1:0-3213 GCA_038258095.1 Solirubrobacterales bacterium | reverse complement strand
CGACCGGGGACGGTGGCGCCGCCGAGAACGACGAGGACGCGCTGCTCGAGAGATTGAAATCGGAATTCGACGCGGAGGAGGTCGGTTAGGTGGCTCGAGGTGGAGGACCAGGAGGGCCCGGCGGCTTTGACATGGGCGCGCTGCTGAAGCAGGCGCAGGCCATGCAGACGGAGATGGCCGAGGCCCAGGAGAAGCTGAAGGAAGAGGTCGTCGAGGCCAGCGCCGGCGGCGGGATGATCAAGGTGAAGATGACCGGGGACCTGCGTCTCCAGGAGATCACGATCGACCCCGAGGTCGTCGATCCCGAGGAGTCGGAGCTCCTCTCGGAGATGGTCCAGGCCGCCGTCAACGAGGCGATCCGCACCGCGCAGGAGCTGGCGACATCGAAGATGGGTGGGATCACGGAGGGCCTCGGCGGCGGCGGGATGCCGGGCCTCGGCGGCCCGGGCGGGATCCCCGGCCTGGGTCAGTGAGCACCTGCGGAGCGAGCATCCGAGTTTGATGCTCCGCGCGGGAAGCAAGCACGGGACGGCTGCGTGAACGGGGAGGGCCCGGCTCCGCTCAGCCGCCTCGTCGCCGAGCTCGCGCGTCTTCCGGGGATCGGCCAGCGGACTGCGCAGCGGCTGGCGTTCCACATTCTCCGCGCGGAGAACGGCGAGGCGGCAGCCCTAGCCGACGCGATCCGCGAGGTGAAGGAGAAGGTCGGGCTCTGCGAGCTCTGCTTCAACCTGGCCGAGGGCCCGCGCTGTCGGATCTGCGAGGACACATCGCGCGACCCCAGCATCATCTGCGTAGTCGAGGAACCTTCCGACGTGATCCCGATCGAGCGCACCCACGAATACCGCGGCCTCTACCACGTGCTGGGCGGCGCTCTCTCCCCGATCGACGGGGTCGACCCCTCCGACCTGCGGATCGCCGAGCTGCTCCACCGGGTCGAGGCCGGAGATGGCGAGAGCCGTGTCGCCGAGGTTGTCCTCGCGACCAACCCGACGACCACGGGGGAGGCCACCGCTCTCCACATCGCCGACGAGCTGCGGGGCAGTGCCACCGTGACCCGGCTCGCCAGCGGCCTCCCGGTCGGCGCCGATCTGGAGCACGCGGATGAAGTGACGCTCGGCAAGGCCTTCGCAGGACGCCGCTCGCTGGTCTGACCCCGCAATTTGCGCAGTTGGGACCCATCTCGCCGGGTGAGCGCACGCCCGGTGGCGCGATCGGTCCTCGTCGCCCCGGTTCGTCCGACGATTACGCGAAAGTTGTGCGGTGCACCCCAGCCCTAGCAAGCGTTGTGTGCCGGTGCTCGGATGCCGGTGACCGAACGGACCCAGGACGTCGGCTCGCCTCTGCGCGGAGGGCTCGCCCGCCTCGCCGACTCACGGGAGGAGATCGCGAAGGCCTGGTTGATCCAGGTGATCGGGATGTCATCACTCGACGCAGCGGCCGAGTTGCCGATGGGGTGGGTCGCGCACGACCTGCCGGATGTGGTCGGCGAGCTCCTCGCCGCCACCGGAGAGCCCCGCGGGCACCAGCTTCCCGACGACGCGATCGCAAGCGTCAGGCAACTGGTCGACATCCGTGACGACACCCGGCCCGATCAGGTGGGCCGCGAAGTCGCGGCGCTCCAGCTCGTGATCCTGTCGGCGCTCCGTCGCGAGCTTCTGGTCATCGACCCCGAGCTCTTCGCCGAGGCCACGGAGCGCCTGGCCGCTCTGTTCGGGCCACTGACCGGGACCACGGTCGAGGCCCTGGTCAAGAGAGCGCCCGCCGGGCTCGATCCGCTGACAGGGCTCGGTCCGGCCGATGCGATGCGGGAACGCCTCGCACAGCTCGTCGCCGCCCAGAAGCGCTACGACCAGCCATTCGCCCTGGTCCTGTTCGACGTCGACTCGCTCTCGAGCAACGGTGACGGCGGCAGCGAGCACGAGGAGGACCTGGCTACGGTCGCGACCGCGCTGGGGGAGGCGATTCGCCTCGTGGACGAGGGCTACCGCCTCGAGGAGGACGAGCTCTGCCTCCTGGCCCCGATGCAGACCGCCTCCCAGGGCGCCGAGATGGCCGAGCGCCTCTACGCTCGCCTCGCCTCGCCCGGGGCACTCGGTGGCCGGCCACTGACGATCGCGGCGGGTGTCGTGTCGTGTCCGGAGCACGGGGGTGACCCCGACCGGTTGCTGCGTCAGGCGGACACGGCGATGTGGCGTGCGCGCGCAACGGGGCGCCCGGTCACGGTCGGGGGTCTGCAAGATCCCTCACAGTCTCCGTAAACCTGCCGATAATTGACCAGAAACCGCTTCTGCGGTGGGAGAATCTCCTCGGCGGGCGAACCCCCGCTTCAACCCCTCCCAATCGAGGAGGGGAGACCGACTTTTCCCGAAAGCAGCCCATGAGCCCCGGAATCAGAACCAACGCAGCAGCCGAAGTCCTCGGCGTCAGCCCCAATACGCTCCGCAGCTGGGAGCGACGCTATGGCTATCCGGAGCCTGCGCGCTCGAAGGGAAACCATCGCCAGTACGAACTGGTCGAGCTGCAGACGCTTCGCGACGCCCTCAGCGACACCGGGAACATCGCCTCGGCGATCGAGCTCGCGCGCCAGCGTCAGTCCTCTCCAACCACCCAGACCGGGCTTGCCGCCGCATTCGAGCGCTTCGACGAGCTCGCCGCGGACCGCGCGATGGAGGAGAGCATGGCCCTGCGTCCTCTCGAGCGGACCGTCGAGGAACTGCTCCTCCCCGCGATTGACCGCCTCGCCGGCGAGGAGAGCCGTGATGCCGAGCTCGAGTTCGGCTGCCGCTGGGCGATCGGGTGGCTGCTCGGGGCGAGACGGCTCACGTCCGCCGCATCGCGCCCGGCCGGAGTGCTCCTGCTCGACTCGGGTGGGCAGAGCACAGTCGAATCGGTCCACTCCCAGGCGCTCGAGCTCTCCCTGCGCCGCACCGGCTTTCGCGTCCTCTCACTTTCGTCCGCTCTGACCGGCAAGCGCCTCGAGCGCGCCCTCGACGCCCTCAAGCCGACGGCGATCGTCGTCTGTGGCGACACCGGCGACAGTGCCGGAGTGCTGCTCGACCGCATCCGCGATCTCGGCGTCGAGGCACCCGTACTGGCATTCCGCAGCGGTGTCTGGGAGATCGGCGCCGGCGCCCCCCGCTCCGCAGGCGAGCGCCCGAGCGAGGTCACCCAGCTGTTGAACGCGGACCTCCGCCGCCGCGCCGCGAATGCATT
>JBBSQE010000242.1:0-3228 GCA_038258095.1 Solirubrobacterales bacterium | reverse complement strand
CCGAGTGGGGTCGCGCCCGCTACGTCACGCCCGGCGTCGTCTTCAAGGGCGAGCTGGTCTCGACCGACCTGATCGAGATCAACATGATGATGCGGATCATGCTCGGCAGCTCGTACTTCGACGACTGGTCAGACGAGGAGACGTTCGTGACCGAGGACCCGGTCGGGAACCCGGTCGACAAGCGCCACCCGTGGAACAAGGTGACTCTGCCGAAGCCGCAGAAGCGCGACTTCGCCGACAAGTACTCCTGGGTCGCCTCGCCGCGCATGTACGACGAGCGAAACGACACCTACGTCGCCAACGACACCGGCGGCGGGCCGTTCGCCCGCCAGTGGGTCACGGCGAAGGCGGGTCTCGTCGACTTCGGTTACGCGAAGGCGACCGGGCACAGCCTCCAGATGACGCTCCCGCGGACGGCCTCGAAGCCGGAGATGGAGCTGGAGTGGGAGATCCCGGAGAAGTCGAACGCGATCGAGCGCGACCGCGCCAGGACCTACCACCAGGCCTACTCGGCGCTGATCGCGCTGCACTGCCTGGAGCGGGCCCTGACCGAGGTCCGGGCGGGTCGCACGAAGTCGTGGAATGACTTCAAGGTCCCGAATGACGCGGTGTCGGTCGGGTTCTGCGAGGCGGCGCGCGGCGTGCTCAGCCACCACATGGTGATCCGGGACGGCAAGGTGGCGAACTACCAGCCCTACCCGCCCACGCCGTGGAACTCCAACCCGCGGGACGTCCATGGAACTCCCGGCCCCTACGAAGATGCGGTGCAGAACACGCCGATCTTCGAGGAGAACGGCCCGGAGAACTTCAAGGGCATCGACATCATGCGGGCGGTGCGGAGCTTCGACCCGTGCCTCCCCTGCGGCGTGCACATGTACACGGGCCAGGGCAGGGTCCGCAAGGTCATGCACACGCCGACCGGCATGAGTTGAGCGCGGCCGGGTCGGACATGGAGGCGAGTACGGATCAGGTGGCGCCGCCCGGGAGACCGCCGGGCGGCGAGGGAGGCCCCGAGGAGCTGATGGAGCACGTCCAGCGCCTGTCGGCCGAAGTCGATCAGATCGAGGATCCGGCGGCGCGCGACTCGGCGCAGGAGCTGATGGGCGCCGTGATGGATCTCTACGGCGAGGGCTTGGCGCGGATCCTCGACGCTCTGGAGGAGGCCGGCGATGCCGGCGTCGCGATCCGCTCGCAGATCACCGATGACGGGGTCATCGCCAGCCTGCTGCTGATCCACGACCTGTATCCGGTCGACCTGGAGACCCGCGTCCTCGAGGCCCTCGAGAGCGTCCGCCCCTACATGGAGTCCCACGGCGGCGACGTGCAGCTCCTCAGCCTGGAGGACGGCATCGCCCGCCTGAAGCTGAATGGGAGCTGCGACGGCTGCCCCGCGTCGGCGTCGACCCTAGAGCTCGCGATCAAGCAGGCGCTCGACGAGGCCGCACCGGACCTCGCCGGTCTCGAAGTGGAGGGCCTGACCGACGCGGCGCCCTTCGCGCTCCCGGCCGAGGAGGTCTCCGGCGCCCCGCTCCCGATGGTCCACGTCGAGCCGGCGGAGTCGAATGGCGCGCAGAACGGGGGCGGCAGCGGCAACAGCGATCCGGCCCGCGTAACCGTCGACCTGCGCTCCGGCCACTGGATCGATCTTCCCTCCGGCCTTCGGCCGGCGGAGGGCGAGGTCGCCACCAGCGCCGAGGCGGGCTTACCGATCCTGGTCGCGAACGTCAGCGGCTCGCTGCTCGCGTTCCGCAACCGGTGCCCATCGTGCGATGCCGAGGTCTCGCGGGGTGAGCTGAAGGGCGGTGTGCTCAACTGCCCTGGGTGCGAACGCCGCTTCTATCTCCCGCGAGCCGGCCGATCGATGGACGAGGACTCCCTGCTTCTCGACCCCGTGCCGCTGCTGGCCCAGAACGGCACGATCCGCATCGCAGTTCCAGCATGAGCGGAGAGGCGAACGGAAACGGCAATCGCAACGGCTTCGGCGGCCAGGCGACACCGACCGCCCGCCAGGCGGAGATGATCGCCAACCTGCGAGCTCTCGCGAACCCGCGCGACAAAGCGAGCGACGGCTCGGCCGACACAGAGGAGCACTGCGAGCTCTGCTCGATCGGCATCCCCGGCGAGCACCGGCACATGCTTCACCTCGTCGACCGCCGGATCATCTGCGTCTGCGCGACCTGCTGGGCGCAGCGCTCCGGGGACGCCGAGCTGCGCCCGAGCGGGAGCCGGATCATCTGGATGGAGGACTTCAACCTGCCCGAGGAGACCTGGGCGAAGCTGGGGCTGCCGATCGGCCTCGCCTTCTTCATGCGCTCCACGGTCGCCGATGCGGTGGTCGCGATGTATCCGAGCCCTGCCGGCGCCACCGAGTCCGAGCTCGACCTCCTCGCCTGGCAGGAGCTCGAGGAGCTGAATCCGCTGATCAAGGGCATCGAGCCCGACGCCGAGGCGCTCGTCGTCAACCGTATGTCCGACCCTCACCAGTTCGCCGTCGCCCCGATCGACGAGTGCTACGGCCTCGTCGGCGCGATCAAGATGAACTGGGAGGGCATCTCGGGCGGCCCGGCGCTGGAGCAAGCCGTGCCGCAGTTCTTCGAGGACCTGCGCCGACGCGCGGGTGTGGGGCTGGCATGAGCGCGGCCTCCGCAACCAACGGAGCGCCCTGATGCCCGGCGTCCCCAACTTCGGCGGGCCCCCGGGCCCGCGGCACACCCGTCCCCCCGACGTGGACAAGAATCTCACGGCCCCGGTCAACGGCGACGCGCTCGAGACGGCGCCACCCACGGGGCAACCGTGGCTTCAGTTCTCGATCGGCGGCGTGCGGGCAGTCGAGCACGCGGTTGCGCCGACCCTGGTCCTCGAGCTCGACGTCGAGGACCGCTCCGAGCGAAACGTCTTTGCGGTCGCCCTGACGATCCAGATCATGCTCGAGCCCGTCAAGCGCTCCTACGATGACGAGACCCGCGCTCGCCTGGTCGAGCTCTTCGGCGAGCCCGGCCGCTGGGCGACCACGGCTCGGCAGATGATGTGGACGACGCAATCGGTGATGGTCAACGCGTTCGAGGGGAAAACGAAGGTCGACGTCCCGATCCTCTGCAACTACGACCTCGAGCTCGCGGCCACCAAGTACTTCTCGGAGCTGCCCGACGGCGAGGTCCCGCTCGTCCTCCACTTCAACGGCAGCGTCTACTACTCCGACCCGGGCGGCCGGCTCCAGGTCATCCAGAT
>JBBSQE010000241.1:0-3254 GCA_038258095.1 Solirubrobacterales bacterium | reverse complement strand
GTCGCGGGACTCACGAACCGCGAAGAGCGCGGCCGTGACGGCGGCGAGGCCGACCGGGAGGTTGATGTAGAAGATCGCCCGCCAGGAGACGTGCTCGACGAGGAAGCCGCCGACGACCGGGCCTATCGCGAGCGCCAGAGCCGAAACGCCGGCCCAGGTGCCGATCGCCCTGCCGCGCTCGGCCTTCGGGAACGCGTCGGTGATGATCGAGAGCGTTCCGGGCATCATGAACGCGGCGCCGAACCCCTGAGCGACGCGGCTCAGCACCAGGGCGGTCGTGCTCGGGGCCAGCCCCGCAGTAGCGGAGGAGAGCGTGAAAACGATCACGCCGCCGATGAACATCCGGCGACGGCCGAAGATGTCGCCGAGCCTGCCCCCTGTCGCGAGCAGAACAGCGAAGGAGAGCGTGTAGCCGTTGACGATCCACTCCAGGCCCGAGATCGAGGCGCCGAGATCGGACTGGATCGAGGGCAGCGCCACGTTCACGACCGTGTTGTCGAGCATGATCATGAAGAGGGCGAAGCACATCGCCCCGAGCGTCCACCACTTGCGGTTGTCGTCGGTGATGAACCGGGCCTGGTGGCGGGTCAAGTGGATTCCCTTCGTTGGATCTGGTCGTGGGCCGACGCGACCTCGTCTGATTCGAGAAGCGCGTCGAGGGCGAGCCCGAGGGCGTGGCTCTGTTCGGCCGTGAGGCTGGCTGCGAAGTCCTCGATGCCGGCGCGACGGCGGGCGATCAGGGTCGATACGAGGCGGCCACCCTCGGGGGTGACAGCGATCTGGCGCTGCCTCCGGTCGAGTTCATCCTCCGCGCGGGTCACGAGCTTGCGCTGGACCAGGGTCTCGATCGCGCGGCTGAAGGTCGAGTCGGTCACGCCGATCTGCGCGGCGAGCTCACGCGCGGAGCGGCGCTCGTCCTCGGTGGCGCTGGCGATCACGGTCAGCGCGCGACACTGCGTGAGGGTCAGCCCGCTCTCCTCCACCTCGCGCAGGAAGTCGCCGCCATCGTGGCGAGAGACCGCGAGAAAGACGGCCGACAGCTTCTTGGCGATGTCGGCTGCGGTGGCCGGAGAGGTCGCGGTGCTTGATTGCATGGCGGCAATAGTTGCAGCACTGCAACGATTTTCAAGAGGGGTGTGCGGAGTCTCACACGGCAACGCCGGCGAACCGAGCGCCCGTCCTACCCGGCGCTAGCGCGGAACGCGTGACTTGATCTCGACGGCCTGCTGGTAGGTCGGGCGGTTGACCCAGTTGATGTAGGGCTGCGTCGTGCCGCCGATCGAGCGGAAGCGGATGGCATCCCAGCAAATCTGGTCGCCGGGGGTGCAACCGCTGTCGCCGGAGTAGAGCTTCGTCTTGTCGACCGGCAGGACGCTCCTCAGGGACGCGAGAAGAGCACGGCGGCATGCCCTGCGGCTGCCGCGGCCGCAGTAAGAGTGCTTCGGCCAGTCGGCGACCGGCCTGCCGAGCGCTGCGCGCAGGTCCTTCTGGACGTGGCCCCAGATGCCGTCGTCGAAGGCCGAGCCCTGATGGATGTGGGGCATGTCGCCCAGGCCGATGTGGTCGACCACGGTCTTGTAGAGGTTCGGGCCGAGCGCCGGCTCGAACGTCGCCTGCGTGAGCTTCGGCCACCAGGCGTCCATGATCGCCACGGCGTCGGCGTTGTCGTAGACGCCGTCCTGGTTCAGGTCGCGCCGGTGTGCTCCGGAGCGCATCCAGGCCCGCAGTGTGGCCACCGCGTTCCTGACCTGCGGATTCGGCGAGCGGCCCATCACCCGGAGGGCCCACGGCAGGACTCTGTAGCCGCGCAGATCGATGGTCCCGCCCTGCTCCATCGCCGAAACGAGCCCCGGTAGGTCGGTCTTACGCTTGCCCCTGATACGGGACTTGATGCCCTTGATCAGCATCTGGACGCGGTCGACGGAAGAGAAGTTCCAACGGCTGTCGGCCGCCCGGTAGCCGAGCGCCTGCTTTCCGTTCCAACTCGCCATGAAGTCCTGATCGATCACCTGCGGGTGGCGGCTGAACGGGGTGTAGTTGGCCGTGTTCTGATCCGGGTTGAAGTTCTTCCAGCCGTAGCTTGCGAAGATCGGGAAGTCCGGGTTCGCGTGGGGGTTGCGGACTGGATTGTTGCCGGAGTTGAAGTAGGCGACGTGATTCGCGTCGGCGTAGAGCCAGTTGAACGTGTAGCCGATGTTGTAGGCGGCCCGCTGGTAAGCGCGGGGCCCGGTGATGAAGTTCGGGTCGTTGAACTGCGAGAAGCCGACGGCCGAGTCGATCTCGTGGAAGTAGGTGGTGCGGAGCTTCGTGTAGGCGACCGGCTTGCCCCTGACCATGCCGCGGGCGGCGACGATACCCGTCTTGGCCCGCAGCGCCGTAAGCGTCTCGGAGCCGGCCGGGCTCTGGTCGGCGACGTTCGGCGTCCAGGAGTTGGTGCGGGTCAGGACCTCGAACGGAAGGCACTGGCCGCGGAAGAAATAGTGATCGGAGCCGAGCGTCGCCTGGCCTCCGCCCGGATCACACAGCGGCACGGCGAAGGTGTCGATGATGTCGTTGCCGGCCGAGGTCGCGCTCCACGCGTAATCGCGGCCATGACCCAGCTCGACGTAGAGGTTGACACCGGGGAAGGCGGAGCCACGAGCGTCGATGCCCGGGCCGTGCACGTCCTGTTCCATCAGGATCTGGGGCGCGAAGTAGCTGACCTGCGGGCCGAACACCGCGAGAGGGTGCCCTGACTTCGACTCCCTGCCGGAGACGACGAGGGCGTTCGAGGCCGATTGATGGCGCGGCAGCAGCCCTCCCAGCAATCCTCCACCGAGGCCGGAGGAGCCCGACCCGGCGGTCACGACCGGCTGGTCCTTCAACGTCCCTGCGTCGGGGATCGCGATCCCTCGCGAGCGCTTCGGCAAAGTCAGGTAGGGGAAGCGCTTCCTGAAGACCTGGCGCGGCGCCTCGGGATCGTCGGCCGCCCGGAAGATCCTGAAGTTCCTGGCACCGCCCCTGCGCCCGTAACGCTTGCGGAAGGCCTGGAAGTCGACCGCGTTCTGCAGCTCGCCGCCGCCGCCCTTGCCGAAGATGCCGCCCACGAGCGACGCGATCGAGACCGCGTCGGTGTCCTTCCAGGTCGTGGGGCCGAGTGGCTGGCCGATCGCGGCGTACTCGCCCGGCATCGTCAGCGGGGTGAGTGTCGCGATGTAGGCGTTGATGCCGGCGGTGGAGTTGTGAAGGTCCTCGAAGAGTGCCTGCCCCTTCGG
>JBBSQE010000240.1:0-3259 GCA_038258095.1 Solirubrobacterales bacterium | reverse complement strand
CGTCCACCACGCGGGGGTCCTTGGCCAGCTCGGCTGCCGTGCCTTCCAGGGTGATCGCGCCGTTCTCGACCACGTAGGCGCGGTCGGCGATCCGCAGCGCCGCGCGGGCGTTCTGCTCCACCAGGAGCACCGAGGTGCCGCGCGCGTTGATGTCGGAGATCAGCGTCATCACTTGCGCCACCAGCTTGGGCGCCAGGCCCATCGACGGCTCGTCCAGCATCAACAGCTTGGCGCCCGAGACCAGCGCACGGCCAACCGCCAGCATCTGCTGTTCCCCGCCGGAGAGATTACCGCCTTGCTGGGAGCGTCGATCGGCCAATAGCGGCAGAGCGGAATAGACCTCGTCGATCCGGGCGTTGATCACCCGAGCGTTATCGACCAGGTAGCCACCCAACTGCAGGTTCTCGTGGATGCTCAGCCGGGGAAAGATCCGCCGCCCTTCTGGAACGTGCACGATGCCGCGTGCGACGATCTCCCACGGTTTGCATTTGGTCGTGTCCTCCCCCAGGGCGCTGATCGATCCAGTCTTGATATCGACGATGCCGGACACCGCCGACAAGGTGGTCGACTTGCCGGCGCCGTTGTTGCCCAGCAGCGCCACGATCTCCCCAGCGCCGACCCGCAGCGATAGGCCGCGCAAGGCGTGCACCTCGCCGTAGAACACGTCGAGACCCTCAATCCGCAAGGCGGGCGTCGCATCCGGTTCGGGCTCACTCATCGCTCGCCTCCTCCTCATCCTGGCCGAGGTAGGCCTCCAGCACGTCCGGATTGTTGCGGACCTCATCGGGTGATCCATAGGCGATCTCTCGCCCGAAGTTCAGCACGACGATCCGGCTGGAGACCTGCATGACCAGACCCATGTCGTGCTCGATCAGCACGACCGCGGTGCCGAGTTCACCGATCCGGCGGATCAGGCCGAGCAGTTCTTCCTTCTCGTTGTGGTTGAGCCCGGCGCCGGGTTCATCGAGCAGCAGCAGCTTCGGCCCACGCGCCAGCGCCCGGGCAATCTCCACCCGGCGCTGCTCGCCGTAGGGGAGGTTGCGAGCCGCCCCGCCGCGGTTGCCGCGCAGACCGACGAAGTCCAGCCACTTATTAGCCTCCGACGTGGCTTCGGCCTCCGATCGGCGGAACCGGGGGGTATGCAGCAACGCGTCCAGGGCGCTTTGTTTGATCCGCAGGTGCATGCCGGCGCGCACGTTATCCAGCACGGTCAGCTCGCCGAACAACCGGAGATTCTGAAAGGTCCTGGAGACCCCGCGGGCGGCCACCGCGGATGGCCGGATCCGGGTGATGTCTTCACCGTCCAGCAGCACCTTGCCACCGCTGGGCCGGTAGAACCCAGTGATGCAGTTGAAGGCGCTGGTCTTGCCGGCACCGTTGGGCCCGATCACCGACAAGATATCGCCCTCTTGCACCGTGAAGGACAGCCCGTCGACGGCCACGACGCCACCGAACGCCAACCGCAGATCTCGTACCTCGAGCAGCGGGGCCGTTGTGGTTTCAGTCCGCACGCTCACCGGATCACCTGCGCAGCCTCGGACTTGTCGTCGCGCGATCTTCGCTCCTGGGCCTTCGTCGGCCACAAGCCCTGGGGTCGGAAGATCATCACCACGACCAACAGCACACCGAAGATGAAATAGCGGTAGTCGGCGGCGCCGCGCAAGACCTCGGGCAGCAGGCTGACGAAAATGGCCCCCAACACCACGCCGGGAGTTGAGCCCATGCCACCCAATACGACGGCCATCAGGATCAGGGCCGACCATAGAAAGGTAAAACTTGGCGGTGAGATCGCCGACAGCTGGGCTCCGAACAACACCCCGGCCAGTCCCCCCCAGATGGCGCCGGCGATATAGGCGGCCAGCTTGACCTTGTAGGTGTGGATGCCCATGGCTTCGGCGGCGTCCTCGTCCTCGCGGACGAACCGCCAGGCCCGCCCGATCCGGCTGCGACCCAGCCGGGCGGCGCCTAAGACGGCGACCGTCACAATGACCACCACGCTGTAGTAGAAGGCGACCGGACCGCTGAGGTCCAGCCCGAACAGCGACAGCCCGGGGATGCCGTAGATTCCCGACGGCCCCCCGGTGATGGAGAGGTTGGTCGCGGTGATGCGGATGATCTCGCCGAACCCCAGGGTAACGATCGCCAGGTAGTCGCTGCGCAACCGCAAGGTGGGGCCGCCGATGAGGATGCCGCCCAGGACCGCCGCCGCGATGACGACCGGCACGGTGGCCAGCAGCGGCCAGCCGTACGCGGTGGACAGCACCCCGCTGACGTAGGCGCCGATCGCGAAGAAGGCGGCGTACCCCAGGTCCAGCAGACCGCAGTAGCCGACCACGATGTTGAGCCCGACCGCGAGCATCACGAACAGCGCTGCCGAGGTCAGCACCGACATCGCGTAGTTGGTCGCGTTGACGAAGGGGAACGCCAGCGCGACGGCGAGGGCGAACAATCCGAGGAACCGGCTCTGCAACGCCCGGGCGACGAGCGCCTTGCCGGGCATCAGACCCGCTCCGTGACGCGCTCGCCCAAGATGCCGGTGGGTCGCACCGTCAGGAACAGGATCAGGAAGCCGAAGGCGAAGACGTCGCGCCACTGACCGCCCAGCCAGGCGGTACCGAACGATTCGAGCATGCCCAAGGCCAAGCCTCCGAGCATGGCGCCCTTGATGTTCCCGATCCCTCCAATGACCGCGGCGGTGAAGGCCTTCAGCCCGATGATGAAGCCCATCAGGAAGTCGATCTTGCCGTAGTAGGCGCCGGCCATGACGCCCGCGGCCCCGGCCAGTGCCGATCCGATGAAGAACGTCCGCGCGATCACCGCGTTGACGTTGATCCCCATGAGTAGAGCCCCCTTGGGGTCCTGAGAGATCGCCCGCATGGCCCGGCCGGTTCGGGTACCACTGATCAGCCACTGCAGCCCGGCCATCAGCGCCACGGCTATCACGATCAGGATCAGCTGTTCCAGCGTGATCCGGGCACCCAGGACGTTGAGGGTGCTGCCCTCCAGGCGCAGCGGGTAGACCTTTGGGTTGGGTCCGGCGATGAGGCGCACGCCGTATTCGAGCGCGAAGGAAGCGCCGACGGCGGTGATCAGGACCGACAGCCTCGGCGCGCCTCGCAGCGGCCGATAGGCTATTCGCTCCAGCAGCAACCCCAACGTGCCCGTGAGGGCCATGGCTATCAACATGACGATCAGCAGCGCCGCGAAGCCGAACATGGTGGACAGTCCGCCGCCGAGGGTGAGCAGCGCGAACCCCATG
>JBBSQE010000239.1:0-3304 GCA_038258095.1 Solirubrobacterales bacterium | reverse complement strand
GCCCCGCCCTCCGGGGCCGACCGCGTCGGGATCCCTCCCTGGCTACCGACGCGACCGGCGTGGTTCAGGGCCGCGCGGACCCCCGGCCTCCCGCGGCCCTGCCACGCCACCTTCTGCGTCGGCCGCGCTGCCGGGCGGCTGTACGCAAGCCGCTCAGCGCGAGCGGCCGGGGGCGCGCGGCGACGCCGGCGCCTGAAACAGCAGCCGGTAGAGAAAGTAGCTGGCCGCGCAGCGCCCCGGGGGGCGACTTACTCGTGGCATCCGCGAAAAACTCGCCACGGCCGATCGGCTGATCGCCCGGATTGCCGCAACCGGCATGGAGTGATCGCCTCAGAGCAACTCGCTGCCGCCGGCTTGGCCAAGGATTCGATCTACCGGCGGGTGAAAACGGGCCGTTTGCACCCCGCCCTCTACCGCGCCGTCTACGCCGTCGGCCACCTCCCGGTCAGCCGCCGCGGCTACTGGATGGCGGCCACTCTGGCTCTCCCCGGCGCACTGCTCAGCCACCTCAGCGCCGCGATGCTCTGGAAGATCCTGCCGGTGGATGGCCGCTGGCCGCAGATCACCGTCCGGAGCCACGGCGGGCGAGCCAAGCGCAAGGGGATTGTCATCCACCGCTCGGTGACGCTCACCGCCAGCCAGTGCACGCGCGAGGACCGGATCCCGGTCACCTCGGTCGCGCGGACAATCGCCCACCTGAAGCGGGTCGCCGACACCGAGACCGTTCGTAGGGCGATCCGCCAGGCCGGCTACCTGAAGCTCAATCTCGAGGAGGTCGCCTGGGCCGGGGACCGCCCGCCGCTGGAGTTCGACTTCCTCAGCTTCTGCCGGCGCTACGGGTTGCCAGCGCCCGAGGTCAACGCCAAGGTCGGGATCTACCACGTCGACTTCCTCTGGCGTGAGCAGAAGCTGGCCGTTGAGACCGACGGCTGGACAGCTCACCGCGGGCGTCAGGCCTTCGAGGACGACCGTGCTCGGGGCCTGGAGCTCGTGCGGAGCGGAATCGAGCTGCTGAGGCTGACCGACAGGCAGCTCACCGAAGACCCGGCCGGGGTCGCGGAGGTGCTGCGGGAGCGGCTGGGGTGCTGAGAAGCCGGCGGACGGGACTACTTCAACCCGCGCAGCACGTACTGGAGGATCCCGCCGTGCTGGAAGTAGAGGACCTCGTTCGGCGTGTCGAGGCGGACGTTCGCCTCGAACGTGACCGAGTCGTCGCCGTCGCGAGAGGCCGTGACCTCAACCGATTTCGCCTCTCCGTTCTCTAGGTCGCCGACGGTGATCTCCTCCTCCCCGATGAGGCCGAGTGACTCGGCTGACTCGTCCTCCGGAAACTGGAGGGGGAGGACGCCCATGCCGATCAGGTTCGAGCGGTGGATGCGCTCGAAGCTCTCGGCGATGACCGCCCGGATCCCGAGCAGGAAGGTGCCCTTGGCAGCCCAATCGCGCGACGAGCCCGAGCCGTACTCCTTCCCGGCGAGGACGACCAGGGGCGTCTCCGCTTCCGCATAGGCCATCGCGGCCTCGTAGATCGTGGTCTCCTTGCCGTCAGGGAAGTGGCGGGTGAAGCCGCCGCGCTTGTGGACCAGCTTGTTCTGGAGGCGGATGTTCGCGAACGTTCCCCGGACCATCACCTCGTGGTTGCCCCGGCGCGAGCCGTAGGAGTTGAAGTCACCCGGCTCGACGCCGGCCTCCATCAGCCACTCGCCGGCCGGGCTCTGCTTCTTGATCGCGCCGGCGGGGGAGATGTGGTCGGTCGTCACCGAGTCGCCGAGGACCGCGAGCACGCGGGCCTCCTCGATCGGCTCGACGCCGGGCGGCTCCTCGGGCATGTCGGTGAAGAAGGACGGCTGGCGGACGTAGGTCGAGTCGGGCCAGGTGTAGCGGTCGCCGTCGGGGACGTCCACCTCCTGCCAGGTCTCGTTGCCCGTCCAGACGTCGGCGTAGTTCTTGGTGAACATGCTCGCCTCGACAGAATGTCCGACGATCTCCTTGATCTCCTCCGAGGTCGGCCAGATGTCGGCGAGATAGACGTCCTCGCCGTCAGGGCCCCGGCCGAGCGGCTCGGAGGCGATGTCGATGTCCATCCGGCCCACGAGCGCATAGGCGACCACGAGCGGGGGCGAGGCGAGGTAGTTCGCCTTCACGTCCTGGTTGATCCGGCCCTCGAAGTTGCGGTTGCCCGAGAGAACCGCGCAGACGACGAGGTCCTTCTCGGTGACCGCCTCGGAGATCTCCTCCGGCAGCGGGCCGGAGTTGCCGATGCAGGTCGTGCAGCCGTAGCCGACGAGGTTGAACTGGAGCCCGTCGAGGGACTTGTCGAGCCCCGACTTCTCGAGGTAGTCGGTCACGACGGTCGAGCCCGGGGCAAGCGAGGTCTTCACCCACGGCCTGCGCTTCAGCCCGCGCTCGAGCGCCTTCTTAGCGACCAGGCCGGCGCCGACCATGACACTCGGGTTCGAGGTGTTGGTGCAGGAGGTGATCGCCGCGATGACCACTCGCCCGTGGTCGAGGTCGAAGGTCTCACCATCGAGCGAGACCTCGATGGAGTCACGGCTCGGCATGCGCTCGGCGACGGCGGCCTTCTGTTCGTGGCCGCCGTGACCGCCGTTGGTGCCGTGGCGGGCCTGGCCGTTGCCGGGGGTCTCGACCGGTGGGTCGCTGGCGGGAAAGCTCTCGTCGCTCGCCTCGTCGGCACCGCCGTAGTTGGCCGGCCCGAGCTCCTCCATCGCCTCGAAGAACGCATCCTTGGCGTGGGTCAGGGCGATCTTGTCCTGCGGGCGCTTCGGCCCCGCGATGCTCGGCTCGACCGAGGACAGGTCGAGCTCCAGCGTCTCGGAGAAGGTCGCCTCCTCGGAGGACTCGTCGTGGAACATGCCCTGCTCGCGCGAGTAGGCGTCGACCAGCTCCAGTGTCTCGGTCGGCCGGCCGGTCAGCTCCAGATAGCGAAGCGTCTCGGCGTCGACCGGGAAGATCGCGCAGGTCGAGCCGAACTCCGGCGACATGTTGCCGATCGTCGCCCGGTCGGCCAACCCCAGGGTCGCGAGGCCCGGCCCGAAGAACTCGACGAACTTGGCCACTACCCCCTTCTCGCGCAGCATCTCGGTCACGGTCAGGACCAGGTCGGTCGCCGTGGCTCCCTCCGAAAGCTCGCCGGTGAGCTTGAAGCCGATCACCTGCGGAAGCAGCATCGAGATCGGCTTGCCGAGCATCGCCGCCTCGGCCTCGATCCCACCGACCCCCCAGCCGAGCACCCCGAGGCCGTTGATCATCGTCGTATGCGAGTCGGTCCCGACCAGGGTGTCGG
>JBBSQE010000238.1:0-3355 GCA_038258095.1 Solirubrobacterales bacterium | reverse complement strand
GCCAAGTCCAAGACTGCGAAGAGCAAGACCGCGAAGCGCTCCACGGCCAAGCGCAGCACCGCGAAGCGATCGGGGGCCCGCAAGAGCAGGACGTCGAGCTCTGCCAGCGCGACGGAAGGCCTCGACAAGAGCATCGAGAGCTTCCGCGACAGCCTCGAGCGAAGCCTCACCCTCAGCCGGGAGCGCCTCCAGGAGGTCGTCGACGACGCGGTCAAGCGCGGCCGCATGCAGCGCCGCGACGCCGAGAAGCTCGTGTCGGACATCGTGAACCGGGGCCGCAGCCAGACCGACAACCTCCTCAAGGAGCTCGAGCGCGTCGCGCGCGAGGCCCGCTCGGAGGTCGAGGGCCGGACTCACACCGGACGCTCGCAGGCGACGAAGGCCGCGCAGCGAGCACGGAAGCAGGTCGAGGGGAGCGCCGAGCGTGCGACCCGGGCGGTCCGCGACGCTGCCGACAAGCCGCTCGCGAACGTCGACAAGCTGCGCCGTCAGGCCGGAGTCGGGCCGAACTTCCCGATCTCGGCCTATGACCAGCTCACGGCGGCTCAGGTCAAGTCACGGCTCTCCGATCTCACGCCGGCCGAGCTGCGCAAGGTCCGCGACTACGAGAAGCGCAGCCAGAAGCGCAAGGGAGTCGTCACCGCGGTCGAGAAGAAGCTGGGCTGACCCTCAGGGCCCAGGTCAGGCCATCCAGCGGCCGGCCAGCCGCTCGAAGCGCAGCTCCTCGCCAGTCTCCGCGGCGAGGAGCTCGTGCGCGCGTAGCCGCTGGCCGTGCTTCCAGAGACTCGAGAGCCAAGCGCCCGCGTCGCGGTCCGTGAACCACATCGCGCCGTAGCGCTCGCGCAGACCGGAGGCCCAGCGGTCCTCGAGGGCCCACGCCCGCAGATACGCGGCCACGTAGAAGCCGCCGTCGACATCGTCCAGCCAGGTCTCCTCGGTCCACGGGATCCCCGTCGCTCGCTCCAGCATCTCCGCGTAGCGGGCGGGCATCGCCGCGAGGTCCACGCCGGCGCCGTGCAGCTCCAGCTCGTAGGCGAGCTTCGCCGCATACCGCCGCAGGAAGTAGAGCCGGACCGCATCCACGTGGGCCACGATCGGCTCCGGGTCCTGGCCGAGCGCCTGGTCGATCCAGCCCGGGTCCTCGGCGATGTGCTCGAACAGGAACGCGAACGACTCCGTCACCGAATTGTCGCCGAGGTAACGGTACTCGGCCGGTAGGCCCGCCTCGGCGTGCGCGTAGTGCTGAGCGTGGCCGCCCTCGTGGAAGATCGCGGCGAAGTCCTCGCGCCCGCCGACCCGAGGCACCACCAGGTACACCTCGTCCGGGACGCGGACTGGCGCGCAATAGGCGCGCGGCGTTTTCGTCAGGCGCTGCTCGGCGTCGAGGATGATGTTCGGCTGCTCTGAGAGCCCGAGCCCGATGCCCTCCATCGTCTCGGTGAATGCCGGGATCAACCGCTCGCCGGGAAACGCCTCATCGAGATCCGGCGCCCGGAAGAACCTCGCGACGTCAGCGCGTCGCACGCCTTCGAGCCCGACATCGAGAGCCTTCCTCAGCTCCGGCTCGAGCACGTCTTGGAAGACGGAGTCGGTCGCGTCGAGGAAGGCATTCGTCTGTCGCGCGAGCCCGTCGAGGTTGATCCCTCGCAGCTCGGCGTAGGCGTCGGCGTAGCTCGGCCACCCGAGGTCGCGGATCAGGTCCTGCGAGCGTTCCAACACCCCGAGTTGCAAAGGCGCGAGGTGCTCGCCGAGCGCATCCATGCGAGCCTTCTCGATCTCCGCACGACGTGCCGGGTTCTCCGCGTTCGCCTGCTCGACCGGGGCATGGCGGTAGGGGATCGCGCCGCCCTGCAGCTCCAGCGTGAGCGCCGCCTCACGCGCCGCGAGCTGCGACTCCTCCTTCGCGCACGCCTGCCCGAGGTACCCACCGACGACGAACTCGAGGAGGTAGGCGGCCCGGCGCGCCTCCTCTCCCACCGCGCCCTGGGCCCTCTCGCGCAGCCGCTCCACCTCCTCGCGCCGGAAGAGATCCCCATGGCGCTCATACACGGGGCCGACCTCGTAGTCGGGCTTCTGGCCGGAGAAATGAAGGTGGTACTCCGTGTCCAGCTCGGTGATGAAGGCCTCGGCTCGCTCCGCGTAGGTGTCGAGGTCCGAGCCCAAGGTGCTGCCACGATAGGGGAGTGACCGAGGTCGCAGAGAAGTCGGATGCAAAGCCCGAGCGGGGCGAAGTCGTCGAGCTCGAAATCGAGAAGCTCGTCCAGGGCGGGCGCGGCCTGGCGCGCCGCGGCGGCTACGTCATCTTCGTCTCCGGCGCACTTCCGGGCGACACCGTCAAGGCCGAGGTGACCAACCGAAAGCGCGGCTTCGGCGAGGCGCGCGTCACCGAGATGGTCCGCCCCAGCGCCGACCGCGTCGCCGACACCTGCACCCACGGCGGCGAGCCCTGTCCCGGCGCCCCCTGGCAGGGACTGGCCTACGAGGCGCAGCTCTCCCACAAGCGCGAAGCGGTCGACGAGGCCCTGCGCCGCATCGGGCACCTCGACGGATACGAGCTCGGGGAGATCGAGCCCGCCGTCGAGCAGTGGCGCTACCGCAACAAGCTCGAATACACATTCGGGGAGGCGGACTCGGAGCTCGCGCTCGGCTTCCACGCCCGCGGGCAATGGGACCGCGTCGTCGACATCGACGACTGCCACCTCGCCTCCGTCGCCGGCAACGCGGCCCGGAACGCGGTCCGCGACTGGACCTTCAGCGAGGGCATGCCGGCCTATGACCGGCGCAGCCGCCAGGGGGTATGGCGCAACCTGATCGTCCGCGAGGGCTGGCGCACCGGGGAGATGCAGACGCGGCTCGTCACCTCCGCGGCCTCGATCAGCAAGCCACCCGTCGACCTCCACACCGTCATCGAGGGCGACTCCGGATCGACCGACGGTCCCACCGGCGTTCTCGGCTCCGAGTACCTGGCCGAGGAGGTCTCAGGCCTGCGCTTCGAGCTCTCCCACAACGCCTTCTTTCAGACCAACACCGAGATGGCGGAGCGCCTCTATGCCGTCGCCGGGGAGATGGCGGGCCTGACCGGCTCCGAGCGCGTCTTCGACCTCTACTGCGGCATCGGCACGATCGGACTCACCCTCGCTCCGAAGGCCGGTGAGGTCTGGGGCCTCGAGCTCGTCCCCGAAGCGGTCGCCGACGCGACTCGCAACGCGGAACGCAACGGGATCACGAACGCCCGGTTCCGCGCCGGCAGCGCCCGCACCGGCGTGCGCCCCCTGCTCGAGGAGGCCGGCTCCCCCGACGTCGTCGTCCTTGACCCGCCCCGCGCCGGCCTGTCGCAGAAGATCGTCCGCCGCGT
>JBBSQE010000237.1:0-3435 GCA_038258095.1 Solirubrobacterales bacterium | reverse complement strand
GGGCACATCTCCGGCTTCAGCCGCTCGGCGAAGCGGAGCATGCGGGACCTGCTCGCGCCGCTCGAGACCGGCGAGCGCGGGTCGGGGGATCCGAGCCGATGGACAAGTGGCCGTGAGCTCGAGTGGGTTTCGCTGCGACCCGAGCTGGTCATCGAGGTGGGATACGACCACGCCTCCGGCGGCCGCATCCGCCACGGAGCGCGCTTCGTCGCCTTCCGAACGGACAAGGCGCCGAAGGAATGTCGCTTCGAGGACCTCGACGAAGGCGAGTGACGCCGCCGGTCACGGCTCGTGATGTCGATTCGCCGCGGCCTCGTTCGTCAGAGTGAAAACCCGGCTGAAGCGCCGGCCGCAACCGATGGAGGAATGCGATGGACCAGTACCTGCTCAGTGTCTTTCAGCCCGGCGAGGCCCCTGCCGATCCGGGGCTCCTCGACGAGGTGATGGCCAACCTCGAGGTTCTGAACCTGGAGCTGACCGAGGCGGGCGCACGCGTGCTCTCGGCCAGCCTGCAACCGCCGAGAACCGCCACGGTGCTCCGGCCCGAGGGCGAGCGTATCGCCGCGACCGATGGGCCCTTCATCGAAACGAAGGAGTTTCTCGGGGGCTTCACGGTGATCCAGGCGTCCGACCTCGACGAGGCGCTCGAGTGGGGACGCAAGATGGCCCGGGCGACGACCCTCCCGATCGAGGTGCGGCCGCTTCAGGAGGCGGCGAGGGTCTAGGTGTAGTTCCTCACCACGTTGTTCATCCGGGCCTCCTTGTTGGCTGGGTGGTGTCTAGACACCCCGCAACAAGGAGGACACCGAATGAAGCTCCACGCTAACGCCCGCACCTGTCCGAAAAGCCGCGTGCTGCTCGTCAGCCGGATCGAAGAGGAGCGCTGGTCGCTGGCGGCGGCGGCCGAGGCCGCCGGCGTCAGCGAGCGGACGGCCGCCAAGTGGCTGGCCCGTTGGCGCACCGAAGGCGAGGCCGGTCTTGCCGACCGCTCCTCTCGCCCCAGGCGCTCACCCGAGCGCCTCCCGGCCGACCGGGTGGCGGCGATCGAGGCTCTGCGGCGTCTGCGGATGACGGCGGCGGAGATCGCCGAGGCACTGCAGATGGCGCTCTCGACCGTCTCCCGCTGGCTGACCCGGATCGGCCTCGGCAAGCTCAGCCGGCTCGAGCCCCCGGAGCCTCCCAACCGCTACGAGCGCGCTCGACCTGGCGAGCTGATCCATGTCGACGTCAAGAAGCTGGGGCGGATCCTTCGCCCCGGGCACCGGGTCACCGGTGACCGTCGCGATCGAAAGGTCGACGCTCGAGGCTACGGAATCGCCGGCTGGGAGTTCGTCCATGTCTGCGTCGACGATGCCACCCGCCTCGCCTACGTCGAGGTGCTCGAGGACGAGAAGGGGAAGACCGCCGCTGGTTTCCTGCGGCGGGCCGTCGGCTGGTTCGCCGAGATGGGGGTCACAGTCGAGCGGGTGATGAGCGACAACGGGTCCTGTTATCGCTCCAAAATCCACGCCGAGGCCTGTCGCGAGCTCGGCCTCCGTCACCTCTTCACCCGCCCCTACCGTCCCCGGACCAACGGCAAGGCCGAGCGATTCATCCAGACATTGCAGAACCGCTGGGCCTACGGAGCCATTTACGGCACCTCGGCCGAGCGCACCCGGGCTCTGCCCGGGTGGCTAACCCACTACAACTTCAGACGACGACATGGCTCCCTCGGCCACAAGGCGCCCGCAGCTCGGCTCGCCGAGCTCGGAACAACCTCATGAGTAACTACAGCTAGACGCCGCAGACCGGCCAGGGGCTGGAACCTGACCGCGAGTAGAGCAGCGCGGCGCGGGAGCTCTGCTCGCCGGGCGAGGCGGCCGCCGGGTCGCCGGCCCCGCCGCCGGAGGCCCAGGTGCCGTAGTCGAACTGGTAGAGGCCGCGGTAGCTGCCGTCGGATGAGACCGCGGTCGGGTCGCCACCGGATTCGCAGGAGGCGATGGTGTCGAGCGTCTCCTGCGAGACACCGCCGGGGAGGGTCGCGAACTCGGCGAGGCGGCGCTTGCGCGCTCGGCGCTCAGCGGCCTGCTTTTCGGCGTGGGCGTGGGCGCGGACGCGCTTGACGCCGACGGCGATCGTGCGGTCGAGCAGCTTCGCCGGTCTCTCGATCACCGCGATGCGCACGGGCTGAGCCGTGCCGATCGCGGTATCGGGGGCGATCGTCGACTGGGCGACGGCGACGCCGGGAAGGCTGGCCGCGAGAAGGCTGAGCGTGATGATTCGGGCTTTTCTTGACATGCGAGGACCTCCGTGAGTGGTGGGCCCGGGCTCGGGGGCGCGCGAATGCGTGCCGCGGTCGCGCCCTCACTGCCTCCGGCGGAGACGGTGATCGGGTGCGGCGTCGAGCGGACCTCTGGGGACCCGGCGGGTGAAATCTGGAGCGCCACTCCCGCGTGGCGCCTGCCGGGGCTTGGGAACTTGCGTTCGGGGGACCGTGGCAAGGATCGACGGCGGCCGGGTGTGACCCTGGTCACGCACCTAACGAGCGCGTGCCCGTTGGCACTTGACCCAGGCGAGAGGCTGCTGGTGAAAAGGGGTTGGTGCATCCGATCATGCATGGGGGTCGGAGGCCTTAGCCGCAATCGGCGCTCCTCGATTGGAGGGTTCTGGTCGTCCCTGCGACATCAATCCTCCAATCATCCGACGACCGTCCTCGATCCGACCGGCGCGGGGCCTAGATTCGATCCGCGATGGCCGAAGATCCGCGCCGCCGGTCGTCCGGCGGCCCTCCCCCATCTGATCGCCAGCCCCTGGCTGCCCGGCTGCTCGGCGGCGGCGTGACGGGGGCCAGGACCGTTGCCGGGGCAACCGGTCTCGACCGAGCCGTCGAATCGGTGACCGAGGAAGCTCTCGTCCGGGCGATCGAGTCAGAGGCCGTCGAGCGCGCGCTCGTCCGTGTACTCCAGGGTCCGGTGGTGGAGGAGGCTGTCACGGGCGCGCTCGAATCCGAAGCTGTCGAGCGTGCGCTCGTCGATGCTCTCGACTCCGAGCTCGTCGACCACGTCTGGCGGCGACTGCTGGCGAGCGACGAGGCTCAGTTGCTCGTCGAGCGGATCGCTCAGGCTCCCGAGGTCCGGTCGGCGATCTCGGCCCAGGGTGTCGGCTTCGTCGAGGACATCGGCCGCGAGTTGCGCGGGATCGCTCGCCACCTCGATACCGCCCTCGAGCGCATCGCCCGCGGCCTGCTGCGACGTGGCAGGCGCCAAGCGCCATCAGACCGCGCAGGAGGGGCGACTCGGCTTATCGCCCTCGCCCTCGATGGGCTCATCCTCAACGCTCTATTCGCAGGGTTCACCGCGCTGTTCGCACTTGTCGTGTCCTCGGTCGGAGGCGACACGGGCTCGCTCTCCTACTTCGAGATCGCCGTCGGCACGGTGGCCTGGATCGTCTTCGGCG
>JBBSQE010000236.1:0-3632 GCA_038258095.1 Solirubrobacterales bacterium | reverse complement strand
GGGACTCGCCGAACTCGGCCGGCATCGTGATCGACGCCGTGCGGCTGATCAAGCTGGCCCTGAACAACGGGATCACCGGCCAGCTCGACGGTCCGTCCAGCTACCTGATGAAGAGCCCGCACACCCAGCGCCCCGACGATGAGGCGCGGGAGCAGACCGAGGAGTTCATCGCGAAGTACAAGCGCGGGACGAGCCCGGTCGCGGGAGCGAAGCCGGCCAAGGCCGAATCCGCCGAGGACGCGAAGACCGAGGCGTAGGGAGCTCGACCCCTGACGGGATTGTCGCCTGGGTAGCGCTATACGCGACCTGGGCGACACACGGGTCCGATCGGCATAAGCTGGAGGGGTGGGCCGCATCGTCATATTCGGAGCCACCGGGTACACCGGTGACCTGACCGCTCGGGCGCTCGTCGGGGTCGGTGAGAAGCCGTTGCTCGCCGGGCGCAGTAGGGCGAAGCTGGCTGCGCTCTCGGAGGAGCTCGGCGGGCTCGAGACACAGACGGCCGATGTCGATGACCCGGCCTCGGTGGCCGCTCTGGTCGAGCCTGGCGACGTCCTGGTCTCCACCGTCGGGCCGTTCACGCGTTGGGGTCGCCCGGCTCTCGAGGCTGCGATCGGCGCGGGCATCCCCTACATCGACTCGACTGGTGAGACTCCGTTCATCCGCTCGGTCTTCGACGAGTTCGGGCCGCGCGCCGAGGCGGCCGGCTCGACCCTGCTCACCGCCTGCGGCTACGACTGGGTTCCGGGCAACCTCGCCGGTGCTCTTGCGCTCCGGGACGCCGGCGCCGCCGCCACCCGGGTCGACATCGGCTATTTCATGAGCGGCTCGGCTGACAGCGACAGCATGAGCGGGGGCACGCGAGCCTCCGTGATCGAAGCCCTCCTCGGCAAGTCGTTCTCCTGGAGCGATGGCCGGCTCGTGTCCGAGCGCGGCGCCAAGCACGTGCGCAGCTTCGAGATCGGCAAAGGGCGCTCGGCCCAGGGGCTCTCCGTCGGGACGACCGAGGCCTTCTCTCTCCCCAGCGTCCATCCCGGCCTGCGGGAGGTCAACGTCTATCTCGGCTGGTTCGGGCCGGCGACGCGGCCGATGCAGCTCGGGTCGATCGGGCTCGCCGGAGTCGGCCTGGTTCCTCCGCTCAAGTCCGGCCTGATGGCGGTGCTGCGCAGCAGGGTGAAGGGCTCGACCGGCGGGCCGGACGAGGCGGCTCGGGCAAAGAGCGGCTCGAATGTAATCGCCGAGGCGTTCGGCCCTGATGGAAACCGGCTGGGGCGGGCCAGGGTCACCGGCGTCAACGGCTACGACTTCACTGCTCGCTTTCTGAGCTGGGCGGCGCGGGCGGCACGGGACGGGAAGCTGCAGGGGAAAGGCGCCCTGGGCCCGGTCGAGGCGTTCGGGCTCGATGCTCTCGAGCACAGCGCCGCCGAAGCGGGCATCGCGCGCGACGACGCTTAGGACCTATCTCGGTAGGAGATCGCACACCCGGATGACGCCGTGACGCTTCGCGGATCCACCACCGACCAAGCTCCAACATGGCTCTGCCATACGGGAGCCGTCCCGGCGGCGTCCCGATCGGTCAGGGCGTCCCCCGGACGCACGCCCCCTGACGCGATAAGTCCTTAGCCGCGTCGGCGCGGGAGTAGCCTCTACCCATGAGCGATAAAGAGGATGAGACGGACCGCGAGCCCCATCACGAGCTGAACAATCCTGTGGGGGTGCCGGACCCGACCGAGTGGCCCGATCCCTACGAGAAGCGTGACGACCCGCTCGACCCGCCGGATCCCGATGGCAAGCCGTTCGGCGAGGAGCCGCATCCGGCCACCGGTAGCCGCAGCTCCAGCCAACCTCATCCGTCGCAGGACCCCGAGAACTTCAAGAAGCGGCCCCCGGAGCGGGACAAGCTGGACGAGTAGGTGGTCCCCGGCGCCGTTCTATGCTGGCCCCTTGGCCGCCGCTGAGAACCTCTCGATAGTCCAGGTCACCCCGTACCCGTGGGGAATGTCTCACGAGGTCAACACGTTCGTTGAGCGCACGTCGGAGGGGCTTGCCGCGCTCGGGCATCGTGTCCTGATCGTGGCGCCGTCAGAGGCCCGCAAGGACATCCAGGAGTCGCGGGCACTGCTCAAATCCGGACTCGACCGCCCAGCTTCACTCGTCCCGCGGGCGGGGTCGGCTCCACGAGTCCTGGCCATCGGCACCGGCGTCCCGCTGCCGCGCGGCCCGCGGCCCCGGCCGGCGCCCGTGCCGGTTGACGCGAGCGGCGCCCTCGAGAAGCTCCTCGAAGCGGCGCCGATCGACATCGTCCACGTCCACGAGCCCTTCGCTCCGAGCCTCGCATCGGCGGCGCTACGCCACTCGCATTCGCTGAACGTCGGCACCTTCCACGAACCTCAGGAGCGGCTGCTCTCGACCCAGCTTGCGCGGCCGCTCGTCGAGGTCTTCTTCGGTCGCCTCGACGGGAGGACCGCGACTTCCCGGGCGACCGCCGAGCTCCTGGAGCGCTACTTCCCGGGCTCCTATGAGCTGCTCCGGCCGGGCGCCTCGGCCATCGAACGCTCCGACACCCAGCACGGCCCGCTCCGGATCCTCTTCTGCGCAACCGAGGAGAAGGGCGCCCAGCGCACCTTTCTGAGGGCGCTCCGCCGCCTTCCCGCGGAGCTCGAGTGGGAGGCGACGATCAGGGTCCCGTCGAGCACCGGCATCCCTCCGCGGATGAGCAAGGCGCTCCGGAAGCGGGTGACGCTCGCCGGCCCGGAGTCCGGCTCCGACGAGGAGCTGATGGCGCGCCACGACGCGGTCGTGCTCGCATCCGGCGGCTCGGCGACCGCTCCGGCGACCCTTCGCGGCGCGCTTGCGGCGGAGGCGGTCCCGGTCGTCTCCCGACTGCCGATCTACAAGGAGCTCGTCGCGGAGGGCGAGGTCGGGCTGCTGTTTCCGCCAGGGGATGCCGACACACTTGCCGGGCAGTTGGCGCGCCTCGCCGAGCACCCGGCCTGGCTCGCTCGAATGCGTTCCCGGACGGCGTCGGCGGCGCCGGCCTCGTGGGAATCGGTCGGCAAGCGCCTCGAGGAGCTGTACACGCGCATCGCGGGCCGGCGCCACGACCCCGCGGGCAATCCGGAGGCCCGCATGCGCATCGCTCGGCGCAAGCTGATCGAGGTCGACCTCCACATGCACACCGATCACTCGCCCGACTGCGCGACCCCGGTAGAGGTGCTGCTGGAGACCGCCCGCGACCGCGACCTGGGTGCGATCGCGATCACCGACCACAACGAGGTCTCGGGGGCGTTCGCAGCCCGTGAGATCGCCGAGGGCATGAGCGACCTGAAGATCATCGTCGCGGAGGAGGTGAAGACCGCCGAGCAGGGGGAGGTCATCGGCCTCTTCCTCTCCGAGAAGATCCCGAAGGGGCTGACGATGGCGCAGACCGTGAAGGAGATCCGCCGCCAGAACGGCCTCGTCTACGTGCCCCACCCGTTCGATCGACTCCACTCCGTCCCCGACTACGAGCACCTGCTCGACATGGTCGAGGAGATCGACATTCTCGAGGTCTTCAACCCGCGCGTCGCCCTGACGGCCTTCAACGTGGAGGCGGAGCGGTTCGCGCAGAAGTACCGGATCGTCCCGGGAGC
>JBBSQE010000235.1:0-3692 GCA_038258095.1 Solirubrobacterales bacterium | reverse complement strand
TCGCTTTCGGGCTGCCCCTCCTCGCCCTCGGCCTCTCCGTCTCCCTCCTGGCCCTCGGCGTGTTCTTCGGAAGCGGGTTCCTCGTCACCGCTGATCAGGCTGTCGGTCTCCTCGGTCTCGCCTCCGGTCAGTGCCGGAGGGGGATCCGGGTCTGGCTCGCCGAGCTCGCCGAGCAGTTCGGCGACCTCCTTCTCGGCCTCCACGACACCGGCGGCCTCGCGGCCCAGCGCCCCATGGTCGAACGAGTCAGCCCGGTACATCCCGAGGACGACGGCCCCGAGCTCGCGCCGGGCTTCGGCACGATGATCGTCGAGCGCCGCGAGGCGGCGCCTCAGCTTGCGCTTACCGGCCATCGCGGGCCCCCGCGACTGGCATCGATCTCTGAACTCGTCCTCTCATGACCTCCGGCCCCCATCATGCCGGAGGATGTCCGAGTAGGACTCGACGACCCTGGCGGCCATCGCCTCGGCCGAGAGCGCCTGGACCCTGGACGCGCCCTCCGGCGAGGCCGGGGGATCGTCCTCGAGCACGCCGGAAGCGGCATCGGCCCACGCTCCGGCGTCGAACGGTGCGCAGAGCGCCCCCGGCAGCCCGCGCAGGACAAAGGGGGCGATCCCGACCGGGGTCGAGAGAACGGGCCGGCCGCAGGCCACGGCCTCCAGGCAGGCGAGCCCGAAGCCCTCGTAGTCGGAGGTGATGATCACGGCCCCCGCCGCGTTGAGCCAGAGCGGCATCAGGTCGGGGTCGATGCCTCCTCCGGTGAGGAGCTCGGCGCCGCAGCCCTCGGCGACGGCCAGGGCGCGGTCGTGGCGCTTCTCGGCACGCTCCGGGTTGGCGGGAAAGAACAGGTAGCGGCCGTCCGGGTCGAGGTCGAGCTCCCGGCGAGCTGGCTCCATCGGCATCGGCTGGAACCGCTCGAGGTCGGCGCCGCAGGGGAGGACTGCGGACGCGCCCGGATAGCGGGTGAGGCCCCTGCGGCCGGCCTCCGGCGAGAACAGGGATCTGGAGACGCCCGCCGCGAGATCGATCCGCCGCGACAGGAGCCGCGACATCGGCCCGACGACCGGATGCCGCACGTCGGTCCCGTGGAAGGTGACGATCAGCGGCCGCGCGCCGGCGAGTCTGGCGCACCAGCCGGCCAGGCCGTAGTGCGCGTGGACGAGATCGAACCGCTCCCGGCGGAGCAGCCCTCGGATGTGCCGCGTGGCCGGCCCGTACTCGCCCTTCCCGACCGGGAAGGAGAACACTTCCACGTCGACTCCCAGACGCCGGGTCTCGTCGATCTGGTCCTGGACCCATCGGCCCCGCTGGGGCGCCGCGGCGTCCGGCGTGAGGTTGGTGACGACCAGGACTCGCATCGGAGGTGAGCGTATTCCGCTGACCGCCGCGAGCGCGGCACGCCGGCTCGGGCCGGCCGAGATGCCACAGAGCCTTAGTCGAGGTGTCGATTCACGGCGAGTGGCCGGGCCGAATCCACGGCGCTCGGCCACCAAGTCCGCTCGCCCAGCCGGTAGGTGATCGACGGGATCAGCAGGGCACGCACGATGAAGGTGTCGAGAATCACGCCGATCGCGACCGTCGCGCCGATCTGGATCAGCTCCTCCAGGGGCAGCAGCGTCAGCGTTGCGAAGGTCCCGGCGAGGATCAGGCCCGCCCCGGTCACGACCCCGCCCGTGTTGACGAGCGCGAGCAGCGTGCCCTCCCGCGTCCCATGTTCGGCCGCTTCCTCGCGCACCCGGGTCATCAGGAAGATGTTGTAGTCGACCCCCAGGGCGACCAGGAAGATGAACGCCAGCAGCACGAGGTTGAAAGAGATCCCGGCTGCCCCGAATAGCTCGATGAAGGCGAACGTGGCCAGTCCGAGCGTCGCGGCGAAGGAGAGGACCACCGTCAGGATCAGGTAGATCGGAGCGATCAGGGCCTGCAACAAGAGCGCGAGAATCAGCCCGACGACGAGCAGCACGCAGGGGATGATCAGCTTGGCGTCGCGCGCATTGGTGGTTTCGATGTCGTAGTTCTCGGCCGGGATGCCCCCGACCAGCCCGCCCGGGTCGATCTCGCCCAGGCGGTCCCGGATGCCCTTGACCGCGTCTGCCGCGGCGTTTGAGTAGGGGTTCTCGTTCAGCACGATGGCAACGACGGCGAGGTCGGTCTTCTCGGTCGACGGAACCGGCACGGCGAGCTTGACCGTCGACAGCCTCTTCATTCCTTTTACGACCGGCCCGACCCGGTCGCGGTCCACGACCGCGGTCAGCGGCGAGCCGATGCCCGGCGGAAAGTGGGCGTCGAGGGCCTTCGTCCCGCGGCCCGAGCTGGTCGGGCGCGTCTCTCCCTGGCCGAAGCCGATCGTGCCGTGATGGGTGAGGTTTCCGAGCACGAGTACGAGGAGCAGTCCGGACACGACGCCGATGATCAGCCTTGAGCGCCGCCTGACGAGGCTCGCTACCTGGGTCCAGCGACGGTGTGGCTCCCGCGCGGAGAATCCGCGGGTCGGCCAGAAGGCGCGCTCTCCGAGCACGGCGAGGAGGGCGGGGAGGAGAGTGAAGGCCGCGACGAGCATGACCGCGATCCCGATCGAGAGGACCGGGCCGAGCCAGTGGGTCGACTCAAGCTGTGCCAGAAGCAGGACCAGCATCGCCGCGATGACGGTGCCGGCAGAGGCGGCGACGGCGGGGACGGTCTCGGCGAGCGCGACCGGAAGCGCGTCCTCGGCCCGTTTGCCGTTCCCGATCTCCTCCCGGTAGCGGTGCACCAACAGGAGCGAGTAATCCGTGCCCGCGCCGAAGATCAACACCAGCAGGAGGAGGACACCCTCGACGTTGACCGTGATCAGGCCGGCCTTGATCAGCAGGTAGGTGATCCCGGTGGCGAGCATGTAGGAGACACCGACGACCAGCAGAGGGAGCACGGCGAGAAACGGTGCGCGGTAGACGACGAGGAGCAGGATCAGGACAAGGCTGAGCGTCGCGATAAGGAGGGTCTTGCCCGCGTCGTCGGCAACGGTTTCGAGATCGGCTGCGATCCCGCCGGGGCCGGTGACGTAGACGTTGACTCCGGCGACCGGGTGCGCGGCCAGATATGCCCGGATCCTCTTGACGCCGGCGACGATCGCGCCCCGAGTGTCGGCGTTGATCCCAAGTGGGACCAGCGCGGCCCTGCCGTCGGTGGAGATCGGGCCGATGCCCTTCGTGTAGTCGGTGATATCTGCGAGCGGGGCGCGGGCCTTGGCGGAGAAGAAGTCCAGGGCCCTGGTCGCCCCGGTGATCTTCAGCCTGTCCAGACCGCGGCCGAGATCGCCGATGGCATCGAGATCCGCCTGGCTCAGCTTCGTATCCCGCTCGAAGACGACGAGAACCGGGATGTCGCCGCCGCCCTTGAAGTTGCTCTGCAGAGCGTCGACCGCCTTGGTCGACTGAGCGCTCTTGGGTAGGTAGCTGCTCTGGCCGGCCGAGGTGACCTCGTCGATGTGCGAGCGCGCGACGAATCCGCCGATAGCGAGCGGCACCCAGACGGCGATCGTGACCCACCGCCCGCGGGGCCCCGTGATCGCGCGGGAGGCGCGCTCGATCAAGTCTCTAGATCAGTGATTCCTATTCAGCCCGCTCAATGGTCATAGGCGATCAGGCTCCGACCGGGCTCGCCGACCTCCCAGTTGTGCCAGACGCAGGCGCCGAGGGCGAGCAGGCGCTGGG
>JBBSQE010000234.1:0-3737 GCA_038258095.1 Solirubrobacterales bacterium | reverse complement strand
TCCCGTCGCTCCGCCTGCCAGCCGAGGGGCGCAGTGGCCATCATTGTCGTCCCAGGTCCGCATGCCGGACCTGCGGCGACAACTCGAGCGATCAAGGAGAGCCGTGCCCGAGGGCCACACGATTCATCGCCACGCGCGCCTGACCGAAGGGTCCGGCAAGAGGAGCCCCGAGGTGGAGCTGACACATCTCCGCGACTAGATTGCCTGCCGTGACCACCGACTCCGCGCGCGTAGAGACCCGTCTGACCCGGGGCTTTCGGTTCGCCCAGTGGGGCCTGGTGCGGAGATGCGCGCTCGCCGTCTACGTCGCGGTGCTGGTCGCTTGGACTCTTCACTACGGGGTTCCCGCCCAGCGCGAGCTCGTGATCGCCTGGACCTGTGGGGCATTGGCCATCTTCTGCATCGGCCGCCCTCCGTGGCAGATCGTCCAGCTCGCGCTCGACTGGGGACCGATCGTCCTGGTCCTCGCCGCGTACGACTACACCCGGGGCGCCGCCGACACCCTCGGCGCCGGAGTCCACGTGTATCCGATGCTCGACTTCGACCAGTTCGTCTTCTTCGGCCAGACGCCGACCGAATGGCTCCAGGCGCGTCTCTACAAGACCGACGCCGTGACCTGGTGGGACGTGATGTTCACGATCGTCTACACGTCGTACTTCATCGTCCCGTTCGCGCTTGCCGGCGTCCTCTGGGTTCGCGACAGACTCGAGTACCTGCGCTTCATGAAGCGCCTGGTGACCCTGGCGCTCGCGGGCCTCGCGACCTACGTCGCGTTTCCGGCCCGCCCTCCGTGGATGGCCGACGACATGGGTCTGATCGACGGCATTCAGCGAACCACCGGAAGGGGCTGGGACGTGATCGGTCTCGGCACGGCCAACCTATTTTCCGAGGGCCAGCAGATCGCCAACCCCGTCGCGGCCGTTCCCTCGCTCCATGCCGCGTTCACCGCCCTCGTGGCGATGTTCCTCTGGGGTCGTGTGCGCCCCTGGCTGCGCCCGCTGCTGGCGCTCTATCCGCTGGCCATGGGCCTGACGCTCATCGCCACCGGCGAGCACTACTTCTTCGACGTCGTGCTGGGATGGATGTATGCGGGCGCGGTGATGGCGGGATGGGGCTGGTGGGAGCGACGGCGCGCGGGAGCCGCTGCGTTGCGCCGCGAAGCTAAACTTCACGAAGCCGAAACGAATCCGGGTTAGGTTTTCGAACAGCATGGATAACCCACGTGACGCTGACCCGAATCGCGCCCTCACCGAGCTGCCCGCCACCTTCGCCGCGACGGTCTCTTCGCTTCACACCGTCGCCGAGAGTCTCGTCGCCCCGGCCCGCAAGCCGGACAACGAGATCGCCCTGCAGGCGACTCCCGGCGGATTCGGGACTCCCGAGTTCGAATTCGAGGGGACCCGGCACCAGGTAAGGGTCGAGGATGCGGCCCTCGTTCACACCGCCGGGGACCGCGAGCGCCGAGCCCCGCTGACGAGCCTTCGCGAGGCTGCGGCTGCCGTCAGCGACCTGCTTCCCGACGGGGCGGAGCTCAGCGACGAGCCTCTGGACGTCGATCCGGAATCCGCCCGCGTTCTCGGCGCCTGGTACGCCTTCGGGACGGACGTCCTCGGCGCCCTGGTCTCCGAAGCCGGTGGGGATGACAGAGCGACCCCGCCGACACTCTGGCCCGAGCACTTCGACATCGCGATCGAGCTCGGGGCCGAGAAGGGGGGCGGGCGCGCCAACTACGGGCTATCGCCCGGGGACGAGGAGCACGCGGAGCCCTACCTATACGTCGGCCCGTGGGCCCCGGACATCTCGGGTGATCTGTGGAACGCGACCGGATTCAAGGGCGCTGAGCTCGGCTACGCGGACCTTCTCGCGGCCGCTGATCAGAGGGCGGCGGCGATGGACTTCCTCAGGGTGAGGCGTGACGCTTTGGCAGAGATTGCAACGAGCGCCGAATGAGCGCCCAGAGGGACGATCCGGTGCCCAAACAACCCGAGGAGACGACGTGACCGAACTGAGCGAGATGCAGTCCGAACTGTGCGAGCACAGCGACACGGATTACTCCGACCTGAAGGCCCTGTTCATCAACTGCACGCTGAAGCGCAGCCCCGAGGTGTCGAACACGCAGGGGCTCATGGACATCTCGATGGAGATCATGCGGCGTAACGGCGTCGAGGTCGAGGGCGTCAGGGCGGTCGATCACGACATCGCCACCGGCGTCTGGCCCGACATGACCGAGCACGGGTGGGACAAGGACGAGTGGCCCGCGATCTTCGAGCAGGTGATGGCGGCGGACATCCTCGTCCTCGGCATGTCGATCTGGCTCGGCGAGAAGTCCTCTGTCGCGACCCAGATCGTCGAGCGGTTGTACGGCAACTCGCACCTGCTCAACGACGCCGGTCAGTACGCCTACTACGGGCGCGTCGGGGGCTGCCTCGTCACCGGCAACGAGGACGGCGTCAAGCACTGCGCGATGAACACCCTCTACTCGCTACAGCACCTCGGCTACACGATCCCTCCGCAGGCCGACTCCGGCTGGATCGGCGAGGCCGGCCCCGGGCCGTCCTATCTCGACGAGGGCTCCGGGGGTCCCGAGAACGACTTCACCAACCGCAACACCACGTTCGCCGCCTGGAACATGCTCCACCTTGCGCGGATGCTCAAGGATGCCGGCGGCATTCCCGTTCACGGGAACCAGCGCACCGCGTGGGATGCCGGCTGCAGCTTGGACTTCCCGAACCCCGAATACCGGTGAGCGACCGCCCCGGATAATCAGTCATCTAGGCTCGACCGGTGTCCTCCCATCAGCCGAAAAGCGATTTGGTCTGAAGGGCCCCTCGGGCTGAGCTTCCGCGGGCCCGCCACATCCCCCCGTGATTGCGCTGATCAGCCTTCCGCCGGGTATCGGCTACCTGATCCTCTTTGGACTCATCGGAGCGGAATCGGCCGGCGTGCCGCTGCCCGGGGAAACTGCCCTGGTCGCCGCCGGTGTGCTGGCTCACAGGGGCGAGTTCCACATCTCACTCGTGATCCTGATCGCCGCGGCCGCCGCGATCATCGGCGACAACGTCGGCTACCTGATCGGCCGCCACGGCGGGCGCCGCCTCCTCGAGCGCCCCGGGTTCGCCGAGAAGCACCGCCGCCGGGTCCTCGAAGAGGGTGAGCCCTTCTTCGAGAAGCATGGCCCGAAGGCCGTCTTCCTGGGCCGCTGGGTCGCGGGCCTGCGGATCGCGTCGGCCTGGCTCGCCGGCATCAACCGGATGCACTGGCCCACGTTCCTCTTCTGGAACGCGCTTGGCGGGATCGCCTGGGCGACATCGGTCGGCCTGCTGGCCTTCTTCCTTGGCGAGACCGTAGAGCGCGTGTTC
Source organism: Solirubrobacterales bacterium (assembly GCA_038258095.1). GTDB lineage: Bacteria > Actinomycetota > Thermoleophilia > Solirubrobacterales > 70-9 > JBBSQE01. The sequence continues at coordinate 378 of JBBSQE010000234.1, read as the reverse complement.
GAGTACGTCGGCCTTGCCGGAGTCGGCCTCGTGATCGTCGTGGTGGCCGGGGTGCTGATCTGGCGCCGCCGTCGCGATCGAGCGGCCCGAGCCTGAACGACGCCGAGTCCCTGGCCGGACTTCTATTAGCGTTTCATGAGCAACTTGCCGGGAAGTGTGTAACATGCCCGGAACCAATCGACCGTAGAGCCGAGTTCCGGCGGCGACTCTCGCCACCGGGAACGGGGGAACCAGCCGCCCTTCTCAGTTTGAAGAGCCGGTCCCGAAAGGGAATTGGGGCTAACCCACGCCGATCGTGGGGGCGCCGCTCCTTTGAGCGCCAGCCCGTCAGCTAACCCCGTAGGCCGCAAAAGGAGACGGATGCCTGTGAATGCCAAG
>JBBSQE010000233.1:0-3781 GCA_038258095.1 Solirubrobacterales bacterium | reverse complement strand
GCCGGACTTCGCGAAGTCCGAGGACCTCGAGCGCTACGAGGCGTTCATGGGCGGCCTGGTCGAGCTGGTGATCGGGAAATACGACGGATCGCTGAAGGCCGAGCACGGAACCGGCCTGAACATGGCCCCCTACGTCGAGCGTGAGTGGGGCAAGCGGGCGACCGAGCTGATGTGGCGGGTCAAGGGCCTGGCCGATCCCGAGAACGTCCTCTCCCCCGGAGTCGTCCTCAACCGCGACCCCGAGGTGCACCTCCGCAACCTGAAGACGACGCCGGAGATCGAGGAGGAGGCGACGGCCTGCGTCGAGTGCGGTTTCTGCGAGCCGGTCTGCCCGAGCCGCAACATCACCACGACGCCGCGCCAGCGGATCGTCCTGCGCCGCGAGATGGCGCGCCAGCCTGCGGGCTCACCCGTCCTGGAAGCCCTTTTGGAGGAGTTCGAGTACGACGTCCTGGAAACGTGCGCGGTGGATGGAAGCTGCCGCATGGTGTGCCCCGTCGGCATCGACACCGGCAAGCTGGTCAAGCGGCTGCGGGCCCGTCAGCACAGCGAGCGCGCCGAGAAGGTCGCACTCGGAATCGCGATGCGCTGGGGCCGCGTCGAACGCGCGGCGCGCGGTGGCCTGCTGGTCGGCAAGGCGATCGAGCGCGTCGGCGGCGAGGTCCCGCTGCGCGGGGTCACCCGTGCCACCCGTGCAGCGCTCGGCAGCGAGCTGGTCCCCGAGTGGGGTGAGGCGATGCCAACGCCGGCCGCCCCGGGCCTCCCGGAGACGACTCGCACCGGCGCCGCGGCCGTCTACTTTCCCGCCTGCATCAACCGCATCTTCGGGCGGGCCGGCTCGAACGGTTCGGGACCGCGGCCGAGCCTGCCGCAGGCGCTCGTGGAGGTGTCACGGCGCGCCGGGAAGCCGGTCTGGATCCCCGACGACGTCGCCGGTACCTGCTGCGGGGTCCCCTGGAGCTCGAAGGGCTACGACGAGGGCAATTCCCACAAAGCCAACGAGATGGTCGAGCGCCTCTGGCGCTGGTCGGACGGTGGTGCGCTGCCGATCGTCATCGACGCATCCTCCTGCACGCATGGTGCCGTCGACCCGGTCGAGGGCAGCTTGAGTGAGCGCAGCCTCGAGCGCCACGCAAAGCTCGAGATCATCGACTCGATCGCCTGGGCGAGCGACCACCTCCTGCCCGGTCTGGACATCCCCCGCAAGGTCGCGACGGCCACGGTCCACCCAACCTGCTCGGCCCGCCACCTCGGGCTGGCGCCGCGCCTCGCGAAGCTCGCCGAGGCGATCGCCGAGGACGTCTACGTGCCGCCCTCGGCCACCTGCTGCGGGTTCGCCGGCGACCGCGGCCTCCTCCACCCGGAGCTGACGGAATCGGCGACCGCCGAGGAGGCGGCCGAGGTCACCTCACGCGACTTCGAAGCCCACCTCTGCTCGAACCGGACCTGCGAGATCGGCCTCGAGCAGGGGACGGGCCGGCAGTACGAGTCGTTCGTGTACCTGCTGGAGGAGCTGACCCGTTGAGTTCAAGACCCTAAGTCGCCAATCGACGAATCCCGTGCTTATCCCCGGTGCCTCTTCGGCCCCGTCAGCTTCAGGCCGTGGGTCTTCCGTCCGCCCAGGCTCGTCGCTTCCTCGGCCTCCCGGGGGATGGAAAGCACGGTCGCATCGAACGATCGAAGCGTCCTGAGCCTGGATTTCGCGCCTGCGAGAAAGGGCAGCCGAACGAGCTTCGATCCGCTTGTTACGTCGAACGTCTCAGCGGCCACCGTGCGCCTGACGTTGTTGAAGCCGGCGCGCTTGGCCGTCGCGGCACTGATCCGAACCAGAAGACGGACCGAGCAGTCGACCGAGCAGGTGATCCTGACCGGCAGCCCGTTCGCCAGTGCCCCGGCGGGGCCGATCCTGCTCAGCTTGAAGTCGTGCACGAGGGGGCCGAGCGGATACGTCTGCGAGGCGCAGCGCTTGCTTCCGTCCGGGCGCTTGATGTCCGCCCGGCAGAGGTAGTTCGCGAGGCGGCCCGGAGCCGCGGTCATGATCCCGTCGACTCCCTGGCCGATCAGCTTCGCGTAGACGGGGTCCCTCTCCTCGTCGCCGTCGAGGAAGACGTCTACCGCGTAGCCGGTCTCGTGAGCCTTCTTACCGTTCAACAGGAGGTCGGGGACGTCGATCGTGGTGCCGCCGAGGTTGTAGCTCGTCGGGACCTCGAAGATCACCGGGTCGGGGTCGAGCGGCTGGTTGGAGGCGAACAGAAGCAGCGCGTCCTCGGACGGGGCCAGGTAGACGTTCGGCGCCAGACTGTGGAACTCGACCAACGGCGCCTGCCGGAAGGAGACGACGACGATGTCCTTCCGCGACGCGTATTTGGGCTCGTTGAGCAGGGCCGCGAGCGCATCCGCGATGCGGATCCCCTCGGGGTCCGTCGGCACCTTGATCTCGATGTTGATCGGCGTCGTGGGGAACGTGTCCAGGACCTCGCGCATCGTCGGGATGCGGAAGTCGCCGGCCGTGTAGCCGGCGGGCGGTGGCTTGGCGCCGCTGCGCACGCCGCGGAACGGGTACTCGCGGCTCGGGTCGTGGGAGTACTGGCCCGTCCTCCACTGGAAGTCGTAGCCGGCGTCGAGGGCCTGGAGCTGCGCCGCGGTCTTGTCGCGGACGTTGCCGGTGCCCTCTGTGGTCCCGTCGACCGTGCTGTTGTGGATGACCATCACCTGCCCGTCGGAGGAGACGTTGACGTCGAGCTCCAGCTCGTCGGCGCCGCGCTCGGCGACCGCGGACTTGAACGCGTACAGCGTGTTCGAGGGCGCTTCGAACTCACCGCCCTGATGGGCGATGTTGAGAAAGCGATTGGTGAGCCACGGGTTCGGTGTGATCGCGGCCGACGCCGAGGCAGCACCGAGCCCGGCGATCGCCGCGATGGCGGTGAGGGCGTACAGTGCTCGTTTCGTCTCTCTCCCGTTCATCCGTCCGAGTCTATGCTGGCGGCGCATGCGCGCGCCGCAGTCACATCGCCACCGGGGAGGTGGGCATGGGTGACCTGGAGGAGACCTACTCCGCGTTCGCCTCGGCAAGCGGCATGGCGTTGCGCCCACAGGCCGACCTCGGCCCGCTCACCCCGCTGCTCGAGGAGTCCGGCGGGGGAGCCATGTCGCCGGTCTGCATCGGGAGGCTCGGCGAGGGGATCGACGGGGCCGTCGGGCACATCTCCTACCACCGCAACACGACCTTCAGGTTCAACGCCGCCGTGACCGAGATAGCCGAGTCGGCCGCCTTCTCCCCGCGGCTCTTCTGCATCCGTAACGGCCGCGTCACCCGCGACGACGAGTTCTACGGCTTCGGAGTGAGGAACACCAAGGTCTGGACCGAGTCGGTCGCGCTCAGCGAGCGCTACACCGTCACCACGAGCCCCTACCAGGACCCGAACTGGATGCGCCAGCTGCTCTCGCCGGTGGTGATCGACTGGCTGGTCAGCGTTCCTCCCGAGGACTTCTCCTTCGAGCTCGCCTACGGTGTCCTGCTCGGCTCGGTCGAGTCAGACGATCCCGGCCCGGATGGATTGAAGGCCCTTGTCGCGGCGGTCGCCCATCTCGGGAAGCGTGTCCGAGCCGAGTGCGGGGAGGGGTGACATGCAGCTGACCCGCACCGGGATCGGCCTCATCTCGTTCTTCGCCCTCGTCGGCCTCGCTTTCATCTTCGCACCCGTCCACGGAGAGGCGAGCGGGATCCTGAAGCTGCTCGGCTTCATCTGGGTCCTCGTCGCCGCCGGCCTCGGGATGTACG
>JBBSQE010000232.1:0-3857 GCA_038258095.1 Solirubrobacterales bacterium | reverse complement strand
TCAGCAGCAGGTCGAGATCGGCGTTCATCGTGGCTCCTTTGAGTCGACGGTGTTGGTTAGACACCGCCGACTTCGACCTGTCTGCTTAGGTCCCCTTCGAGGCGCCCTGCTGCCTGAGGGGCGTGGAACTACTCATCTAGTACAGCTCGTCAGCTGGCCTCTGCATCTCTGAGGCGGAACCGACAACCCGCAATTTGCGGCCGCGAGGATTGACACATCCGATGGGAGCGATAAGTATCGGAGAGAACCGCCAACCGGAGAAACGGAGCCCCAACAGTGGCCAATCACCTCACGCCCGACGAGCTCGCCGACGAGATGAAGATGAAGCGCAGCGAGGTGATCGAGAGCTGCGTGCGAATGGGGATTCCCATCTTCGAGGGCAGGATCGACAAGACTCTCTTCCGATCGTCGTTGCGCGTGGATGAGTCCGGTCAGATCCTCCAGGAGCAGGCCTCGGCCGCGTAGCGCTCCGGCATCTAGACTCCCTTGGAGTGGAGGGAGCGACAGAGACGCCACAGGCGCAGACCGGCGCCACGAAGGGCACGGGTGCAAAGACCCTCGCCGACCTGCTCGCACGCTCGGCCGAGAACTATGGGGACGCCGCCGCCGTCCGTTACAAGGATGGCGGCCAGTGGATGACCCGCAGCTTCAACGAGGTACGGGACACCGTTCGATCCCTCTCCCTCGGCCTGATCGACCTGGGGGTCGAGAAGGGCGACAAGGTCGCGATCCTGGCCAACACACGCCCGGAGTGGACCTACTTCGACTATGCGGCGCTCTCCGCCGGAGCGACGGTCGTCCCGATCTACCAGACGAACTCGCCGGAGGAGTGCGAGTACGTCCTCGAGAACTCCGATGCCTGCGCCGTGGTCGTCGAAGACGATGAGCAGCTCGAGAAGATCCGGGCCATCAGGGACTCGCTTCCGAAGCTGAAGCACGTCCTGCGGATGACCGGGAGCTCCGACGATGCGATCTCCATGGAGGACCTGGCCGCGGCCGGCGCCACGCGTTCCGAGTCCGAGTGGGAGAAGCGCTACTCGTCGGTGACCGGCGACGACATCTGCACGTTCATCTACACGTCGGGCACGACCGGCCCGCCGAAGGGCTGCGTCATCTCACACTCGAACTACCGGGCGATGCTCGACATGGTCAACCAGACCAGCGTCATCGAGGACGACGACATGACCTACCTCTATCTGCCGCTCGCGCACTCGTTCGCCCTGCTGATCCAGTTCGGCAGCTTCGACCTCGGCGCAACGATCGCCTACTGGCAGCGCGACGCGCAGAAGATCGTCTCCGACCTCGCCGAGGTCCGACCCACCTATTTCCCCTCGGTGCCGCGAATCTTCGAGAAGATTCACACCACGATCGTCTCCGGTGCCCAGAAGTCGGGGGCCGTGAAGAAGGCGATCTTCGATTGGGCGATCTCGGTCGGCGCCAAGATGCGCGCCGCGGAGCGCTCCGGCTCCGAACCCGGTTTCCTGCTCCGAAAGCAGTACGAGTTCGCCGACAAGCAGGTGCTCTCGAAGGTTCGAGGGATCTTCGGCGGCCGGGTGCGGGTTGCCGTGTCGGGCGCCGCCCCGATCAACCCCGACATCCTGCGCTTCTTCGATGCAGCGGGGGTTCTCGTGCTCGAGGGCTGGGGAATGACGGAGACATCGACCGCAGCGACCATCTCGTCGCCCGAGGACTTCCGCATCGGCACCATCGGCAAGCCGTTCCCGGGCTGCGAGGTGCGCGTCGCCGACGACGGCGAGCTCCTCGTCAAGGGCCCGAACGTCTTCCAGGGCTACTACAAGAACGAGGAGGCCACCCGCGAGACGATCGTGGACGGCTGGCTCCATACCGGCGACCTCGGCGAGGTCGACCCGGACGGCTTCATCAAGATCACGGGCCGCAAGAAGGACATCATCATCACCGCCGGCGGCAAGAACATCACGCCCGCGAACCTCGAGGCGGAGATCAAGCAGGAGCCGCTCGTCTCACAGTGCGTCGTCCTGGGAGACCGCCGGCCCTACCTGGTGGCGCTCGTCACGCTCGATCCCGAGGAGGCGGCCAAGTACGCCCAGGAGAACGAGCTGCCCGAGGATCCGGTCGCGCTGGCTGACAACCCCGACGTGAAGGCGAAGATCATGGCCCACGTCGATCAGATCAACGAGAAGTTCGCCCGCGTCGAGCAGGTGAAGAAGATCGAGATCCTTCCGAACGACCTCTCGCAGGAGGGCGGCGAGCTGACCCCGACCATGAAGGTCAAGCGCAACGTCGTCGCCGACAAGTACTCAGGCGATGTCGACGCTCTCTACTCCTCCTAGCCCGGTCGGACTCAAGTCCTCGGACGCGCCGGGGCCGGCGGCTAGCTGGGGCTCACGCCGCCGGTGGGGTTCGCGGCGCCCGAGCCCGCATGTACGCCCTTGACCCCCTGTGGGATCGAACCCCTGCGGGCGGTCCTGTAGGTCACTCCGAGCATCACCGAGCCTCCCCAGCTCCGGCGCGCCGAGATCAACAGTGGGCCACCTTCCCAGCAGACCCGAACCCGGGCCCTGATCCCGGGAGCGGCGTACTGGGTGATGCATCCCCCGGCGCCTCCGCGGCCGACGAGCCTAAGCTTGCGGCCGAGAGCAGATAGGCGAACGCTGACCCTTTCGTTCGATGGGTAGAACCGCTCGTCGGACACGAACCGCGTGCCCTCCGCATCGACCTTGATACTCGTGTGGCAGGCGGGGTCGCTGCAGCGCAGACCAGTGGCGCTGACCTCGCCGAGAGCATGGGCGCAGAGGATCGCGGCCAGAACGAGGCAACCGAACAGCGCATGGGCTCCCGCGAGGGCCGGGCGAGGTTTGGGCAGGCCGGATGGTCGGGATGAATCCACACCGTCCCATTCACCTCACTCCGCGGGTTCCCTACTGGTGGGAGAGGGCCTGCAATCTCCCTTTCACGGATTTCGTGCGAGCGCGGGCGTGAAAGCTAGGCGGATTCGCCGGATTGGCGGAGCAGCGCCGAGGTCGTCTGCTCGAGGACGCGACGCCATGCCGACATCTGCTCGTGCTCTTCGTCCTCCGCCTGATTCACGACCTTGCGGACCCTGCGGGCGGAGATCTCGATGCCGTGGCGCCGGGTGATCTCCTCATAGCGCTTGTAGTCGTTCGCCAGAGCCTGCGTCACCGACTCGAAGCCATGGCGGGCCACGGCCAGGCGCTGCGAGTAGTCCATGATCGAGGTGCCGAACATCAGCTCGTCGTTCGGCTCCGGCTCGATCAGCAGGATGTCGACTCCCGGGTACTTCTCCTGCCAGAAGGCGACCGCCTGGTGGAGGCGTGCGTGGGCGATGAGCTTGAAGGTCTGGTTGGCGATGGCGGGCAGCCCCATGTCCGAGACACGGCGGACCCGGGTCCCGAACACCGTCGGAATCTGCCGCTTGAAGTCGTTGACATATGGCACGAGCGGGTTCACGACCAGGATCAGCTTCGCCCCCCGTTCGACCGCGATGTCGACGTTGGTCGTCGAGCGGATACCCCCGTCGATCAGTTGCCGGCCCTTCAGCTCGACCGGCTCGTAGACGACCGGGAGCGCCGTCGAGCACTCGACCCCCTTCGAGATCGGGACATCGGACCAGTCGCCCTCGCCGAGCACGATCCGCTCGCACGTATCGAGGTCCGTGGCGATGAGGTAGAGCTCTCGCTCGAGGAGCCTGAAATCGTTGGTGCGGTCGGGGTCCGAGAGGACCTCCTCGACGTAGTCACGCAGGCCACGGCCCGAGTAGATCCCGGTGGGCAGGTTCTCGGCCAGCCCGACGCCGACATCCATCGCCGAGAACTCGCCGACTCTCGGAGCGAGGTTCCGCAGCAGACCCACGAGCC
>JBBSQE010000231.1:0-3863 GCA_038258095.1 Solirubrobacterales bacterium | reverse complement strand
TGCATGTGGGCGCCGGAGCGCTCCATGTGCAGGAACGAGGAATCAAGCCCGCTGAGTCTGTCCTCACTCACGGTCCCAATGTTCGCACACCGGATCGAGGATCCGGCTCAGGCCCGCAGGAAGGTGAGGACCGCCAGCACCCGGCGGTGATCCTCGGGGCCGGGGCGAAGGTCGAGCTTGCTGAAGATGCTGGTGACGTGCTTCTCGACGGCGCGCTCGGTCACGACCATGCTCTCGGCGATCGCGTTGTTGGAGCGGCCCTCGGCCATCAATTCGATCACCTCGCGCTCACGCGGCGTCAGCTCGGCGAGCGGGTCGTCGGCTCGCCGGCGGCCGAGCATCTGGGAGACGACCTCGGGATCGAGGGCCGAGCCGCCTTCGGCCACGCGGCGAACCGCATCGGTAAAACGTTCGAGGTCCGAGACCCGGTCTTTCAGCAGGTAGCCGACCCCCGACGCGTCATCGCCGAGGAGATCAACGGCGTACTGCTGCTCCACGTACTGGGAGAGGACAAGTACGCCGGTGCCGGGGAGCGCGGTCCGTATCTCGGCCGCCGCCCGCAGCCCCTCGTCGGTGTGAGTCGGAGGCATCCGGATATCGACGATCGCGATGTCGGGCTTGTGGGCCCGCACCTTGCGCAGGAGCTCCTCGCCGTCTCCGGCCTGGCCGACGACCTCGTAGCCCGCCTCCTCGAGGACGCGAACGACTCCTTCGCGGAGCAGAACCGAGTCGTCTGCGACGACTACCCGCACGGAACCCTCACCAGGATCTTCGTTCCGGCTCCAGCCGGGCTGTCGACCCGGAACTCGCCTCCGAGGGCGCTCACGCGGTCGGCCAGACCGCTCAGCCCGGATCCCGCTGTCGGATCCGCTCCGCCCACGCCATCGTCGGCGATCTCGATCTCCACCGCTCCGTTCACCTGCTCCACCCTGACGCTGGCGCCCTCGGCTCGGGAGTAGCGGGCGACGTTCGTGAGCGCCTCGGCAACGACGAAGTAAGCGGTCGACTCGACCGGGGTGGGGAGGCGGGCCTCGGGTGTCCCGGAGACCTCGACCGGTATCGGCGCCCTGCTGGCAAGGCCGGCGATGGCCGCGTCGAGGCCCTTGTCGGACAGGACGGCCGGGTGGATGCCGCGTGCAAACTCGCGCAACTCGGCAGTTGCCTCGGCGAGCACATCGATCGCATCGTCGAGGAGGCCGGCGGCCGTGTCGGGTTCGTCCGCGACCTTCGCCTTGGCGAGCTGGAGGTTGATTCCCAGGGCCATCAGGCGTTGCTGGGCGCCGTCGTGGAGGTCGCGCTCGACGCGACGCCGCTCCTCGTAGCCGGCCTCGACGATGCGCGCCCGCGAGGCTCGAAGCTCCTCGACATTCGCGCGCAGCTCCGCCTCGAGAAGCTCGTTCTCGAGCGCGATGCCGACGGCACTCCCCACGTCGCGTACGAGATCGCGCTCCTCGATCAGCGACCGGTCGTGGATCACGGCCGCGATCGGCTCACCCGGGCCGGCGCCAGCAGCGGGACCGACAGGCATGCCGCTGCGGATCTGGCGGCCGTCGCCATCGACCCACCCATCGCGGGTCCAGAAGACAGCGATCTGGTCTCCCAGGGGCTCCAGATCGACCTGATGACCTTCGCCGTCAACCCATCCGTCGTTCACCCAGTAGGCCACCCGGAGCGCGTCGTCTCCGGTCGCTTCCGCGAGGGCGTCGCGCATCGCCTCGCGCCGATGCTCGGGCGACCCGAGGCGGGCAACCAGCGCGCTCAGAGCCGATGCCCGGGAGAGCCTCGACCGCATGATTCCGGCGAGAAAGGCGAAGGGAATGAACGCGAAGGCGACCAGCGTGGCGAGGAGGATGCCCTCGGTGACTCCGTCCGGGGCGTTCGTCATCGAGGCGATCAGTCCGACCACCACGATCGTCATTGCACCACCCCCGGCGATCAGCACAGGAGTCAAGGCGCGGCGCTGGGCGGCCGGCACGGGCCGCCACCGGCGCCACAGCGCGACGCAGAGCCCGACGATCGCCGCAACGGCGATGACGGTCTGGACCCCGTTGATCGCACCTTCGGCGGCCTTGTTGGCGTCGATGAGGAAGGGGTTCGAGGGGCAGCCAGTGCAACCGTCCGCATACTGGCCAGGGTCATAGAAGAGCCCGTCCGCGACCTGCATGACCGTCACGTCGAAGTAGACGGCGGCGGCCACCACTCGCTCGAAGCGGCTGTGCAGCCGGCCGTCGGGGAAGGCAAGCAACATGTGAATGATCAGGCCATAGGAAATGACCCCGAACGCTTGGCCGACCATGAAGACCCAGCCGATGTCCACGGAGCTCAGGGCGGGCAGGAAGATTGTGAACCCGACGAGCGTCATCAGCCACCCGATCGGGTTCCCCGGTCGCCGCCACCAGGCGAACAGACCGGTGCCGATGAACGACCAGCCGATGACGAGCAGGAATGCGGCCAGCGCACCGCGCTCGGTGGCGAAGTTGCTGGTGAAGATCAAGGCCGCGGCCAGTACCCCGGTTGCGAGTCCGAGGACGGCGACAAGTGTGAGTTTGCGTTTGAGGGTCATGGAAGGAATGGCGCCAGCGAGCCGAGGGTCAACTCGGCCTTGGGGATGAATCCCGCAATCTGCCGCGAATCGAAGCTGCCGATGTCGGCCCGGTCGCGACTGGATACGAGGACGACGACCGGTGGGTGCTCTACGTCCGCGAGCCGCCTCGCGACCTCGAAGCCGTCGATGTCGGGAAGCTGCATGTCGAGGAGAACCAGGTCGGGCGAGAGGTTGCCGGTTTCCGCGATTCCGCTCTCCCCGTCGGCAGCCTCGCCGACCACTTCGTAGCCATCGGCCTCGAGCAGGCGCCGTGCGCTCGCCCTGAAGCTCTGGTGGTCGTCGACGATGAGGACGGTCGCCCGCATGCCCAGATTCTCCATCACGGAGCCCGGCGCGGCCATACGGCTACCCGCACCCTCCGTGGGGCTGTCCCCACCCCGGTCAAAGCGGCCTGCTCTACCGAAATACACCTGTCAGCTCCGTGGTCGGGCGGCCCCTCGATGGCGAGGCTTCCCCATCCAATCAACGAGATCCGAAAGGGGATCAAAAATGCAATCCAAGAACCTCGCCGCACGGGCCGGTCGTTGGAGCGCCGCTCACCGAAAGACGGCCATCTTCGGATGGATCGCCTTCGTGATCGTCGCGATGATGATCGGCGGCAACGTCGGCACGAAGAAGATCTCTGATGCGGATCTCGGGACGGGCGAGTCCGGCCGAGCCGCACAGACGCTCGAGAAGGGCTTTCCACAGCCCGCAGCCGAGCAGGTGCTCGTGCAGAGCGATTCGAAGACGCTGGCCGACACCGGGTTCCGGAAGGCCGTATCGGACGTGACCGGTCGCCTCCAGAGCGTCGGGGTCGTCACCGATGTCAGATCTCCGCTCGACCTGGAGAACGCCGGCCAAGTCTCGGCCGACGGTCATTCGGCCCTCGTCGAGTTCTCGATCACCGGAGACAGGGAGTCAGCGCCGGACAGGATCGATCCCGTCCTCGCGCAGACCCGGGCGGCCCAGGAGGCCAATCCGGAGCTCTCCATCTCGGAGATCGGCGACGCCAGCGCGGAGAAGGCGATCGACAAATCGGTCGGCGATGACTTCGCGAAGGCGACGAAGGTGTCGCTACCGATCACGCTGCTCATCCTGTTCATCGCCTTCGGGGCGCTCGTCGCGGCCGGGATCCCGGTCCTGCTCGCGATCTCGGGCGTCATGGCAACGCTGGGCCTGGTCGGCCTCGCCAGCCACATCGCTCCGATCGACAATTCGGTGCAGGAGGTCGTTCTGCTCGTAGGGATGGCGGTCGGAGTCGACTACTCGCTCTTCT
>JBBSQE010000230.1:0-3888 GCA_038258095.1 Solirubrobacterales bacterium | reverse complement strand
CTTCCTCATGGACGGCGACAACGTCCGCATCAACATCGACCACCACCACGACAACACCCGTTTCGGCGACGTGAACCTGGTGGACACCGAGGCATCCTGTACAGCCGAGATCGTCTACGAGCTCGCCCGCGAGCTCGGCGCCGAGGTGACCCCCGAGATGGCTTCGGCCCTGTATGTCGGCCTCGTCACCGACACCGGCAAGTTCATGTATGAGAACACGAACGCGCGGACCCACCAGGTCGCCGCGGCTTTGATCGATGCAGGCGTGAAGGTGGACGACATATATCGGCGCCTCTACGAGAACGTGCCGATCGAGAAGCTCCGTCTGGTCGCCCGCGCTCTCGAGAGCATCGAGTCCTATTGCGACGGGCGGCTCGCGTTGACCTATGTGACCCTGGCCGACTATGCCGCCACCGGCGCCGACGAGGGAATGACCGAAGGGATCATCGACCATCTGCGAAGTCTCGAAGGCGCCAAGGTCGCGGCGATGATCCGTGACCTCGGCAGCCGCGACCGGGCAGCTCGCAAGGTGAGCCTGCGGGCGCGCGACGGCGATGTCGACGTCTCGGCGATCGCCCGGCGCTTCGGGGGAGGCGGCCACGTTCGCGCCGCCGGCTTCTCGACGGATGCGGAGCTGCCGGAGCTGATCGAGGGGATCTGCGCCGAGCTCGTCGAACATCTGCCGGGCTGAGCGTGCAGGAGCCGTCACCTTCGGCTTCCGTCCTGCTGTACGACAAGCCGGCCGGAGTGACGTCCCATGACATCGTCGCTGCGGTTCGGCGCGACCGCGGGGGGAAAGTCGGCCACGCCGGGACGCTCGACCCGTTCGCCACCGGCCTTCTCGTGATCCTGCTCGGGCGGGCGACCCGCCTTCAGCGCTATCTCCTCGGACTTCCGAAGACATACCTCGCGACCGCTCTCCTGGGATGGCGGTCGACCACGGGCGACCCCGACGGGGAGCTGACCGAGACCGGCCGCATCCCCGATTCCCCCGAGCTTCCGACCGGCAGCGTGCGCCAGCGCCTGCCGATGACTTCCGCCGCCCGGGTCGGCGGCGAGCGTCTTTACAAGAAGGCCCACCGCGGCGAGACGGTCGAGACTCCCGAGCGCGACGTCGAGATCCACCGCGCCGACCTTCTCGAGCGTGATGACGCCAGAGCCCGGTTCGAGATCGAGTGCTCCTCGGGCACCTACATAAGGACGCTGGTCGAGACGCTCGAGGATGCCTATTGCGAGGAGCTGAGGCGGACGGCCGTGGGCGATCTACGAATCGAGGACGCCGGTCGCGAGCTCGAGCCCCTGGAGGCGCTCGGGTTCCTGCCGACCTTCAGGGTGCGCTCGGCGGATGCCGATGCCATGCGCCACGGGCGGCGGGTGGGCCTCCCGGCCGATGGTGAGCCGATACCGCCCGGGCCCATCGCCGTCACCTTCCGTGGCAAGCTTCTGGCTGTGGCTCGGGCCGAAGACGGAAGACTCGTTTCCGAGATGGTGCTGTCGTGACGATCGGGGTTACGCAACTCCCGGATGTCGAGCCGCGCCCGAGGCGGGTGGCGATCGGGACGTTCGACGGGGTCCACCGTGGACACCAGGCCGTGATCGAGGGGGCCGACACCGTCCTGACCTTCGATCCCCATCCGCTGGAGATCCTGCACCCGGCGGCCATGCCGAAGCTGATCATGCCGTTCTCGGTCAAGCGCGACGTGATCGAGGGCCTCGGCGTGACGGAGCTGATCGTGATCCCCTTCGACGAGGAGATGGCGGCCCTCTCAGCCGAAGAGTTCATCCAGCAGGTGCTGGTCGAGCGGCTCGGCGCCGAACGGGTCTCGGTCGGGGAGAACTTCCGCTTCGGCGCCAAGGCGCGAGGGGACGCCGACATGCTCGCCGCTCATCCGGAATTCGAGACCCGGGTCGTCCCGCTGCTCGAGGTGGGGGGTGAGGCCGTGTCGTCAACGCGCATCCGAGCCCTGGTCGCGGCCGGAGCGATGGAGATGGCGCAGCGCTGCCTGGGTGCCCCCTTCATGGTCGAGGGTGAGGTCGTCACGGGGGACCAGCGGGGCAGGGAGCTCGGCTTTCCCACCGCCAACATCGTTCCCGACGACCACCTCGTCATCCCTGGGCATGGCGTCTACGCGGCGTTCGCGGGCGGGCATCCGGCGGCCGTCAATGTCGGCGTGCGCCCGACTTTCGAGAGCGGCCGTGGAGTGCTGATCGAGACCTACGTGATCGACCGCAACGAGGATCTCTACGGACAGCAGTTGCGGGTCGCCTTCGTGGCCCGGCTGAGAGGGGAAAAGCGGTTCCCGGGGGTCGAGGAGCTGACCGCTCAGATGCGGCTCGACGTGGAGGATGCGCGCCGCCTCTGTGCTACTTTCCAGCAGCCGTGACTCGAGGTCGCGGCTTTTCTCTGACATGGGACTGACAAACGAAAAGAAGGCCGAGCTGATCGGCAAGTATGGCCGCGCAGACGGCGACACCGGCTCCGCCGAGGTCCAGGTCGCGCTGCTCACCGAGCGCATCACCGACCTCACCGGCCACCTCCGCAGCCATGCGAAGGACCATCACTCCCGCCGCGGTCTCCTGATGCTCGTCGGCAAGCGTCGCCGGCTCCTTCGTTACCTCGAGCGCTCCGACCTCGAGCGCTACCGGGCGCTCGTCGCGGATCTCGGCCTCCGCCGCTAAGAACTCATGATCGAGGTCGGCGCGCAGGCTCCCGACTTCACCCTGGCCGATCAGGACGGTGAGGATGTCTCGCTCGCCGACTTCCGCGGCCGTCGGGTGCTCCTCGTCTTCTACCCGCAGGACTTCAGCCCGATCTGCTCCGATCAGCACTCCGTCTACCAGGAGGTCAAACCGCAGATCGCCGAATACGGCGTCGAGATGGTCGGCATCAGCGTCGACCACAGCTTCGCCCACAAGGCGTTTCAGGAGAAGCTCGGGATCGACACGACGCTGCTTGCCGACTTCGAGCCCAAGGGCGAGGTCTCGAAGTCCTACGGCGCCTACATCTCCGAGCGCGGCCACGACAACCGCTCGCTGGTCCTGATCGACGCCGACGGGATCGTCGAGTGGGTGCACGAGTCGCCGACTCCGCTCGAGATCCCCGGCGCGAACCTGATCTTCGACGCGCTGGCCGGCTAGCCAGAGCCCGCCCGCCGCCGGCAGATGGCCGACCTCACGAGCTCCCCGGTCCCACCGTCCAAACCCGACGATCACGTTCGCGGCGATGGGGAGGAGCTGATCATCTACGCCGACATCGCCTGCCCGCACTGCGCGGCCGATTGGCGGGACCTCAGAGGGTTCGGCGGCCGCCTCGTGTTCCGCCACTTCCCGGTCTCGAGCGCGCATCCCCGCTCCCCGGCGCTCCATGCGGCGGCCGAGGCGGCGGGCCGGCAGGGCAGGTTCTTCGAGATGGTCGACTCGCTCTTCGCGGACCGCGGCCACGTTGACGACCCGCACCTCTGGCAGCGGGCGGAGGACCTCGGTCTCAATCGCGATGGGTTCGAGATCGACCGTCGCTCGGAGGAGGTCGCGAAGCGCATCAGGCGGGACTTCGAGTCGGGGATCAGGGCCGGAGTGACGGGAACTCCGGCGCTTTTCGGCCCCGCGGCCGAGAACGTTCTCCGGCACCCCGATCTGTAATCTCCCGCGTAATCGAGAACGAGAGTTCTAAGAAACGGGCTGCCATCCGGGCGGCCGAAAGGAACACGAATAGATGAGCATGTTTGAGACGACCCGCGTCTCGGTGGATGTCGGCGAAGGCCAGATTTCGTTCGAGACGGGGAAACTCGCGAAGCAGGCGGGTGGCGCGGTTGTGGTTTCAGCCGGCGACACCACGGTGCTTTGCACAGCCACGATGGGCAACCTTCGTGACGTTGACTTCCTCCCCCT
>JBBSQE010000229.1:0-3890 GCA_038258095.1 Solirubrobacterales bacterium | reverse complement strand
GGCCTCGGGATGCTCTCCGCCGTCGAGCGCTGCGTGGAGGAGGTCGGGCGCTCGCGCGGGGAGCGGCTCGACCTCTCCCGCATCCCGCTCGACGACGAGCCCACCTATGAGGCCATCCGCGCCGCCGAGACCACCGGCGTCTTCCAGATCGAGAGCCGTGCACAGATGCAGATGCTGCCGCGCACGCTGCCCCGCAACCTCGACGACCTGACCGTGCAGGTGGCGCTGGTGCGCCCGGGCCCGATCCAGGGCGGCGCCGTCCACCCCTACATCGAGCGCCGCAAGGCCCTGCGCGCCGACCCGAGCTACAAGGTGCCCTACGAACACCCCTCGCTCGAGCCGGTGCTGAAGGACACGCTCGGCGCGATCGTCTTCCAGGAGCAGGTGCTGGAGGTCGCGATGGCTCTCGCCGATTTCAGCGCCGGCGAGGCGGAGGGCCTGCGGCGGGCGATGAGCCGCAAGCGCTCGGTCGAGGCGCTCGAGGCCTACCGCGTGCGCTTCATCCGGGGCGCGGTCGCCAAGGGCGTGACCGAGGAGGTGGCCGAGCGCGTCTTTCACCAGGTCGTCGGCTTCTCGGGCTTCGGTTTTCCCAAGGCGCACTCGGCGGCATTCGGCCTCCTCGCCTACCAGTCGACCTGGTTGCGAGTCCACTATGGCCCCGAGTTTCTCTGCTCGCTCCTGAACGAGCAGCCGATGGGCTTCTACCCGACAGATGCGCTCGTCCACGAGGCCCAGCGGTGCGGCATCGAGGTGCGCCCGCCCGACATCAACGCGAGTGGAGCCGACTGCCACGTCGAGACAGGGGGACGCAAGCTGGCGGTGCGCATCGGCCTCGGCTACGTGAAGGGCGTGAAAGAGGATGAGATCCGGGCGCTCGTCGCCGAACGCGAGCACACGGGTGACTACGCCGGTATCGCCGACCTCGCCTCCCGGTCGGGCATGAGCCGCGACGGCCTGGAGCGAATCGCCTGGGCGGGCGCACTCGATCGCCTGAGCCGGGACGCAGGCGGCCGGCGGCCGGCGCTCTGGAGGCTCGGCGTCGCCGCCGGGGCGAAGCGGATGGCAGCGGGGCGGCGGGGCGAGGCGGCACACACCCAGCTCTCGCTGCCGATGGAACCGCCGCGCGCGCCGAAGCTGCCCGCGCTGGGCCGCTGGGAGACGGTTCTGGCCGATTACTCTACGGCGGGGATGACCCTCGGGGACCACCCGCTCGCCTTGCTGCGAGCGGACCTGGGCAATGGAGTCGCGACCAGCCGCGACCTGGAGACGCTTCGCAACGACTCCACGGTGGAGATCGCCGGCCTCGTGGTCGCCCGCCAGCGCCCCGCGACAGCCCGCGGCGTGGTCTTCATGCTGCTCGAGGACGAGCACGGGTCGATCAACCTGGTCATCCCTCCCCCGGTCTTCGAGCGCCATCGCAGCCTCGCCCGCAGCGCGCCGCTGATCCGGGCGAAGGGAAAGCTGGAGCGTCGCGAGGGCTCGATCAACGTCGTGGTTTTCCGGTTGGATCAGGTCGAGCGCCCGGACCTGCCGCTCGCGCAGGTAAAGCAGATTGAGCCGCCCGCCCGTCGCGAAACGGGACGGGAGTTGTTCTCCGACGAGGACGAGGACGAGCTGGGACGAGCGCGGGAATCCAGGCGCCGGGCTGTTGCTGAGTTGCGTGCCGTCGCCCCAGTCGGTCAGAATTTCGGGCGGCGGGGGCGCTGAGCCTGAGCGCCCCAGGCGGAGATTGGCGGATTACCGGTGCCAGGGCGCCGGTAAAGCGTCAACGACTTGCGGTCGATGAGACAATGCTCGGTGAGGGTGGGCCCCGGCTCGGGACCGCTCTTCACAAGCGGCTTCATGCAAGATCCCCTGCAAATCACGGATTCCGTCCGTGGACGCGCCTACTTTACGAACCCATGTTCGAAAGAAAAAACAGAATCCTCGAGCGGCTGGCCGATGCCCCCGACCTCGTCATCGACTTTGCGACCCTGGGCGAGTACGGGCTCGAGCCCGTCGAAGAGCCTTGGGCCGACGATTGCCGCGGCCGCCGCCAGCGCGCCGGAGACCGCTCAGAGGTCAGCTTCGCCGCGATCGATCGCCGCGATCATCTCGCGGCCCGCGCCTAGCGCCCGCTCGAACACCTCCGGATCGAGATTGTCGGCCGTATCGGTAGGCCAGTGATAGTTGGGGATCGATCCGTTCTGCACCGTCAGCGTTATCGCTCGCCCGCCTCGAGCGAGGATCGGGGTCGCGTCGTAAGGCAGGCCGGAGCTCCGGCTGGTTCCCGTCAGACCGAGATCCGGCCGGCGCTCGGCGACCCGCCCGGCAACCGCCACGAGGCCGGGGTCGGCGGCCCACGAGCGCAGCGAGCCGCCTTCCCGCTCGAGCCAGTGCAGGGCCGCTGGGGCCCCGATGCCGTCGAAGTTGACGAAGAGCCACCCTGAGATGTCACGGGACTCAATGAAGGAACGGGCTCCAAACACCCCGGACTCCTCCCCGCCGGTCACGAGGACCGCCAAGCGCGTGTTGAGCAGCGGCGCTCTCGCAACCTCGGCGGCCAAAGCCAGGCAGCCGCCCACGCCGCTGGCGTTGTCATTGGCCCCCGCGACATCCTCACCTCGAAGCTCGCGCTCAGCCATCAGGATCGCCCCGAGCCCGCAGATGACCCTCGCGGCCGCAGCCAATCGGGACCCCGTCCGTGAGCGGGTCAACAACGGCTCGAAACCTTGCACGGAGACCGCCAGGCCGAAAGCCGCTGCGGAACGCGAGAGGTGCGGCGTCATTCTGGGGTGGAACATCAGGCCCGAGCGCGACGAGTCCAGATGGGACACGAGGCAGAGCGTCCGCTCCCTCTTCTCTCGCGGCTCGATCGCCGCAATCACGTTCCGGCTCTCACCCCGGGCGAGCCGGCGCAGAGGAGAGGCGGGGTGGAACGCGGCCTCCAAGCCGCCCAACAACGCAGACGACCCGGCCATGAGGGATCGCAGCAACCGCCGATCCTTCGGAACGATGCCGGCACCCACCGCCAGGCCGAGAACGATCGTGTAGGGAGCGGCAAAGGTAGATGTCGCAGGAACGGGCTCTTCGCGCGATTCGACCCCATCCTCCCTGAGCTCGGAGGCGACGAAGGCAGCCGCATCCCTCTCGGACTCACTACACGGGCGCCGCGGGCCGATCTCGGAAGCCAGGTGCCGTGTGACTTGCAACGCGCGGGCAAGCGATTCCTTGCCTAGCACTCGGTCCATGCGCTGGATCCTAGCCGCCCGACCCTGAACGCAAACGAGCCGCCCCGGAGGGCGGCTCGTTGAAGGAAGAACCGGCGGCGACCTACTCTCCCAGGGGGTTGCCCCCCAAGTACCATCGGCGCTGAAAGGCTTGACTGCTCTGTTCGGAATGGGAAGAGGTATTTCCCTTTCGCTATGCGCCACCGAATTTTGCAAGACCCGCCCCGGTGGAGCTTGAAAACCGCACAAGACAAGAGGGTAAATAATATCCGTCAAGCCCTCGACCCATTAGTACCAGTCAGCTTCGAGCATTACTGCGCTTCCACTGCTGGCCTATCAACCTGGTGGTCTTCCAGGGGTCTTACTCCCTTAAAGGGATGGGAGAGCTCATCTCGAGGACGGCTTCCCGCTTAGATGCCTTCAGCGGTTATCCGTTCCGTGCGTAGCTAACCAGCGATGCCCTTGGCAGGACAACTGATACACCAGCGGCACGTTCATCCCGGTCCTCTCGTACTAGGGATGACTCCCCTCAACTCTCCAACGCCCATGGCAGATAGGGACCGAACTGTCTCACGACGTTCTGAACCCAGCTCGCGTACCGCTTTAATGGGCGAACAGCCCAACCCTTGGGACCTACTCCAGCCCCAGGATGCGACGAGCCGACATCGAGGTGCCAAACCG
>JBBSQE010000228.1:0-3896 GCA_038258095.1 Solirubrobacterales bacterium | reverse complement strand
CTCATCTCGGGAAGCGGATCCGAGCCGAGTGCGGGGAGGGTTGACGTGCAGCTGACCCGAACCGGGATCGGCCTCATCGCGTTCTTCGGACTGGCGGGCCTCGCCTTCATCTTCGCCCCTGCCCATGGAGAGGCGAGCGGGATCCTGAAGCTGCTCGGCCTCATCTGGGTCGTTGTCGCCGGCGGCCTCGGGATGTACGCGCGCCGCCAGGCCCGCCAGGCGGCACACAACGACGAGATCTTTCGCACGGGCATCCGCGGCACGGCGACCGTCATCTCGGCGTCGAGTGGCGCCACCGTCAACGAGATGCCGGTGATGAAGCTCGACCTCGAGCTCGCCTTCCCAGGGCAGGACGCACGCCGCGCGGTCAGGCGGGAGATCATGCCCGCCTTCGCCGCTCAGCGGATGCGTGCCGGGCTGATCCTTCCCGCCTACTCGAACGTGGCGAACCCGCAGGAATTCATTCTCGTCTGGTAAGGACCCATCTCGGTAGGCGATCGCACGCCCGGATGAACGCCATGACCCTTCCCGGATCCACCACCGACCCGGCTCCCAGATGGCTCTGCCATACGAAACCCGTCCCGCCCGCGTCCCGCTCGGCCATGGCGTCCCCGGGCGCACGCCCCCTAACGAAATAGGTCCAAAGTGCCGATTGCATAGGGACCCGGGGCTGTTCACTGAGCGAAGGGATCCGACTTGGAATCGCGACATGTCGAGAGCGGAGAGGGTGGCGCGGACGGCGCCGACGGGCTCCTGCTCGCGCAGCGCGTGCTCGGAGCGGACGCTGACGACATCCGCCGGCTTGCCGATTCCCTGATCTCGTCAGACGGCCCGAATGCGGCGCTCGAGGAGGCGCTCAGGGCGTTGGCCGATGGCGAGATCAAGTACCGCGGCCTCGCGGACCTGATCCCCCAGCAGGTCTGGACGGCGGACCCCTCGGGCGGCCTCAACTACGTCAACGCCCAGGTATGCATCTACTTCGGGCAGTCCGCGGAGACCTTCATGGGGAACGGCTGGCTCAGCGTCCTCCATCCCGACGATGTCGAGCGCACGATGGACGTGTGGACGAGGTCGCTCGAGACCGGCGAACCCTACGAGATCGAGTTTCGCCTGCGCCGTGCGGCCGGCGAGTACCGGCCCCACCACGGCCGCGCCTTCCCTCTGCGGGATGCCTCCGCCGAGATAGTCCGCTGGTTCGGGACGAACACCGACCTGGCGGACGAGCGGGAGCTCCAGCGCCTGGCCGCGATCGTCGAGTCCTCGGAGGACGCGATCGTCTCGGTGGACTCCGAGAGCCGAATCAGCAGCTGGAACCAAGGAGCCGGGCGCCTCTTCGGATACAGCGCCGGCGAGGTCCTCGGCCGTCCGGTGACGATGCTGATCCCGTCCGAAGCACGCCACGAGGTCATCGCCAACTTCGCCCGGGTCCAGTCCGGCCAGCGGATCGAGTCGTTCGATACGCGGCGCGTGGCCAAGTCCGGGCAGATCATCGAGATCTCCCAGACCGTCTCTCCGATCGTCGACGAGATGGGCGCGATCGTCGGGGCATCGGCGATCAGCCGCGACATCGGCGAGCGCAAGCGAATGGAGGAGGAGCTTGCCTTCCACGCCCTCCACGATCGCCTCACCGGGCTCCCCAACCGGACCCTCCTCATGGACCGCCTCGAGCATGCGATCGTGGCGGTGGGACGGGAGAACACCGGCCTCGCCGTCCTCTTCGTGGATTTGGACCACTTCAAACTGATCAACGACAGCCTCGGCCACTCGGTCGGCGACGATGTTCTCGCTGCCATCGCGCCGCGACTCAGCTCCCTGATGCGCCAGGGCGACACCGTGGCTCGGTTCGGCGGCGACGAGTTCGTCATCCTCCTGGACGGCGTCTCGGGGCGGGAGGAGGCGGAGGGTCTTGCGCAGCGGATGGTCGACGCCTTCGTGGAGCCCTTCGAGGCCGCGGGCTCGAAGCACTTCATCACCGCCAGCGTCGGGGTCGCGATGGGCGACGGGAGCTCAATCGCCGAGACCCTCGTCTCCAACGCGGATGCCGCGATGTACCAGGCGAAGGACGAGGGCCGGTCATGTCACCAGTCCTTCGACGACAGCTTTCGCGAGCGGATCCTCGAGCGTATGGATCTCGAGGCAGGGCTCCGTCGCGCCCTCGACGAGGACCAGCTCTCGCTTGCCTACCAGCCGATCGTCGGGCTCCAGAATCTCGACATTCGCGGGTTTGAGGTGTTGCTGCGATGGGAGCCTGAGCCGGGCCTGTCCGTCGCACCCGGGCACTTCATCCCCATCGCCGAGCAGTCTGGGCTGATCGTTCCGATCGGCGAGCGAGTCCTCTCGGAGGCCTGTGAGCAGGCCGCGCACTGGCACCGTGGCTACGAGGACCTGCGCATCGCGGTCAACGTCTCGGCCCGCCAGCTGGCGCACCAGGGTTTCGTCGAGACCCTGGAACGGGTGCTCGCGCGCACCGGTGTCGACCCTTCGCGCATCTGCGTCGAGATCACCGAGAGCACGCTGATGGTCCAGGTCCGGGCCGCCTGGGCGCTCAACGACCTGCGGGCCCTCGGAGTCCAGGTCGCCCTGGACGACTTCGGCACCGGCTACTCGTCACTTGGCTACCTGAAGCGTTTCACGCTCGACTGGCTGAAGATCGACCAAGCCTTCATCGCTGAGCTCGGGAGCAACGGCGATCGGTCGGCGATCGTCGAGGCGATCCTGCGAATCGCCCATTCTTTCGATCTCGGTGTCGTTGGGGAGGGTGTCGAGACCCTCGCCCAGGCGGCCTATCTGCGCGATTGCGGGTGCGAGGAGGCCCAGGGCTTCCTCTTCTCGCCCGCCGTCACGGCGGACGAGGCAACGGCCCTCCTGGCGGCCTCGCGGTCCGCGGAAGGGGCGTTCCCGGAGGTCGGCTCCTCGCTGAGCTGAGGCGAGAACAAGGTGTAGCATGCAACCCTATGCTCACTGTCCCTGAAGCCGCTCAGCGCACCGGTCGCAGCCCGGAGACGGTGCGGCGCTGGATCCGAGCTGGTCGCCTGCGTGCCAAGAAGCACGGCACCCAGCACATGATCGAAGCGGCGGACCTCGAGGACGTGATGTTCGAGGACACGTTGCCGGTGCCGGAGCGGTGGTCGCGGACCTCGACCGGAGAGCCGATGCCCGACGTGGTAGCGCTGATCCGCAGCTCGCGGGCCGGTCACTGATTGCTCATCGTCGACGCAAGCTTCGTCGTCAGGGCCAGCTTTGACGAGGGTGGGTTCGACGACATCCTAGGCGCGCCGTTGGTGGCGCCCCCGCTTCTCTGGTCCGAGGTGCCTTCGGTGCTCCATGAGGCGAAATGGCGAGGCGCGATCTCCCCGGAGCTGGCGGAGGCCTCCCTCACCCGCTTCCTCGATGCGCCGATCTCCGAGGACGAACACGCGGATCTGATCCGGATGGCATGGTCTGTGTCTGAGCGCCTCGGGTGGGCGAAGACATATGGCGCCCAGTATGTCGCTCTCGCAGAGGCCTTCGAGTGCAAGCTCCTTACCATCGACCGCCGTCTGCGCCGCGGCGCAGCGAGACTGATCGAGACCATCGGACCCGACGAGCTATGACCGAACCCAACTTCAGCGCAGTCGACCCACGGCAGTCCTTCCCCGCCCTCGAGGAGCGGGTGATGGAGCGCTGGCGCGAGCGTGACGTGTTCGCTCGCTCCCTCTCTGCCCGGGAAGGGGCGGAGACCTGGAGCTTCTATGAGGGCCCGCCGACCGCCAACGGGCGCCCCGGCTCCCATCACGTGCTCTCCCGCGTCTTCAAGGACATCTACCCGCGCTACCGCTCGATGTGCGGGTACCGGGTGCCGCGCAAGGCCGGCTGGGACTGCCACGGGCTGCCGGTCGAGCTGGAGGTGGAGAAGG
>JBBSQE010000227.1:0-3928 GCA_038258095.1 Solirubrobacterales bacterium | reverse complement strand
GTCGTCCCCGCCGGGGGGGAGAGCTGATGGAGATCTCGTTCGGTGGCGCCCTGCTGATCATCGGGGTGTTGCTGGCCGTCGCCGGTGGTCTCTCGGGAGTGATGAAGGGGACCGTGCTCTCGATCTCGGTCCTCTCGGTCGGCGCCGGAGTCGCGCTCGCGGCGCTCGGCGTAGTCTCGGTCGACCCGGACTCGAGCACGGTCCTCTATCTGATCGAGCTGGCGCTGATCTTGACTCTGTTCGCCGACGGGCTGCACGTCGAGAGCGAGTTGTTGCGAATCCATTGGGGCCCGCCGACGCGGGCGATCGTGATCGCGATGCCAATCACGATGGGTCTGCTCGCGCTCGCCGCCCACACCCTGTTCGGCGAGCTCAGCTGGGGCGAGGCGTTCCTCTTGGCGGCGGTCCTTTCGCCGACCGACCCGGTTGTCACCTCGACCGTCGTCACCTCGACCAAGGTGCCTCAGTTCGTTCGCCACGTGCTCAACCTCGAGTCCGGTCTCAACGATGGTCTGGCGCTGCCATTCGTGCTCTTTTTCCTCGTCCTCGCGGCGCCGGGAGGCGACGCCGGGCACGAGGCGGTGAAGCTGCTCGGAGAGGCGGCCTTCGGTGCCCTCGTCGGCGTCGCCTTCGGATTCGCCGGTGGCCACTTCCACGACCGTGTGCCCAAGGGCCTGACCCGGCGGTATGAGGGCATCTATGCGCTGGGCTTCGGCCTCGCCGCCTTCGGCTTTGCCGACGTCACCTTCGGCAATGGGTTGATCGCCGCCTTCGTCGCAGGAATCGCGATGGGGAGGGCCGAGCACGACGTACCCATTGCCTTCACCGACTTCTCCGAGAACGTCGGTTCGATCTTCCAGGCGATGACCTTCTTCGTCTTCGGTGCCGTGATCGTCGCCACCAGCTTCGTCGGCTCGATCCCCGCCTTGATCGCGTTCATCGCCTTCGCCCTTCTCGTCGCCCGCCCAGCGGCCGTGGTCGCCTCGTTCGCTGGGCTGGGGATTCCAGGCCCACAGCAGTCGTTCATCGCCTGGTTCGGGCCCAAGGGTGTCGCCTCGATGCTGTTCTCGCTGTACGTGCTCGACTCGAGCGTCGCCAACGCGCCGCTGATCTTCGGTATCGCCGCCTTCGCGATCGTCTCTTCGATCACCGCCCACGGGCTGACCGACACGGTCGGCGCGAGCTGGATCGAGAAACGAATGCCCGGGCGTGAGGGGGCCGAGCCCGACCTCCCTGGCTCGACCTGACGAGAGCGTCCCTAGGCGGAGGCGAGCGCTTCGATCACGCCGCGAGCGGTGGCCTCGTCGACCGCCGCCTGCTTCGCGTAAAGCGCCGTTGCCTCGTCGATCCGGCCGAACAGCACCAACTGCTCGATCTCAGGCGAGGGCTTGAGGAGTTCTGGTTCGCTCATAGGAGAACCTCTCCCCTCGGCGAGACGTTTCTCGCCCAAGCTGGGAAGTCGCCGGCTTGATCGCCTGGCCATTGGCCAGGCGGCGGCTCAGACTGACCGGTAGACATAGCTGACCACCACCGGGAGAGCGCCTCGCTCGCTTGCCGCTGAGACGGCCACGATGAGACTCGCGCCTCCCGGTGGTGTGAGGCACCTGGAGCGGCAACAGAGCGTTGCGCCCAAGAGCGCCGACCTATGAGCTTCCGCCACGGTACCTCCCGGTCAGCTTCTTTGAAAGCGACCTCGACGGAGGAGGAGGACCAATGGCCGCAAACAGCGGAGCAATCGGCGGTATCGACTGGGCGTCGGAGCATCACGACGTCTGCGTTCAAAGCGGCGCCGGGGAGCCGCTGGCGGCGGCTCGCTTCGACCATGAAGAGAACGGGGTGAGCGCCATGATCGAGCTCTTGGTCGACCACCGAGTCGAGCTGGTCGCGATCGAGCGCCCCGACGGGCTGCTGGTCGGGCGCCTGTTGGCTGCGGGCCTTGCGGTGATGGCGATCCATCCCGACCAGCTCGCCTCCGCCCGCAGCCGCTACCGGGCAGCCGCCGGCAAGTCTGACCGCTTCGACGCGATGGTCGCCTGCGAGCTGGCTCGCACCGACGCCCATCGCTTCCGGGTGCTCGAGCCGCTGGGCGATGAGACGCTCGCGCTGCGGGCGCTGGTTCGCACTCGCGAGGAGCTGGTCGGGGCCCGGGTCGCGCTGGCCAACCAGCTGCGCGCCCAGCTCGAGGCCTTCTGGCCGGGGGCCGCCAGGATCTTCGCCGCCATCGACAGCCCGATCGCGCTCGCCTTCTTGGCCCGCTACCCGAGCCCGGCCGATGCCAAGGGCCTGGGAGCGAAGCGGCTGGCCGGCTTTCTGGCTCGCCACAGCTACTGCGGGCGGCGCAGCCCCGAGCAGCTGCTCGAGCGGTTGCGCTCGGCGCCGCTGGCCGCGGCTGGCGAGCTCGAGCTCGAGGCCAGGCGAGGCGCGGTTGCCGGCCTGGTCTCGGCGCTGCAGCCGATCGTCACCCAGATCAGCCAGCTGCAAAGCGAGATCGCCGGGGCGCTCGATCGTCATCCCGACGGGGCGATCTTCCGCTCGCTGTTTCGCGATCGCAAGAGCGTCGTCTGCGCGGCCGGCCTGCTGGCCGAGATCGGCGACAACCGCGCTCGCTACCCGAGCCCTGACGCCCTCGCCGCCGATGCGGGGCACTGCCCGGTCGCCAGGGAGTCGGGCAAGCTGCGGCGCGCGAGCTTTCGCTGGGCCTGCGACAAGCGGCTTCGCAACCACTTCGGCGTGCTCGCCGATTCGACCCGTCACTGGCATCCCTGGGCTCGTGACACCTACGCGCGGGCTCGCGCCCGCGGCGCCGATCATCCGCACGCGATCCGGATTCTCGGCCGCGCCTGGTGCCGCGTTATCTGGCGCTGCTGGCAGGACGGGGTGCCCTACGACCCAGCCCGGCATGCCGGGCTGCAGAAGTTCTCGGCAGTCAAGGGTTGACACAGGGCGTCTCATCGAACATCCCTGATGGTCGCATGCGCTGCAAGGAGGGACGTTCACGATCGACATGGGCCGTACGCGAGGCGGAGGCCGCTCTCAGAACAGCTTGATCGATCCGATCACGATCGAGGCGATCAGGCAGAGGACGAGCACGACCATGCTGATGATCCAGGTCTGCGGCACGGATCAATCGTAGACTGGCGCCGTCGTCGCTCGGCGGCATGAGGAGAGGAGAGGCGTTGGCACCGAAGCCCGTGAGGGTCGCAGACGGGGTCTGGCGAATCGCCGGAGACCTGCGATCGGCGATGAACGTGTACCTGATCGAGGACGGCAACGGCGTCACGCAGTTCGACGCCGGAACCAAGACGATGCGCAAGCACGTCGAGCGAATCGCCGCCGAGATGGGTGGCCTCAACCGGGTCGTGCTCGGCCACAGCCACGCCGATCACCGCGGCACCGCGGCCGCAACCCGGGCGCCGGTCCTCTGCCACAGCGACGAGCTCGACGACGCGCTCGGCGACGGCGGCCGCCACTACATGGACCTCGAGCAGATCCCGTGGTGGTTCACGCGATACCTCTATCCGCCGCTACTCAAGCATTGGGACGGCGGCCCGGTGAAGATCGCCGAGACGCTCTCGGAAGGCGACGAGGTCGCGGGCTTCGAGGTCGTGCACCTGCCGGGCCACGCCCCGGGACTGATCGGCCTCTGGCGCGAGTCCGACGGCGTCGCCCTGGTCAGCGACGTCGTCTACCAGGTCGACTCGATCAGGCTGAAGCCGCTGCCTGAGGAGGTCGCGCCGATGGTCCCCCATCCCGTCTGGGCCCACGACTATCCGACCTCGATCGAGAGCGTGCGCAAGCTCGCCGGGCTGGGCGCGCGTTGCGTCCTGCCCGGGCACGAAGGAGCACTGGAGGGAACACCCGAGCATGTCGCGACGGCCCTGAACCGCGCCGCCGACCGGGCCGCGGCGACGCCCGGGACCTAATCACG
>JBBSQE010000226.1:0-3933 GCA_038258095.1 Solirubrobacterales bacterium | reverse complement strand
GGCCTCGAGCTTCTCGTTCACCTGGTGGTAGACGACCTCGGACTCGTACTGCGCGCCGACGCCGGAGAGGAACTTGCGCTCAGCCTCGGGGATGCCGAGGCGGTCGAAGGTGTTCTTGATGTCCTCGGGGACTTCGTCCCAGTTGGCGCTGTTTCCCTCGGAGGCGCGGACGAAGTAGTGGATGTCGTCCCAGTCGATCTGGCCGAGGTTGCCGCCCCAGTTCGGGGTCGGGCGGTTGACGAAGTTCTCGTAGGCGCCGAGGCGGAACTCGCGCATCCACTCGGGCTCTGACTTGTACTCGGAGATCGACTCGACGACCTCCTTGGACAGGCCCTTGGGCGCCTTGTAGGCGTAGCCCGTCTCGGGGTCGGAGAAACCGAACTTCTCCTTGTAGTCGGCGTTGATGCCGGCAAGCTCGCGCTGCTCTTCTAGGACTTCAGGCGTTGCCATTGATCAATCGACCTCCAGGAGGATCGTTGCGTTCTCGATTTGGACGGGAAAGGTCTCTACCGGAGCATATGCGGGGAGGGTGCGCGGCCGGCCGCTGGTCAGATCGAACAGCGAGCCGTGGCGGGGGCACTCGACCGTGCACTTCGCGGGGTCGAACGGACCCTCGGCGAGCGGTCCGTCGTCGTGAGAGCAGCGGTCCTCGATCGCGTAGAACGTCCCGTCGCAGTTGAACACGCCGATCTTTCGATCGCCCACCTCGACCAGACGCCTCGCGCCGGGCTCCAGCTCACTCTCGGGGCAGACTTCGATCTTCTCGCTCAAGCGTTCGTTCTTCCGGTTTGCGGTGGTTGTCATCGGAATACCTAGCTCCGAAGTCGGATTTTAGCTGCTCAGGCCCCCGGACCTCAAGTTGCGTCTCGGCGATGAGTTTTCGTGAGCCCCACGGTCCTATGCTCGACCACTCGAATTTCGACAGGAGGAAGTCACATGAGCGAGAAGACGAGCTACGACCCCGGCACACCGAACTGGGTCGACCTGGCGACACCCGACCTCGATGCCGCGGAGGCCTTCTACGGCGAACTCCTGGGATGGAAGATCCCGGAACTGCCGAACTCCGCCGACATGGGCGGCTATCGACGGGCCACGAAGGACGGGTCCGACGTCGCCGGTGCGATGCCGCTGATGCAGCAGGGTCAGCCGCCCGCGTGGACGAACTATGTCTCCGTTGCCGATGCCGGCGAGACGGCGGCGATCGTGCGTAACGTCGGCGGCTCCGTGATCGCCGAGCCGATGGACGTCATGGACCTCGGGAAGATGGCGGTCTTCGCCGACCCGACGGGCGCGGTCTTCGGCGTCTGGCAGCCCGGCACGTTCGCCGGCGCGGAGCGCGTCAACGAGACGGGCGCGCTCGCCTGGAACGAGGTCAACACCCGCGACCCGGAGGCCGCGAAGGAGTTCTACACCGCTGTTTTCGGCTGGACGGCCGATGACCAGGACATGGGCGACGTCGGGACCTACACCGTGTGGAAGCTCGGCGACCACTCGGTCGGCGGCATGCTCGATATGAACGGGCGGGTCCCGGACGAGGTGCCACCCCACTGGCTCGCCTACTTCGGCGTTGACGATGCGGACGCCGCAACCGAGAAGGCCAAGGACCTCGGAGGCGGGGTTGCCTTCGGCCCGATCGACATCCCGGCCGGTCGTTTCGCGGTCGTGCACGACACAGCCGGAGCGATGTTCGCGGTGATGCAGCCGGCCGAGGCGGAGTAGGTCGACGGGCTGAGTGGCGGAGGACCCGCCAGGAGCGCTTGATCGCCGGCTCGCGCCCGCTCGCATCGATCGCGAATGCCTTGAGCAGATGTCTGCCGGACGCAGGCGGCGGTACGTCGCCCTCGCGCGGCAACCGCGGAAGGGCGTCCGGTCGATCTTGCACCGGAACCTGAGGCCCGGTGGGTTGTGCGGGCTGGCCGGGAGGCAGAACTTCGCCACGCGCGAAGAAGATCACCCGCGTGGACTCGCACTACAACGAGGTGCGCAGTGCCTCCGGGTCGCCGCCCTGCTCGCCCTCGTCCTCCCAGTCGGCGGGCTTGCCGAGGCTCGCCCCCTTGACGACCTTGAGGCCGAGCATCGCGCACTTCATCCGCGTCGCCGAGATATCGATCCCGAGCAGCTCCAGCACCGTCTCCTTCGGCATCGTCAGGAGCTCGTCCTGCGTCATCCCGGTGAGCTCGTCGGTGAGCAGGGAGGTCGCCGCGGTCGAGATCGCGCACCCCTGCCCCTCGAACTTGACCTCTGCGACCTTGCCGTCGTCGTCGAGGCGGATGGTCACGCGCTGCTCGTCCCCGCAGAACGGGTTCGTGTCCTCGAACTCGAGATCCGGCTCGTCGAGGTGGCCGAAGTTGTGCGGTCGCTTGTAGTGCTCGAGAATCTGGTCACGGTAGAGCTCGTCCATTCAGCACACCTTACGCCGGTCCGGCGCCCGGTCTCCGGAGTTCCAGTGGGCGGGTCCCCGGTAGTTTTCGGGCTTCACCAATCTCGCCGAGGGTGTAACGAAGTTGGGTCTATGGACCCATGATGGGAACACCCTGGCCGCTCGGAGCCGTCTCGCGTGGCTGAAAACCGGTCCTGGGCTGAGCTACAGCCCGAAGACCCGCCGCGCGTCGTGCAGGCCCTCGACGAGTCGGTCGATCTCCTCCGGTGTCGTGTAGACGCCGAAGCTCGCTCGGGCCGTCGCCGGGACGCCGAGGCGGGTCATCAGCGGCTGGGCGCAGTGGTGGCCCGCGCGGACGGCGATGCCGTGGCGGTCGAGGATCTCCGACACATCGTGGGCGTGAACACCCTCGAGCTCGAAGGAGACGGGCCCGACCCGGT
Source organism: Solirubrobacterales bacterium (assembly GCA_038258095.1). Lineage (GTDB taxonomy): Bacteria > Actinomycetota > Thermoleophilia > Solirubrobacterales > 70-9 > JBBSQE01. Next base: position 1,113 of record JBBSQE010000226.1, on the reverse strand, counting down.
CGGTTCCGCGCGGCGGGCCGAAGATCGTCAGCCCCGGGACATCGGCGAGTGCCGCGAGGGCGTGATCGGTGATTGCCCGTTCATGCTCTGCCACCGAGTCCATGCCGACGCCGTCGAGCCAGCGGAACGCGGCCGCCAAGCCGATCGCCTGCGCGATCGCCGGGGTACCCGCCTCGAAGCGCGCCGGAGGCTGGGCGTAGGTGGTGGTCTCCCTGGTGACCTTCTGGATCATCGAGCCGCCGCCCATGAACGGCGGCATCTCCTTGAGGAGGTCGAGTCGCGCCCAGAGGACACCGATGCCGGTCGGCGCGTAGGCCTTGTGGCCGGTGACGGCATAGAAGTCGACTCCGAGCGCCGCGACGTCAACCGCCATCTTCGGGGCCGCCTGGGCGCCGTCGGCGAGGACGAGCGCGCCGGCGTCGTGGGCCAGCCTCGAGATCTCGGCGAGCGGGTTTTCAGTTCCGAGGACGTTGGAAACGTGGGCGACCGCGACGATCTTCGGCCCGCGAGCGAGCGCTGCCCCCAGCCCGTCCATGTCGAGCAGGCCCTGGTCGTCGATCCCCACCCAGTCGACCTCGGCGCCGGCCGATTCGGCGAGCTGATGCCAGGGGACGATGTTCGAGTGGTGCTCCATCTCGGTCAGCACGATGCGGTCACCGGCCCCGACGTTGGCGACACCCCAGGCACGGGCGACGAGGTTGATCGCCTCGGTCGCGTTGCGGACGAAGATGATCTCCCGGCGGTCGGCTGCGCCGAGGTGGTCGGCAACCGTGGCGCGGGCCCCCTCGTAGGCGGCGGTCGCCTCGGCCGAGAGCGTGTGCGACCCACGGTGGACGTTCGAGTGGTGGGCGCGCTCGTAGCGGTCGACCGCCTGGATCGAGGCGAGGACGCGCTGTGCGGAGGCGCCGCTGTCGAGGTAGGCCAGCGGCTGGCCGTTCACCTCGCGCTCGAGCGCCGGGAACGCGGCGCGGATGTCCGCGATCGCGAACTCGCGAGGTGGGGAGGCGGTCGGCTCCATCGCGAGGGCCTGCGGCTAGGCCGCGGCCTCGACCTCCTCGCCGATCCATCCGTAGCCGCGCTCCTCGAGCTGCGTGACGAGCTCGGGGCCACCCT
>JBBSQE010000225.1:0-4069 GCA_038258095.1 Solirubrobacterales bacterium | reverse complement strand
TCGTGGTGTCCCTTCATCGATTGGGTTGGTCCTCAACCGATGAGTCTGGGGCCCGCGGTGGCCGGAACTTTTCTCAGGGGTGGTTCCGCGGAACCACCCCTGCCGCTACGGGCTCGTTACACCACTTCTACCGACGTGACCACAACGAGCTGCCAGGACGTTTTCGTCGTGATCGGGTGAAACGGCTGAGCCTCGACGCAGGTCTCTCGCGTGACCGGGGAAACTGTCAGCAACACGATCAGGGCAACGATCGCCGAAATCACGGCGAGGATCATGCTTCCCCTGCGCCCTCCCTTTGACACGCCTGCTCACTACCCGAGAGTGACCTCTCTAATCGTCACCTGAAACCGGGTTGAGCTGGACGTCAGGTTCGGGGGGCTTCGCCGGCATCTTGCGAGCCCTCCGCATTTGCTTCAGCTCGTTCGCGCCGCCGCTTCTCCTGTGCAGCAGCCTTCCCCTCGTAGTGAGCGAGCGTCTTCACCGGGTCCCGCCCGGCGTCAACCGGGGGGGCGATCGCCCGGATCTCGGCCATCAGGCGCACGGCGATCTCCGAGGCCGTCTCACCCGGCTGCACCTGGCCCGACTCTGGCTCGAAGAACCTGACGTCCACGTCAGGGCGCTTCGGGAACCGGGCGAAGTCTGGCGAGCCGTGGACCGCGACGCAGACGAGACGCGTCTCCGGCACCTCGAGTGCCAGGCGGCCGACGCCGCTGCGGGCTCGCATCGTTCGGCCGACCGAGATCGTCCCCTCCGGAAAGACCCCTATGCACTTGCTCTCACGGAGCGCTTCGACGGCCTTGGCCAGGGCGCCCGCGTCACCCGCGGCCCGCTCGATCGGGATCTGGCCCATCCCGTTGAGTACGGGCGCCAGGCCCGGCTTGTCCCATAGGTCGGACTTCGCGAGCGCGCGGATCTGGCGCCGCTTGATGCCGGCCATCCCGATCAGGACCGGGTCGATCTGCGAGTCGTGGTTCCCCACGATCAGCAGTGGCCCGCTGCGAGGGATCGCCTCCGCTCCCTCGACATTCATGCGGCCCCAGAGCGCCAGCGGACGGCAGACCGCCATGGCGAAGCGATATGTGCGCGTGAACGGCTCCGGGTCGGTCACGCGGACATTCTCGCTGTTTCGCGCCAGAGCGGTCCCTCGGGGCCGTTGCGCCCCACGGCGCCGGCCGGGTACCGTCAACCGGGTGACCGCCATCCCCGACCTGCCGGGCGTGACCCATCGCGATGTCATCGCCGGCGGTCTTCGAATGCACGTCGCCGAGGCGGGCTCGGCCGATGCCCCGCCGATCCTCCTGGTCCATGGTTGGCCGCAGCACTGGTGGGTCTGGCGCAATGTCGTCGGCGACCTGAGCCGCGACCACCGCTGCGTGATGCCCGACCTCCGCGGCCACGGTTGGACCGAGGCTCCCGCGACGGGCTACGAGAAGGAACAGTTGGCGACGGACCTGCTGGCCCTGCTGGATGCGATCGGGCTGGAGCGCGTCACCTACGTCGGCCACGACTGGGGCTCGTTCGTCGGCATGCTCCTCGGGATCCGTGCCCCCGAGCGGGTGTCGGCGCTGCTGGCGATGTCGGTCCCGCATCTCTGGCCAACACCGAAGGAGCGGCGCAACCCGCGGCGACTTACGACCCTCGCCTACCAGTTGCCCCTCAGCGCTCCGATTCTCGGGCGGCGGCTGATGCGGGGCGGGCTAACTCCGCGCATCATCATGGCCGGCGCCGAGAACCGCGGCGCGTTCTCCCGGCGCGACCTCGAGATCTTCGACGAGCGCATGCGGACACCCGAGGGCGCGCGAACCACCGTCGCCATGTACCGGACCTTCCTGCTCCAGGAACTGCGCCCGATCGTCACGGGGCGCTACGAGGACGAGCAGCTCGATGTCCGGGCTCGGCTCGTCATGGGGGAGAGCGACCCGATCGGCGCCAACTCCGATCTCGGGGGCTCGGAGCGGAACGCGCCCAACATGACGGTTGAGCGTGTGCCCGGGGCCGGGCACTTCCTGCCAGAGGAGAAGCCCGAGTTAGTCATAGAACGCATCCGCGAGCTGCTCTGAGGCCGCAAGCTTCGGTGCATCGGACGAGCCCGCTTCACATCGGGGCGGATGCGGCCGATAGGGCCTCAGTCAGACCGGGAGTGAGAGATGATCAGCTTCATCGCATTGGGAATCGTCATGTTGATCTGGATCCTCTGCTGGGATTCCGAGGATTCGCAGGACCTGGACTCGTCGGTTCAGAGCTCGTCCGAGCGCCACGCCTAAGCGCTAGCGGCGGCGTCCGCGGCGCCCCGACGGTGAGCGGCCGCGCCGCGCCACCGTGGAGCGGCTCGACGCCCCCCCCGGCCCGCGCCGCCCGGTGCGCAGCTCCGGCAGCAGCAGGTCCTGGACGCAGGGCCGGTGCCAGTGGTGGTGCTCGGTGCCGCCGAGGCGCAGGACGTACTGGACGACGACGTGGGCGTCGCCGATCTCGATCTCACCGTGGCAGCCGGGGCAGCGGTAGAGCTTCTGGGAGATGCTGCGGATCAACCAAGCCTCGTCGCCTTCGTAGTTGAGGCCCTGCAGGCTCCAGCGGGTGTCGGGAAGTCCCTCGTGATCGTTCATCTGGGGCCTCGGTCGTTCATCTCGGGGCCAGGTCCTCCATCTCAGCGCCGCGAGAGCCAGGCGAATCCCGCCGCCATCGCCACGTTTGCAACTCCGGCGGAGACCATTCCCGCGCGGGCTCCGGGACGACTGAAAGCGGCGGAGCGGGCCCAGAGGACATCCGTCGCGATCTCGGTCCCCCGCAGCCAGGCCAGCGCCCACCAGTCCCGTTCGTCATCTCGAAAGTGGGCGACGGCGTGGGCCGCAGCGAACGTCAGCCAGATCGGACCGCAGCGGCGAAACAACTCACGTGCGTCGTCGGAGGGCTCGTCGTGGCCGAAGGCGCGGAGCGTCTTGTCGGGGGCCGCCAGCGTCACGGTGCCGAGAACCAGGTCGAAGACGGCCATGTTGCGGTTGGTCTGGCGCAGGAGCCCCTCGAGATCCATGGAGAGATCCAACCACACACAAATTTCCGAAGTGCCTAGAAGGGAAAGTCCGGGCGGAGGCGAAATCCATCGCCGTGACCCGGACTGCGACCAAGACCCAGCCCCAGCTCAAGAGCCTCTCCGCCTATATCCAGGAGCGTTTCGACGAGTTCTCCCGATCCCAGAAGGATGTTGCGCGCTACATCGTCGACCATCTCGACGAGGCCGCCTTCCTGACGGCGGAGGAGCTTGCGCGGCGTGCAAGCACCTCGTCCTCGACGGTCGTCCGCTTCTCGCAGGCGCTCGGCTTCGAGGGCTATCCCGAACTTCAGCACGCTGCGATCGAGGAGTATCGCCTGACGGTCGCGGCTCCGGCCGCAGCTCCCGCCTCCGCCGGCGCGTTGTTCTCCTTCGACCACTCCGATTTCGAAGGATCGCTCGGAGCCGACCACGCGAACATCGAGGAGACGGCGAGGAGCCTCACCCGCGAGGCGATCGAGCCTTCGGTCGCAGCGCTCGCCACCTCCCAGCGCGTCGTGATCGTCGGGGTCGACCAGATGGCGTTCTTCGCCAGCTACCTCCGTCACATGCTGAGCCTGCTCGACATCCGCGCGGAGATCGTCGCCTCGACCGGCGGTGAATCGCTGCAGCGCCTCGGGCGGATCGACGAGGACACCCTCGTCATCGCACTGTCGGCCGGGCGAGCGCATCCGCTTCTGCTCCGGGCCATGAAGCTCGCGGTCCATCGCCGTGCCCGCACCCTCGCGATTTCCGACGCGACCCTCTCGGAGGTCGGGGAGCTGGCGGAGATGACGCTCTACTACTCCTCGAACAGCCCTTCGTTCGCACGCTCGAACACGGCACTGATGGCGCTGGTCCAGGCGCTTGCCCACGGGGTCTACGCCCGTGATGAGGCAGCGCATCGCGACCGCATCCGTGCCTACAAGCTGAAGTGACGCCCGCAAGCCCGAAGTAGCCGCACAACCCACGAGCCAGCGAGGGCCCGCCATGTGCGGGCCCTTCGCTTACCCGAAGGGTTTGGCCCCGTTCAAGGTCGTGACG
>JBBSQE010000224.1:0-4093 GCA_038258095.1 Solirubrobacterales bacterium | reverse complement strand
TCGGAGCCATTCGAGTGGCCGTCGAGGCCGGGCTTGCCGACCAGGATCCTCAGCCGGTGGCCGAGCTTCTCGGAGACCTCGTCGACCTTGGCGCGAACGTCGTCGAGCTGGTCTCCACCGGAGGCGGGAGCGGCCCCGCCGACCCCGGTCGGGCCACGGTAGGCCCCGAATACCTCGCGAAGGACCTCGGCCCACTCGCCCGTCGTCGCGCCGGCCGTGGCGCCGGCGCTCGTTGCGGGCATGATGTTCTGCGAGTCGTCGGCGGCGACGGCGGCGAGCTCTGAGAGCGCCTTCGCAACGGCATCGGAATCGCGTTCGGATTTCCACTCGGCCAGAGCCTCGATCCGCTCGCGTTCGACCTCGGGGTCGGGTGTGAGGATGCCGCTGTCGGCTCCGGCGGTGAGGGGCGAGTCCTCGGTCTCGGTGAAGCTGTTCTGCCCGATCACCTTCTGGTCGCCCACCTCGATCCGCGCGACCCGCTCGCGATGGGACTCGACGAGGCGCGATTTCATGTACGGGACCGCGGCCACCGCGCCACCCTGTCCCTCGACGACCTCCATCTCGGCCCGGGCGCCCTCGATCAGTTCGTCGACCAGGCCGTCCATCACCTTTGAGCCGTCGAAGATGTCCGGGTACTCCAGAAGATCGGTCTCGTTGGCGAGCACCTGCTGGATTCGCAGCCCCCACTGCTGATCCCAGGGGCGGGGGAGGCCCATCGCCTCGTTCCAGGCCGGAAGCTGTAGCGCGCGGGCGCGGGCATCGCGGGACAGGGTCACGGCAAGCGCCTCCACGACGATGCGCTGGACGTTGTTCTCCGGCTGGGCTTCGGTGAGGCCGAGCGAGTTGACCTGGACGCCGTAGCGGAAGCGCAGCATTTTCTCGTCGGTCACGCCGTAGCGCTCGCGCCCGATCTCGGTCCACATCCGGCCCATCGCCCGCAACTTCGCGATCTCCTCGACGAGGCGCATCCCGGCGTTGACGAAGAACGAGATGCGCCCGAAGACCTTGGGGAAGTCCTCCTCGGCGACTTGGCCACGGGCCCTGACCTCGTCGAGGACGGCGATCCCGGTCGAGAGCGCGTAGGAGATCTCCTGGACCGGGGTCGCCCCCGCCTCCTGGAGGTGGTAGCTGCAGATGTTTGTCGGGTTCCAGCTCGGGACCTCGTTGACGGTGAACGCGACGGTGTCCGCGATCAGGCGCATCGAGGGCTCGGGGGGAAAGGCGTAGGTCCCTCTCGAGAGGTACTCCTTGATGATGTCGTTCTGGGTGGTGCCCTTGAGCAGGGAGCGATCGACGCCGTTCTCCTCGGCCACAGTGACGTAAAGGCCCAGGAGCCACGCGGCGGTGGCGTTGATCGTCATCGAAGTGTTCATCTCGCCGAGCGGAATCTGGTCGAAGAGCGTGTGCATGTCGCCCTTGTGGGCGATCGAGACCCCGACCTTGCCGACCTCGCCGCGCGCGAGGACGTGATCCGGGTCATAGCCCGTCTGGGTCGGGAGATCGAAGGCGACTGAGAGGCCGGTCTGGCCCTTGGCGAGGTTGCCGCGGTAGAGCTCGTTCGAGCGGCGAGCGTCGGAATGGCCCGCGTAGGTGCGCATGACCCAGGGGCGATCGGGCTTGTCCAGGCGGTGATTGCTCACGCGAGCATTGTATTTGGCCTGTGGGCAGCGGGGAATGGCGACATTCAGGTGGCCTGACGGCGCACCTTTGCGCCGTAGCTGTGTTTAGGCTCTGACAAGGGGCTCGGCCCCGAGTACGCCATGAACCCGATCCGCCGCAAGATCACCCTCCTGACCCTGCCCACCCTGGCCGGGCTCGTCCTCGTGCTCGCCTCGAGCGCGCTCGGGACCGTGGCGCTCTACGTCAACGACATGTCGAGCGCCGGCCGCCGTTCCCAGATCGTGAAGATCTTCGGCCGCAGTTGCGACCGGGGCGGCTCTCGGCAGGCCTTCCGGGTCCATGTGGGTAAGAGGACCACCGAGTGCGCCTACCGCACCCCCGTGGTCGGCCGCGACCTCGAGGTTCAGACGACGGCCCGCCTCCTCAGCGGCACCCAGAGGCGTCTGCAGCAGCGCGCGTTCCTTGCGGTCGTGATCCGTGCGGGTGGAGGCGGCAAGTACACCTTCGCCGTCTTCCCGGGGCAGCGCAAGTACCAGATCCGCAAGGACGTTCCGGGCGAGAAGACGAAGTTCCTGGCCGTCGGCAAGCAGATCAGCCAGATCCAGGGCACGAACAAGGCGAACAAGCTCCGGTTCCAGGTCTTCAGCATCCTCACGACGAAGCAACCCGACGACTCCCGGATTGTGGCGCTCGTCAACGGCAAGCGGATGGCCGTCCTGGTCGATGACGAAGCCGGTCCTGTCAAGGGCCGCTACGCGGGCTTCTCGGTCGGCGCGGCCGGCAGCGCCAACGGCGCCATCGCGAGCTTCGACGACGTCAGCGTCCGCATTCCCGATCCTTTCTAGGCGGTCCGGCCGGAACTCGGCTTCGCAACGGCCTCAAATACCCTGAGGGCGTGTGCCCCGCCACGATCGAGAAACCGAAGGCTCTCGGCCCCGGCTCGGGGCTAGGCGGGAACTGGTCGGTGATCGTCCGCAACGACAACCACAACACCTTCGATCACGTCGCCCAGACCCTGGCCCGGTTCGTCCCCGGCGTCACGGTCGATAAGGGGTACCGCATCGCCGACGAGATCCACAACTCGGGGCAGGCGATCGTGTGGTCCGGGCCTCGTGAGACGGCCGAGCACTACTGGGAGCAGCTCCAGGGCGCGGGCCTGACCATGGCGCCGCTCGAGCAGCACTAGATGACCGGTCCGGATGGCGACTCAAGCGGCGAGAAGGCGCTCCGCGTCAAGGACCTCGTAAAGCGCTACCCGACCGGGGTGGAGGCACTGCGCGGGGTGTCACTCGACATCTCAGACGGCGACTTCTTCGGCCTGCTGGGGCCGAACGGCGCCGGCAAGTCGACCCTGATCCACTGCGCGACCGGGCTGGCGCAGCTGACCTCGGGATCGATCCACGTCTTCGGGCACGACGCCACGGGCGATTACGCCGAGGCGAGGCAGGCGATCGGACTCGCTCCGCAGGAGATCAACCTCGACTGGTTCCTGACTCTCGAGGAGACCCTCGACTACCACGCGGGATATTTCGGGATGCCGAAGCGCGAGCGCCGCGAACGGGCGAAGGAGCTGCTCGAGACCTTCTCACTCTCGGCCAAGGCCGGCGAGCGGACCCGGACTCTCTCGGGCGGTATGAAGCGGCGCCTGGTCCTGGCGCGCGCACTCATGCACCGGCCGCGGCTCCTGATCCTCGACGAGCCGACGGCCGGCGTCGACATCGAGCTCCGGCTGGAGCTCTGGCAGTACGTCGAGCGCATCAACGCCGAGGGCACGACCATCCTCCTCACAACCCACTACCTCGAGGAGGCCGAGCGCCTCTGCGACAAGATCGCCTTCATCAACGACGGCGAGATCGCGGCGCAGGGCACGAGCGCCGACCTGGCGGCCCGGTACGGCGTGGCGAATCTCGAGGACGCCTACCTCGAGCTGGTCGGCCGCAAGGAGCTGTCGCGCTCGCGGCCCGAGGAGGAGCTCATCTCGTGATGGGGAGGTCGATGACGCCCGGGCAGATCCGCTTCTTCACGCTGTGGCGGCGCGAGGTCAACCGCTTCCTGAAGATCAAGAAGCAGACGATCGGCGCGCCTCTGCTCGAGACGTTCCTCTACATCTCGGTGTTCGGCGCCGCGCTCGGCTCGCGCATCGACAAGCTCCACGGGATCGATTACGTCGTCTTCGTGATTCCCGGCCTGATCATGATGGCCTGGGCGCTGAACGCCTTCTCGAACAACGCCTCCTCGATCCTCCAGCAGAAGTTCCAGGGGGCGATCCAGGACCAGCTCTCATCGCCGGCCTCCCCGCTGGAGCTGCTGCTCGCTCTCTCGCTCGGCGGCTTCATGCGCGGGTTGATCGTCGCCGTCCTGACCTTCATTGCCGCCTCGTTCCTCGTCGACCTTCCGGTCGACCACATCCTGATCCTGATCCCGGGCCTGCTCCTCGTCGGCTTCTTCTTCGCTCAGCTCGGAGTGCTGATCG
>JBBSQE010000223.1:0-4098 GCA_038258095.1 Solirubrobacterales bacterium | reverse complement strand
GGATCCGCTTCGGGAACTCCTTTTTGGTAAGTGCGCCCAGATGGGCCGCGTGGGCCCGAGCCAGCGTGTCAAGGTAGTTCGCTCCCATGGTGACTTGGGTACGAGCAACAAAGGACCCTCGCCTTGGTGACGCGCTCGCGCTACGGCTTCGACAGGTGAGTCAACAGGGCCCGAATGGCCGAAGCAAACACCTCGGAGGAGTCGAATGTTCAGTCGCGCGCTTGTTGTCCTAGCCGACGTTGCGATAAAGCCAAACCCAAACGGGCTCCCGGGCGCGGGGTCCCTCCAAAAGCTGATCGATGGGCTCGCCTTCTTCGCGCTCTTGGCCTGTGCGGCGGGGCTGCTCCTCGGAGCCGCTCTGTATGCGTTCGGTTCACGCTCAAGCAACTTCTCTCAAGCGGCAAACGGCCGTTCGATGATGCTCTATGCAGCGGTCGGAGCTTTCGTTGCCGGCGCCGCGCCGGCCATCATCAACTTCTTCCAGCAGGCCGGCGGCGCGGTCAAGTAGATGGCGCCGCATCGGGGTGCCAAGGATTTTGCCCGGCCTCTTGGCCGAGCCGCGATCGTGATTGCGCTGGTAGCGATTGGATTCATGATCGGTCGTGGGTCGGGAGCGGATTCAGCAAAGCCCGCATCCAGCCCGGCAACCACGGCCAAAGCACGAAGCGCCGCTCCAGCGGTCCTCGCTTATCTGCGACAGCAGGTACTGCTCGGCGATCCGAGTTTCTGGTTGTCAAATGCGACCCGGCGTTCTTCGACCCTGAGACGAGTCATTTCATCGCCGGAGTTGCGACGCTCGGTGGAGCGGTCAATCGCCAGCACGCTTCGCAGCGGAAGTCCGGTGGGGCTCGCCTTGCGGTCGGGACGCAAGGTCTTGGCCCGTTCGATACCGATCGGCTATCGCCTTCTGTCCGAGGATGGACGCGCTACGACCTTCGACATTTGGGTGTTTTCGCTGCTGGGCGGTCAGGGAATTCCGCTCGATCTCCGGCTTGTGCGTTACCGGATTCGCGAGACACACGACCAGGCCGGTTGGAGGATGGCCTTGACGAAGGAGGTGGGGGAGGGGAGCGCGGTTCGCTTCAGGGGCGCACCTGGACTCTCTACCGAGCTCGCGGAGGACCTGGACGGATTCGAGGAGATTCAGAGTGAGCCCTAAGCGAACTTGTCTCTTGACGCTGCTCATCCTCGGCGGCGTACAGCTCGTCGTCCCAGCCCTTGCCGGCGCCTGCACTGATACGCCGATCATCGGCCAGGCATGCGAGGTTGGCCAAACCGGTCTCGACGCCGCCGACATCGTCAAGGAGAACACGATCGACGGCCCGCTGCCGGGGGCCACGAACGACGAACCCGTGACGGGCCTGGCGGGGGATGTCGTCAAGGATGCAGTCGGGGCAGCGACCCAGCCGATCTTCGATCAGATGGCGACGGTTACTACGGATGCCGCGGCCTGGTTGATCAACAAGGTCGCCGACCTGATCGACTCGACGACGAGCCCCAACCTTCTGAGCAAGGGATTCGCTACGCAGTACGCGCAAATGGCTGGCTTAGCGGCGGTGCTGGCCGCCGCGATGCTCCTCATGGCAGTCCTCGAAGGCATGGCGCGGGGAGATGTGGCGATGCTCGGGCGCGTCGTACTCGTCAACCTGCCGCTTGCCTTCCTGGCTACGAGCTCGGCCTATGTCGTCGTCCAACTCCTCCTTGGAGCCACCGACCAGATGTCGCACGCCGTGGCCCAGAGCACGGGAAACAACGCCCACCAGTTCCTCACGGGCGCGTCAGAGGGCCTCTCGAAAGCTGGGGCAAAAGGCGGCTCTGCAGGCGGGCCGACGGCAGCTGCTGCGGGCGCCGTCGGGGTGCCCGTGTTCGCGACGATCATTGCGGCGCTCATCTCGATCGTTGCGGGGTTCTTCGTCTGGATCGAACTCGTCATGCGTGATGCGGCCATCTACGTCGTTGCACTTTTCATGCCGATGGCTCTCGCCGCATCGATCTGGCCACGGTGGGGCGGAGCTCTTCGCAGGACCGCCGAGCTTCTTCTGACGATCATCGCGTCCAAGTTTGTGATCGTTTCGATCATCGCTTTGGCTGCGGGTTTGATGGCCGACAACGACGGACGCTTCGAGCACGTGATCGCGGCGGCTGCCCTGCTGCTCCTCGCCTGCTTTGGACCGTTTGTGCTTATGAAACTGGTCCCGTTTGCCGAGGGTGCGATGTCCAGCGCGTATTCACGCCGATCGGGCGCGGGCGCGGCCGTCAGTGGCCTCCAACTCGCCAGCTCCGCCCAGATGATGCGGGCGACCAGCCGCGCAAACTGGGACCGCGGAGCTTCTTCGAGCGGGGGGTCTGGGGGAGGCTCAAAATCAGCTGCCGCGGCTCGTGGCCCCGCTGGCGCCGGGGAGGGCGGCGGCGGTACCGCCGCCGCTGGAGCCGTTGGCGCGGGGGCCGGAGTCGCGACCGCTCCGGTGCGTGGGAGCCGGACGGCAGCAGCTGCGCTCGAGTCGACTTCTGCGGCTCAAGTGGCCTCGGGGTCTTCGCCGGCCAAAGGTCTCGCTGCGCCCGATCGGCCATCGGGAACCTCCCCCAACGAACCGGCCGGGGCTAGAGGTAGAGCTGAGGGACCGAAGGCACCGTCCAGCGGGCCTCCGAGGCCACCCGGGGGGCACCCAGGGAGCGGGGACGCTGCGTAATGAGCGAGACGAGGAAGTACCGCTTTGGCCCCCTGGAGCAGAGAACTGTTGCGGGGCCGCTTCGAACGGGACAGGTCGTGACCGGCGGGCTCTCGGCGCTCGCCGCCCTCCTCCTGGCGTACACACTCCGAAGCGCTGCCGGCATAGTGCTCGCGCTTGCCGTTCTTGCCTCCGGGGCGGCGGCCCTCTTTTTGCCTTTCGGCGGGCGGGCGCTTGATGAGTGGATCCCCGTGGTGCTTCGCTGGGTGCTCCGAACATCCCGCGGTGACACGACATACCTCGCTGCCGGCCCGACTCTCGGCTTCCACGCGAGTCTGGACCAGCACCCTGAAGCCGAGGTCACCCTCCCAGCGGAACTCGGAAGTCTGAAGATGTTGGAGGTTCCCTACCGCGGTTCCGCGATCGGCATATTGAATGATCGGCAAGCCGGGACCTACACCGTCGCATTGGCCGTTCTCGGCGGCGCTTTTGGCCTCCGTGAGCCTTCCGAGCAGGAACGCAAACTCGATGGTTGGGGCGCGGTCCTGGCATCCGTGGCACGGGATGGCAGTCCTGTCCGACGAATCCAGTGGGTTGAACGCACCATCGCGGGCGACGGCGATGACCTGGCCGCACAACTTCAAGGCGGGCGAGATCGCACAGTGCCGATCGGCTCCGACGTCGTGCGCTCATATATCGAGCTGATCGAGTCCGCGGCGCCGGCGACCCAGGAGCACGAGATTCTCCTTGCGCTCCAGATAGAGCACCGGCGCGCTGGTCGCGAGATCAAGAGGCTGGGAGGCGGCAGCGAGGGCGCGAGCCGTGTGTTGATTCGTGAGGCGGAGGCGCTGGCTGAGCGACTCGCCATCGCCGACCTGAGCGTTCACGGCCTACTTCCCTCATCGCGCTATGCGGAGGTGATCCGCGATGGCTTTGATCCCTACGGGCGTCAGGGGAGGACCCGGCTGGCGATGACGGACCCGCAGCGCGATGCGGTGAGGACTCAGCTGCAGGGCCCCACGGCGGCCGACGAGAACTGGTCGACCTACCGAACGGATTCGGCGGTCCACACGACTTACTGGGTTTCGTCCTGGCCCAGGAGCGATGTGGGGCCGGCTTTTCTCGCCCCGCTCCTGATGCAGACCTCTGTGCTCCGAACCGTTGCCGTGACGATCGAACCCGTTCCTTTCCGGATTGCGATTCGGAGGGCCGAGGCGGCCCAGACCTCTGAGGACGCGGACGAGATTCAGCGCGCACGGCAGGGCTTTGCCACAACCGCTCGGACCCGTAGGCGGCAGGAGGCTGTGAGTCGGCGCGAGGACGAGATCGCTTCCGGGCATGCCGAGATGCGGTTCGCCGGGTACCTCACCGTCTCGGCATCCGACGATGCCGAACTCGAACGCAGTTGCAGCGAGGTTGAGCATGCCGC
>JBBSQE010000222.1:0-4147 GCA_038258095.1 Solirubrobacterales bacterium | reverse complement strand
CGACGGCGCCCTGGCGAGAATGCGCAGGTGTAGTATGCAACGCCATGCTCACCGTTCCTGAAGCCGCCCAGCGCACCGGCCGCAGCCCGGAGACCGTTCGCCGCTGGATCCGCGCCGGTCGCCTGCCAGCCCAAAAGCACGGCACCCAGCACATGATCGACGAGGCCGACCTCGAGGACGTGATGTTCGAGGACACGTTGCCTGTGCCGGACGGCTGGAAGCGCACGATCACCGGCGATCCGATGCCCGATGTCGTGGCGCTCGTCCGGGAGTCCCGCGCTGGCCACTGACCGGCTTGTCGTAGATGCCAGCGTAGTCGTCAGGGTCTGCCTGTCCGAGAGCCAGTTCGAGGCATTCGAAGGGCGAAGCCTGCTTGCCCCACCCCTCCTCTGGTCCGAGGTTCCGTCCTCGATTCATAAGGCGCTCTGGCGCAAGGCGATTCCGAGGCGGCTGGCCGACCTGGCCATGGAGAAGTTCTTGGAAGCCGACATTGTTCCATCTGGGCCGAGCGGGCTGATCCGCGAGGCCTGGGATGTCGCCGAGAAGCTGGGCTGGGCCAAGACCTACGACGCGGAGTACGTTGCACTCGCGATCAACCTCGACCTGCCTCTTGTCACAATCGACCGCCGTCTGCGCCGCGGCGCAGCCCGGGTGGTCGAGACGATCGAACCCACAGAGTTATGACCGAGCCCAACTTCAGCCCCGTCGACCCAAGGCAATCCTTCCCCTCCCTCGAGGAGCGGGTGATGGAGCGCTGGCGCGAGCGTGACGTGTTCGCCCGCTCGCTCGCGGCGCGGGAAGGGGCGGAGACCTGGAGCTTCTACGAGGGCCCGCCGACCGCGAACGGGCGCCCCGGCTCCCATCACGTCCTCTCGCGGGTCTTCAAGGACATCTACCCGCGCTACCGCTCGATGTGCGGGTACCGGGTGCCGCGCAAGGCCGGCTGGGACTGCCACGGGCTGCCGGTCGAGCTGGAGGTGGAGAAGGCGCTCGGCATCTCCTCGAAGCCCGAGATCGAGGCCTACGGGATCGCCGAGTTCAACGCGAAGTGCCGGGAGTCGGTCTTCACCTACGTCGAGGAGTGGAACCGGCTGACCGAGCGGATCGGCTTCTGGATCGATCTCGACAATCCCTACCGCACGCTCGACGACGATTACATCGAGTCGGTCTGGTGGTCGCTCCGCAAGCTGTGGGATGACGGCCGGCTCTATGAGGGCCACAAGGTCGTCCCCTACTGCCCCCGCTGCGGTACGGCCCTGTCCTCCCACGAGGTCGCCCTGGGCTACCACGACATCGAGGACCTGAGCGCCTTCGTGAAGCTGCCCGTCCTCGAGGTCCCGCCCTCGAACGAGTCTCCCGAGTCCCCGATCGAGCCCGGGGACAACCTGCTCGTCTGGACGACGACGCCCTGGACGCTGATCTCGAACGCGGCCGTGGCCGCCGGGCCGGCCATCGAGTACGTGCGGGTGCGCCTCGGCTCGGATGTCCTCGTCATGGCTCACCCGCTGGTGGAGCGCGTGCTCGGCGAGGACGCCGAGATCCTCGCCCACGTGCCGGGCACGGCGCTCGCCGGCACCCGCTACCAGCCGCCGTTCGACTACATCACCGACTACGGCCCGCGCGGGCACACCGTCCTCGAGGCGGACTTCGTGACGACCGAGGAGGGAACGGGGCTCGTCCACACCGCGATCGCCTTCGGCGAGGACGACTTCCGGCTAGGCGAGCGCTACGGCCTGACGATGCAGAACCCGGTTGCGCTCGACGGGACCTTCGACGAGCGGATCACCGAGTTCGCCGGCCGGAAGGTGAAAGAGGCCGACGCAGACATCGTCGCCGCGCTGGAGCGCTCCGGCGCCCTGCTGAGGGCCGAGCCTTACCTGCACGCCTATCCGCATTGCTGGCGCTGCGACACCCCGCTCCTCTACTACGCGAAGGCGAGCTGGTACGTGCGGACCTCCGAGGCCCGCGAGGAGCTGCTCGCAAACAACGAGACGATCGGCTGGCACCCCGAGCACGTCAAGCACGGGCGCTTCGGCAAGTGGCTCGAGGGCAACGTCGACTGGGCGCTGTCCCGCGACCGCTACTGGGGAACCCCGCTGCCGATCTGGGAGTGCACCGGCGAGGACTGCGACGGGCTGTTCTGCGCCGGCTCGCGCGCCGCCCTCGAGGCGCGGGGCGGCAAGGTGCCGGGCGATCTCCACCGCCCCTACGTCGACGACATCGTCCTGCGCTGCGAGTCCTGCGGCGGTGAGATGCGCCGGGTCGAATCGGTGATCGACACCTGGTACGACTCGGGCGCGATGCCGTTCGCGCAGTTCCACTACCCCTTCGAGGACGAGGAGGAGTTCCGTGAGCGCTTCCCGGCCGATTACATCTGCGAGGCGCAGGACCAGACTCGCGGCTGGTTCTACACGCTGCTCGCGGAGTCGACCCTGCTCTTCGATCAGTCGAGCTATCGCAACTGCGTCTGCCTCGGCCTGATCCTCGACTCCGACGGCCAGAAGATGTCGAAGTCGCGCGGCAACGTCGTCGACCCCTGGGACGTGCTCGAGACCCACGGCGCAGACGCGATGCGCTGGTACTACCTGGCGACCCAGCAGCCCTGGGCCGGCTACCGGTTCTCGGTCGACACGGTGGGCGAGTCGGTCCGCCAATTCATGCTGACGCTCTGGAACACCTACTCGTTCTGGGTCCTCTATGCGAACGCCGCGGGGATCGAGACGTCGGGGCGTCCTGCGCTCACCGAGGATGTCCCGGAGCTCGACCGGTGGATCAACTCCCGTCTTCACCGGACGATCGCCACCGTGCGGGAGCGCATGGACGACTTCGACTGCACGACGGCGGGACGCGCGATCGCCGACTTCGTCGAGGACCTCTCCAACTGGTACGTGCGCCTGTCCCGGCGCCGCTTCTGGGACGGCGACGAGCAGGCCTTCGCCGTGCTGCGGCACTGCCTCCTCGAGGTGACCGCGCTACTGGCGCCCTTCACCCCGTTCGTGGCCGACGAGATCTACGCGAACCTGAGCGGTGGAGCCGACGGGGAGTTCGGTGACGCTCCCGACTCCGTGCACCTGCGCGACTTCCCGCAGTCCGACGCGGGCGCGATCGACAGCGGGCTCGAGGAGGCGATGGCCGCGGTCCGCCAGACCGTCGAGCTGGGCCGTGCCGCTCGGGCTCAGGCGAAGGCGAAGGTGCGCCAGCCGCTACGCAAGGCGATCGTTGTCGCCAAGGATGCCGAGCGCGCCGCGATTGAGGCCCACGCCAGCCTCGTGAAGTCAGAGCTGAACGTTAAGGAGATCGAGTTCGTGGAGGAGGAGGGCGAGCTCGTCTCCTACCGGGTGCGGCCGAACTACCGGGCGCTCGGTCCGCGCTTCGGCAAGGAGATGCCGCAGGCCGCGGCGGCGGTCGAATCGCTCGACCCGAGCCATGTCGCGGCGGCGCTCGGGGGCCGCCGCGAGGTCGGCATCAACATCGACGGCCACGAGCACCGGCTGGAGCCCTCGGACGTTTCACTGGAGATGCTGCCACTCGAGGGCTACCAGCTCGGCCAGGAGGGCGGGCACGCCGTGGCTCTCGCGCTCGACCTCGACGAGGAGTTGCTGCGCGAGGGCCTCGCGCGGGAGATCGTCCACTCCGTCCAGAACGCCCGACGCGACGCGGGCCTCGACATCACCGACCGGATCGAGCTTTCGCTGGGCGGTGACGCGGAGCTGATGGCCGCGGCCGGCGAGCACGAGGACTACATCCGCGGCGAGGTCTTGGCAACTTCAGTCGCGCTCGACGCCGACGGCGGCGAGGCCGCGGCGGTCGACGGCCGTGAGCTGCGGATCGGCGTCGCGGTCGCCGCCGCCGACTAGGCCAGGGCCGGCTCGAGCTCGGCTTCGAGGCGCCGCTTCGGCATCGCGCCGACGACCTTGTGGGCGATCTCGCCGTCCTTGAAGAGGATCATCGTCGGGATCGAGAGGACCTCGTAGTTCGCAGCCGTCTGCTGGTTCTCATCGACGTTGAGGCTGACGATCTTCAGGTCGTCGCGCTCGGCGTCCATCTCCTCGAGAACCGGGTGGACGACGCGGCAGGGGCCGCACCAGGGGGCCCAGAAGTCGACGAGCACGGGGCTGTCTGACTCGAGAACATCGGACTGAAAGGT
>JBBSQE010000221.1:0-4170 GCA_038258095.1 Solirubrobacterales bacterium | reverse complement strand
TGATGCCCAAGGCCATAAGGCGTTGTTGGGCGCCGTCGTGGAGGTCGCGCTCGACTCGCCGCCGCTCCTCGTAGCTCGCCTCGACGATCCGCGCCCGCGAGGCTCGCAGCTCCTCGACGTTCGCGCGCAACTCCGCGTCAAGGCGCTCGTTCTCGAGAGCGATGCCGACGGCACTCCCCACGTCGCGTACGAGGTCCTGTTCCTCGATCAGGGTCCGGTCGTGGATCACGGCCGCGATCGGCTCACTTGGGCCGCCACCGGCCACGGGACCGACGGGCTGCCCGCGCCGGATCGGCCTGCCGTCCCCGTCGACCCATCCATCGCGGGTCCAGAACACGGCTATCTGGCTCTCACTCGGCTCGAGCGCGATCGAGCGTCCGGTTCCGTCGACCCACCCGTCGTTCACCCAGTACGCCACTCGAAGCGCGTCATCTCCCGTCGCTTCCGCGAGGGCGTCGCGCATCGCCTCACGACGATGCTCGGGTGAGCCGAGGCTGGTGACGAGCGCGCTCAGAGCCGATGCCCGAGAGAGCCGCGAGCGCATGAGCCCGGCGAGGAAGGCGAACGGAATAAACGCGAAGCCGACCAGGGTTGCGACGAAGGCCGCCTCGGTGACTCCGTCGGGAGCATTCGCCGTCGAGGCGACAAGGTTGATCACCTCGAGCGTCATCGCCCCGCCCCCGGCGATCAGAACGGGGGTCAGAGCACGGCGCTGTGCGACCGGCACCGGCCGCCACCGCCGCCAAAGCGCGACGCCGAGCCCAATGATCGCCGCAACCGCTATTACGGCCTGGATTCCCTGGATCGCACCTTCGGCGGCCTTGCTGGCGTCGACGAGCAGCGGATTCGACGGACAGCCGGTGCACTCCTCCGGATACCGACTCGGGTCATAGAAAAGAGTCGCCAGGACCTGCATGAAGGTGACATCGAAGTAGACAGCTCCCACCACGAGACGCTCGAAGCCGCTGTGCAACCGGCCGTCAGGAAACGCGAGCAGCATGTGGATGATCAGGGCATAAGAGAGCGCACCGGTGAGGTTGCCGATCAGAAAGACCCAGCCGACGTCCACCGAGTTGAGAGCGGGCAGGAAGACCGTGAAGCCGACGAGGGTCATCAACCGCCCGATCGGATTCGAGGGCCGGCGCCACCATGCAAACAGACCGGTTCCGATGAAGGACCAGCCGATGACCAGGAGGAACGCGGCCAGCGCGCCCCGCTCGGTGGTGAAGGTGCTGGTGAAGATCAGCGCCGCGGCGAGCACGCCAGTGGCGAGCCCGAGGAGGGCGACGAGGGTGAGCTTGCGTTTGAGGGTCATGAGAGGAATGGCGTCAGCGAGCCGAGTGTCAGCTCGGCCTTGGGGATGAATCCCGCTATCTGGCGCGAATCGATGCTGCCGATATCGGCCCGGTCCCGACTGGATACGAGGACGACGACCGGTGGGTGCTCTGCGTCCGCGAGCCGCCTCGCGACCTCGAAGCCGTCGATGTCGGGAAGCTGCATGTCGAGGAGAACCAGGTCGGGGAAGAGGTTGCCGGTTTCCGCGATTCCGCTCTCCCCGTCGGCAGCCTCGCCGACCACTTCGTAGCCGTCGGCCTCGAGCAGGCGCCGTGCGCTCGCCCTGAAGCTCTCGTGGTCGTCGACGATTAGGACGGTCGCCCGCATGCCCAGATTCTCCATCACGGAGCCCGGCGCGGCCATACGGCTACCCACACCCCCCGTCGTGCTGTCCGCACCCCGCCAAAGCGGCCTGCCCTACCGAAAGACACGTGTCAGCCCCGTAGTCGGGCGGCCCGTCAATGACGAGGCTTTCCCCATGCAATCAACGAGATCCGAAAGGGGATCCAACATGCAATCCAAGAACATCGCCGCACGGGCCGGTCGTTGGAGCGCCGCTCACCGAAAGACGGCCATCTTCGGATGGATCGCCTTCGTGATCGTCGCGATGATGATCGGCGGCAACGTCGGCACGAAGGCGATCTCCGATGCGGATCTCGGCACCGGCGAATCCGGCCGGGCCGCGCAGACGCTCGAGAAGGGGTTCCCGCAGCCCGCGGCCGAGCAGGTGCTCGTGCAGAGCGATTCGGAGACCGTGGCCGATACCGGGTTCCGGAAGGCCATCTCGGACGTGGTTCGACACGTCGGGAGCGTCGGTGTCGTCACCGACATCAGGTCTCCGCTCGACGCCGAGAACGCCGGCCAGGTTTCGGCCGACGGTCACTCGGCGCTCGTCGAGTTCTCGATCTCCGGAGCCAAGGATTCGGCGCCGGACAAGATCGCACCGGTCCTGGCCCAGACCCGGGCGGCCCAGGGGGCCAATCCGGAGCTCTCCATCTCGGAGATCGGCGACGCCAGCGCGGAGAAGGCGATCGACAAATCGGTCGGCGATGACTTCGCGAAGGCGACGAAGGTGTCGCTGCCGATCACGCTGCTCATCTTGTTCATCGTCTTCGGGGCGCTCGTCGCGGCCGGGATCCCGGTCCTGCTCGCGATCTCGGGCGTCATGGCAACGCTGGGCTTGGTCGGCCTCGCCAGCCACATCGCTCCGATCGACAATTCGGTGCAGGAGGTCGTTCTGCTCGTAGGGATGGCGGTCGGAGTCGACTACTCGCTCTTCTACATGCGCAGGATGCGCGAGGAGCGGACGGCGGGACGCAGCTCCGAAGACGCACTGCGGATCGCCGCATCGACCTCCGGGCACTCCGTGCTGATCTCGGGCCTGACGGTCATGGTCGCGTTGGCCGGCATGTACTTCACCGGCGACAAGACGTTCGCGTCGTTTGCCACGGGGACGATCCTGGTCGTCGCGGTTGCGATGCTCGCTTCGCTGACTGTCCTGCCGGCACTGTTGTCGGTGCTCGGGGACCGGGTGATGAAGGGCCGCGTGCCCTTCCTCTCCACGCGTCGCGAGCGAAACCACGGAGAGTCGCGGCTGTGGAACGCCATCCTCGACCGCGTGCTCCGCCGCCCCGGCATTGCGGCGGCGATCTCCGGGGGAGTGCTGGTGGCACTGGTCATACCGGTCCTCGGCATGCACACGGCGGATACCGGCCTGAGCGGCCTGCCCGCCGACCTGCCGGCAACGAAGACCCTGAACCGGGTCGAAGCCGCCTTCCCGGGCGGCCCGACGCCGGCCCAGGTCGTCATCTCCGGCGACGACGTCACCTCGCCGCAGGTGCGGAGCGCCATCGCCTCCCTGAAGCGTGAGGTCGTGGAGTCGGGGGAGATGCAGCAGCCGATCTCGGTCCGTGTCAGCGGATCCGGGAACCTGGCCGTTGTCTCGATCCCGCTCGCCGGAGAGGGCACAGACGCCCGGTCGGATGCGGCGCTCGCAACGCTCCGCGACGATCTGGTCCCGCAGACGGTCGGATCGGTGCCCGGCGTGACGGCGAACGTCGGAGGACTCACGGCCGAGTCGAAGGACTTCACCGACTCGATGAAGTCCCACGCTCCGCTCGTCTTCGCCTTCGTCTTGGCGATGGCGTTCGGGCTCCTGCTCGTCACGTTCAGGTCGATCGTGGTCCCGGTCAAGGCGATCCTCCTGAACCTGATGTCGGTCGGCGCCGCCTACGGCGTCCTCGTGCTGGTCTTCCAGCACGGGCTCGGCGAGTCGTTGCTCGGGTTCAAGTCGACCGGGGCGGTCGCGTCCTGGCTGCCGATGTTCCTGTTCGTGATCCTGTTCGGCCTGTCGATGGACTACCACGTGTTCATCCTCAGCCGGGTCCGGGAGCTGTACGACGGCGGCATGTCCACCGAGGACGCGGTCGCCAACGGGATCAAGTCGACGGCGGGCGTGGTCACCAGCGCCGCAACGGTGATGGTCGCGGTCTTCGGCATCTTCGCCACCCTCGGGCTGCTCGACTTAAAGATGCTGGGGGTCGGGCTGGCGAGCGCGGTGTTGATCGATGCGACGTTGGTGCGGGCGGTCCTTTTGCCGGCATCGATGAAGCTCCTCGGCGACTGGAACTGGTACCTGCCGAGCTGGCTGGGCTGGCTCCCGGGTTCCGGTGCCACGACCCGTGAAGTCCCCGTGGCTCCGGATGCCCCCGAGAGCTACGAGGGCCGCGAGGAGCCCGCCACCGCATAGCGATCAAGGCATCTGCGGCGCAGGCGCCCGCCCAACCGGCGGGCGCCTTGCGTTGCGGAGGGAGAAAAGCTTCATTTGCAGGGATG
>JBBSQE010000220.1:0-4202 GCA_038258095.1 Solirubrobacterales bacterium | reverse complement strand
TCCGAGACCTTGCCGGAGAACTCCGAGAGGTCGCCCGACTCGTGCATGGCGGCGGCGGTCAGGTCGAGGAGCCAGGAGCCGATCACGCTACCCCGGCGCCACACCTCGGCGACGTCGGGAAGGTCGAGGTCGTACTGGTAGTACTCGGGATGCTCGAGCGGGGCGGTCTCGGCGTCGGCGTCGCGCTCGGTCTTGCCGGCGTTCGCCGACTTGAGGATGTTCAGGCCCTCGGCGTATGCGGCCATGACCCCGTACTCGATGCCGTTATGGACCATCTTCACGAAGTGGCCGGCTCCGACGGGGCCGCAGTGCAGGTAGCCCTCCTCCGCGGCGGTCGGCTCGCCCTCGCGGCCCGGGGTGCGGTCGGCCGACTCCACGCCCGGCGCAAGCGTCGAGAAGATCGGCTCCAGGCGGGAGAACGCCTCGTCGGGACCCCCGATCATCAGGCAGTAGCCGCGCTCGAGACCGAACACGCCGCCGCTGGTCCCGCAATCGAGGTAGTCGATGCCCTTCTCGGCGAGCTCTCCGCCGCGGCGGATGTCGTCGCGGTAGTAGGTGTTGCCCCCGTCGATGATCGCGTCGCCTGACTCGAGGACAGCCGCGACATTCGCCACGGTCGTCTCGGTGATGTGGCCGGACGGGACCATCACCCAGACCGAACGCGGCGCGGTGAGTTTCGAGGCGAGCTCCTCCAGGGAGGACGCGCCCTCAGCACCCTCGCCGGCGAGCTCGTCGATGGCGTCGGCGTTGACATCGTAGACGACGACGGTGTGGCCGTCGCGCATCAGGCGGCGCGCGATGTTCGCGCCCATGCGGCCAAGTCCGACGATTCCAAGCTCCACGCTCGCGATCCTACCGCTGTGGGCGCGCGTGCGATTGCCGGCTCTGCCCGCTCCCCGGTCAGAGGCTCCTCTACACCTTGCCGGGATCGGGCGGCTCGGGCTTCGGCTCCCTCAGCATGCTCTGACCAGATGAGATGACCCAGAGCCTCTGAGCGAAGTCGACGACCTGCTCGGCCGGTAGGTCGGCGACGGTGTCGACCGCCCGCTCGCGCATCAGCCGCGCGAGCTCGCCCCAGGCCTGCGCGATCGGCCGCACCCGCATCGTCGGGCCGAAGCCGGCGACTTCGCGTAGAGCCGCCGCCCGCGCGTCGGCCTCATCGGCCGTGAAGCCGCCGAAGGCACGGTACTCGGAGCCGTCGTGAACCTTCGACTCAAGCGCCTCTTTGGACCGGTCAGCCACCTCTCCATTCTGACGGCAGACGGGCGACCCCGCATACCGGTGGGCCTCCTGACTCAGGGACACCTAACTGTTTCCGGGCGATTTCCGACCAAATAGGTCGTGCTTGACAGTAAGCAATATTGGGGAGTAGGTTCGTTGCAAGGGGGCTTGACTGGGGCGCCAGATGGGCGACTCGGAGCAAAACGAGGAGAGCGTCATGTGCCTGGCGATACCGGGCAAAGTTATTGAGATCGTGGACGAGGCAAACCGCCTCGCCAGGGTCGACGTCGCCGGTGTCCAGCGCAACATCAACATCGGCCTCCTCGACTCAGACGGCGGTGCGGACGTTGGGGACTGGGTCCTGATCCATGTCGGTTTCGCCCTCTCCAAGGTCGACGAGGAAGAGGCCACGGCCACGCGCCAGATGCTCGAGGGCATGGGCGAGGACTACGAGGCCGAGCTGGAGGAGCTGAAGGCGAGCGTCATTGAATGACGGAACCCAGGGACAGCGTGAGCCTGAACGAATGACCGGCCTCGGCCCCACACCGAGCTGTGATCACCTCGAGGGGTGCATCACCTGTGGGGACGAGGCGGTCGAGATGCGGGTCCTGAAGATCGATGCCGAGCGGGACCTGGCGCTCTGCGGGCTTCGTGACGGCGAGGGGACCCCCGAGGGCGAAGGCCGCAGCACCGTCGAGATCGCGCTCGTGCAGCCGGTGGCCGAAGGTGACGTCCTGCTGGTCCACGCCGGCACGGCGATCGCCCACGCCGCAACCGAAGGAGTGATGGCATGAAGTTCGTCGACGAGTACCGGGATGCCGACCTGGGCCGTGCCCTCTCCGGCGAGATCCTCTCGATGGTCGAGCCCGGCCGCCACTACAAGGTCATGGAGGTCTGCGGCGGCCATACTCACTCCATCTACAAGTACGGGCTCGACGACCTGCTCCCCGAAAACGTCGAGCTGGTTCACGGCCCCGGGTGCCCGGTCTGCGTCATGCCGATGGGCCGGATCGACGACGCGATCGCGATGGCGCACGAAGACAAGGTGATCTTCACCTGCTTCGGGGACATGATGCGGGTCCCAGGATCAGAGAAGACGCTGACCGACGCGAAGGCCGATGGCGCCGACGTGCGGATGGTCTACTCGCCGCTCGACGCGCTGCGGATCGCCAAGCAGAACCCCGAACACGACATCGTCTTCCTGGCGATCGGCTTCGAGACCACCGCCCCCTCCACGGCTCTGACGATGCGGCGGGCCAAGGCCGAGGGCATCACCAACTTCTTCTGCATGTGCAACCACGTGACGATCGTGCCGCCGCTACGGGCGCTGCTCGACTCTCCCGACCTGCGGCTGGACGGCTTCATCGGCCCGGGCCACGTGTCGACCGTCGTCGGCGCGAGGCCCTTCGAGTTCATCCCGGCCGACTACGGCAAGCCGATCGTCGTCGCAGGCTTTGAGCCGCTCGACATCCTCGCCTCGATCCGGATGATCTTGGCCCAGCTCGGCGCCGGCGAGGCCAAGGTCGAGAACCAGTACAAGCGGGTCGTCCCCTACGAGGGGAACCCCGCTGCGCTGAAGGCGATGGCCGAGGTCTTCGAGCTTCGCCCACACTTCGAGTGGCGAGGGCTCGGCTTCATCAGCCAGAGTGCCCTGAAGCTCTCCGACTCCTACGCCGAGTTCGATGCCGAGCTCCGCTACTCCGTT
Organism: Solirubrobacterales bacterium; assembly: GCA_038258095.1. Classification (GTDB taxonomy): domain Bacteria; phylum Actinomycetota; class Thermoleophilia; order Solirubrobacterales; family 70-9; genus JBBSQE01. The sequence continues at coordinate 1,276 of JBBSQE010000220.1, read as the reverse complement.
CCCGGCGTACGGGTCGCGGACCCGAAGGCCTGCCAGTGCGGCGAGGTCCTGAAGGGCGTGATCAAGCCCTGGGAGTGCAAGGTGTTCGGGACGGCCTGCACCCCGGAGCATGCGATCGGGACCTGCATGGTCAGCCCCGAGGGCGCCTGCGCCGCCTACTACAACTACGGCCGCTTCTCACGCGAGAAGGTGAGTGCATGAGCCCCGACGATCAAGGCGGCCAAGCGCTGAAGCCGCGTGACAAGATCTCTGGGCGCGAGGAGCGGATCCTCGGCATCATCGAGACGGCCCGCGCCAAGCGGCCGAGGTTCAAGGACAAGACGATCACCATGGCCCACGGGGCCGGCGGCAAGGCGACGCAGACGCTGATCGAGGGCCTCCTCGTCCCCGCCTTCGGCTCCGATACAGCGGCCGAGATGGGCGACTCCGGGCAGGTCGTCATCGACGACACCGGCCTGGCGATGACCACCGACAGCTTCGTCGTCAAGCCGCTGCGGTTCCCGGGCGGCTCGATCGGGGAGCTCGCCGTGAACGGGACCGTCAACGACCTGGCGATGGCCGGCGCTCGGCCGGTCGCCCTGACCCTCTCGCTGATCCTCGAGGAGGGCCTCCCATCCGACGTGCTCCGCGCCGAGGTCGACGCGATCGCGGGGGCAGCCGAGGCTGCCGACGTCGAGATCATCGCCGGCGACACGAAGGTCGTCGAGCGCGGTGCCTGCGACCAGATGTACATCTGCACCAGTGGCGTCGGCAGGATCGACGACCGCGGCGCGCTCTCACCAAGTGGCCTCCGCGACGGGGACCGGGTCATCGTCTCCGGCTCGATCGGCGAGCACGGCACGGCGATCATGCTCGCGCGAGGCGAGTTCGACCTCTCGGCCGAGATCGAGTCCGACACGCACTCGCTGTGGCCCGCCGCCGACGCCCTTCTCGCCGAGGCCGGAAGCGACCTCCGCTGCCTGCGCGACGCCACCCGCGGCGGCGTCGCCTCGGTCCTCAACGAGCTTGCCCGCGCCTCCAAGGTCGCGATCACGGTCCGCGAGGCCGACGTGCCGGTCAAGCCGGCCGTCGGCGGCGCGGCCGAGCTGCTCGGAATCGACCCCATGTATGTCGCGAACGAGGGCAGGCTGGTCGCCTTCGTCGCGCCGGAGACCGCCGATGCGGCCCTCGAGGCGCTGCGGGCGGTGCCGGGGTCGGAGGATGCGACTGACATCGGAGAAGTGAAGGGCGAGCCGCCGGGAATGGTGCTCGTGGAGACGGCATTTGGAGGCCGGCG
>JBBSQE010000219.1:0-4236 GCA_038258095.1 Solirubrobacterales bacterium | reverse complement strand
GGCGGTGAACGACTCCGGGCGCCTTCCACTCGGCCGGGCGCGTCTCGGAGGTGTTGATGTCGCCCTTGGCGTCGAGCGGGCGGCCGAGCGGGTCGACCATGCGGCCCAGGAGCTCCGAGCCGACGGGTATCTCGAGCAGGTTGCCGGTTCGCTTGACCGCGTCGCCCTCGACGATCTTGTCCCAGTCGCCGAACAGCACCGCGCCGACGTTGTCGGCCTCCAGGTTCAGGGCGAGGCCGGTGACGTCGTGGGGCAGCTCGAGCATCTCGAGCGACATGCAGTTGTCGATGCCGTGGATGCGGGCGATCCCGTCGGCGACCGAGAGCACGGTGCCGACCTCGGAGAGATCGGCGGAGCCGGCATCCATCCCCTCGATCCGCTCGCGCAGGATGTTTGCGATCTCGTCTGGCTTGATCTCCATCTGGTTTCAGGTCCTCCTTGGTGCGTCGCGGCCGATGATTGAGTCCGAATTGACGTGCCCGCGAGGGCGGGGCAGGCCGAGCCGGGGGGTGCACGCAGGTGAAGCGGGTAGCAGCGCTACCCGCAAGCGTGCGGGTGCCGATCCGGCGAAGGGATGCGCCGTCATTCGTGGGTGCGTGAATGAGGATTCGATCATCTAAGCCGCGGCGACTGACTTGCGAAGTTTGTCGAGGCTGTTGCGGATGCTTGCGTCGAGAACCCTGTTCCCGACCTGAAGAACGATGCCGCCGACGATCCCGTCGTCGACCTTGCTTGAAATCTCGACCTTCTGCCCCGTCTGTTTCTCGATCTCGGCGCCGATCTCCTCGGCGACCTCCGGGTCGAGCTCGACGGCACTGGTCACCACGACTTCGAGGCGCTTGTTCTCGTGCTGCCAGCGCTCCTCGTACGTGTCGCGGATGCGAAAGACGGCCGGCATCCGGTGCTTCTCGGCCAGGAGCTCGAGGAAGTTGACGAAGTGCTCGTTCGCTCCGGTGACGGCCTTGGCGATCCCCTCCCGCTTCTCCGCCGACGAGAAGTAGGGGCTGAAGAAGAAGACCTGCATCTCGTGATCCCCATCGAGGGCATCGGCGAACTCGCCGAGCTGGTCGCGGATCTCGTCGATCGAGTCGTGCTCCTTGGCCACTCCGAAGAGCGCCTCCCCGTATACGCGTGCGATCTCCTCCACGAGCTAGGCCGTCTCGCTTCCGTTGCTCTCGCCGTTCGCCCCGGCCCCTAGCGCCGAGAAGTCCACCTCGGCGAGGGCGTCCTCCACCAGGCGCTTGTGGTCCTCGCCGGTCAGCGACTTGCGGGTGACCTTCTCGGTCGCCAGGACGGTCAGATCGGCGACCTCGGAGCGGATCCGGTCGATCGAGCGCCTCGTCTCGGCTTCGATGTCCTTGCGCGCAGCGGCGACGAGCTCCTCGCGCTTGGCCTTGCCCGCCTCGGCGCCGTCGGACTTGGCGGATTCGGCGGTGCGGCGAGCACGGGTCATGATGTCGTCGGCCTGCTCGCGTGCCTCCTTCAGCCGCTCGCGGTACTCGGCGAGCAGCTCGTCTGATTCCTGGCGCTGGCGCTCAGCGTGCTCGATCGATTCCGCGATCGCGTTGGCGCGTTTGTCGAGCGCCTTCTGGATCGGTGGGAACGCGTACTTGTTGAGCACCCACATCGTGATGAGGAACAGGACGAGGGTCCAGATCATCAACCCAAGACCGGGTGAGACCAGGAAGCTGCCACCGCTCTCCTTGGAGGATGACTCGGCGGCGAGGCTCAGCAGAGCGTTTGACATCTCAGCGACGGGCATTACGAGCACCTGCCTTCGGCGAAGCTCCGCTCACGCGGAATCAGATATGGACGTTCGCTACGCATCGTCTCGGTGAACTCCTAAAGGAAGAAGGCGATGAGGCCGAAGATGAACGTGTAGAAGGCGACGGCCTCCGTGAGTGCGAACCCGAGCCAACGGATCTGCTGAAGCTCGTCCTTCATCTCGGGCTGGCGGGCGACGGACTCGATCTCCTTACCGAAGATGAAGCCGATGCCGATACCGGCGCCGATCGAACCGAGCCCGGCGCCTACGCCGAGGGCGATCGCTTTGCCGGCGTCGGTGATGCCCGCATCGGTGATGCCGCTGCTGGCCTGGGCTATGGAAACCAGATCCATTGAATGACTCCTTTTCTAGTGACTCTCGGCGGTTGCTCCGCCGAGGTAGATCGCGGTGAGCGTGGCAAAGATGAATGCCTGGAGGGTGGCGATCAGGCCGACCTCGAGGCCGAAGAAGGCGAATGCGAGCGGGAAGGTCCCGACGCCGAGCGCAGCGATCCCGAGCAGGACCGCGAGGCCGCCACCCATGAAGAGCAGAAGGAGGTGGCCGGCGAGGATGTTGGCGAAGAGTCGCACCGACAGCGAGATCAGGCGCGCGAAGTGCGAGATCGCCTCGATCGCGAAGAAGAAGCTCAGCGCAAACCAGCGCAGAAGAAAGAACGAATCGCTGAAGTCCAGGCCCGGGGGCATCCAGCTCGCGAGGTACTTGAAGAAGCCCTTGGCCCGCACGCCCTCTACGTGGTAGGAGATCCAGACGACGAGCGTCAGCACCAGCGGAATCGAGAGGTTCGCCGTGGCGGCATAGATCGCGAAGCTCGGGATCGCGACGCCGAACACGTCGACCGTGTGCTCGGTGTTGGTCGGCAGCGGGATGAAACCGATCATGTTCGAGAACCAGATGAAGAAGAAGAGGGCCGCGATGAAAGGGAACCACTTGCGGGCCATGCTCTTGTCGAGGTTGCCGCCGGAGATGTTGTTCTTCACCAGGTCGTAGGCCATCTCCATCGCCGCCTGGGTCCGGTTCGGCCTGTCCTGCATGCGCCGGGCGATCCAGGTCATGGTCCCGATCGTCAGCCCCGAGGCGAGGAGCAGGTAGAGGACCGCCTTGTTGATGCTCAGGTCGACGCCGGCGAGCTTGATCGTGATCCAGGGATCGAGCTTGAACTCGTTCTGGGGCTGAAAGGCGTCGTTCTTGCCGTCTGAGCCGAAGATGAAATAGAGGAGCACCATCATCGCGACGTAGATGAAGATGCCCAGGAGGACCTTCTTCCCGAGGCTCAGGCCCTTGACTGCGGTCATGACGGAGCTCCGGCGGTGGGCGGGCCGGCCGTCGGGGTGGCCTCGCGCTCGAACAGCTTCGAGAGGCCGAGGCCGGCGAAGTAGACGGTCACGAGCACCAGGGTGAGGACGGCGGCGGCGAGGCCATCCTCGCGGTCCGCGATCTTGCCGACGAGGAGGATCGAGAGCGCGACCAGCCAGACTCGGCCCATCGTCGTCGCCGCGACCACGCCCATGGCGTTCTTGCGGTTGCCGTCCTCGAGCAGCCTCTGCGCCCGACGCTCGGCGACCCCCTGAACAGCTCGCTGAGTGAGCCAGACGGCCGCGCAGACGACATAGCCCGTCATCGGTAGTCCGGCGACGAGAAAGACGGGAAGAGCAGCTGCCAGAACCAGCACGTCAGCGAACCGCAGAAAAGCTGCGGAACGGTCAAAGGAGTCTTCGATCTGACGGCCTGGCAATTGCGGTCGTTCGGGTCACGCTTTGGAGGAGACAGAACAGCGCCGATCGCGGCCGGAGGGCCGGGACGGCGCAGGGGCGACTATAGCCAAACGAGACCCGCTGCCGCTCGCCGTCACGGGTGCCGAAAGTCACTTGTGGAGCGGGATCTCCCGCCGGCGCTCAGCCGTCGCTCTGATCGGCCTCCCCGCCATCGATTCCCCCGTCGATAACGGGAAAGCTCCCCGTCTCGAGCTCGGTCGCGACACCACGGTCGACCGCGTCCGCGGCCGGCGCCGGTGCTCCCCGCTCGCGGCGCAGGCCCAGCACCTGGCGCTCCCTGAAGCGGCGCAACTTGAGGATCTCAAGCACGTAGACGAGGTACACGCTCGCGGCCAGGGCGAGCAGCCCGAAGAACAGGATCACGGCGGTCCAGGTGAAGTCGAAGTGTCCGTGGTTGTCGGAGTAGGGGACGAGCCGCAGCGCCAGGGCCAGAGCCGCCATCACGGTCGTCCATCCATAGAGATAGGCGAGCGTTCGCCGCTGCGAGAAGCCGATGTTCGCCATCCGGTGGTGGAAGTGCCAGGCGTCGGCCTGGTAGATCGGCTGCTTGTACTTGAGGCGCTTGGCGACCACGAAGGTCATGTCGAGGATGGGCACGGCGAGCACGACCAGGGGAAGGGCCAAGGCGACGACAGCGTTCGTCTTCAAGGCTCCCTGTACCGCGGCCGTGGCCAGCAG
>JBBSQE010000218.1:0-4246 GCA_038258095.1 Solirubrobacterales bacterium | reverse complement strand
CTTCCTGTTCGTGGTCGGCGCCAACCCCCTCGTCTCCCACGGCAGCGTGATGAGCGCCCCGCGGGTCCGCGACCAGCTCCACGCCGTGGTCGGGCGCGGGGGCCGCGTGGTCGTCGCCGATCCCCGCCGCTCCGAGACCGCCGCGGCCTTCGAGCACCTGCCGCTCAGGCCGGACTCCGACGCGTGGATGTTGCTCTCGCTTCTCGCGGTGATCTTCGAGGAGGGGCTCGACGACAAGCTGGCGCTGGCGGCGAAGGCCGACGGCGCCGAGGTTCTCCGGCGGCTCTGTGCGCCGCACCCGCCCGAGGCCACGGAGGCGCGGACCGGCATCCCGGCCGCCGACCTCCGGGCCCTCGCGCGGGACATCGCCGGAGCTGACTCGGCCGCCATCTACGGGCGCACCGGGTCATGTCTCGGGCGGAACGGAACGCTGGTCTCGTTCCTGCTCGACGCGCTCGCCGTGGCGACGGGCAACCTCGACCGCCCCGGCGGGTCGATCTTCGGCACCTCGCCCATCCCCTTCGACAGGATCGCGGAGCTGATCGGCATCGGGGGATACGACGAGCGGCGCTCCCGGGTCGGCGACCTGCCGGAGGTGCTCGGCAGTCTCCCGGCGACGGTGATGGCGAAGGAGATCACTACCCCGGGCGAGGGCCAGATACGGGCGATGTTCATCTCCGCCGGGAACCCGGTGCTCTCGATCCCCAACGGCGAGGAGCTCGAGGCCGCGTTCGCAGAGCTCGACCTGCTCGTGTCGATCGACCTCTACGTGACGGATACGAGCCGCCACGCCGACTACGTCCTGCCCGCCACCACGTTCCTCGAGCGCGAGGACCTGCCGCTCCCCTTCATCAGCCTCTTCACGACGCCGTTCATCAACATGACCGAGGCGGTCGTCGAGCCGGCCGGCGAGGCACGCCAAGAGTGGGAGATCATCGACGACCTCGCCCGCCGGGTCGGGGTCGTCCCCACGAGCCTGCGCCTCGGCCGCCTGGCCGGAAGGGCGGGCATCCGCCTGTCCCCGCGGCGACTGGTCGACCTGCTGTTGCGCATCGGTCCGCGCGGCGATCTCTTCGGTCTGCGTCGCGGCGGCCTGAATCTCAAGCGTTTGGCCGAGAGCCCGCACGGCATCGTCCTCGAAGACCATCTCGAGGTGGGCAATCTCCGCGGGCGGATCCGCCACGCGGCCAAGCGCGTCAAGCTCGACCCGCCCGAGATCGTCGAAGAAGTCGCTCGCCTCGAAGCGACGGGCCCGCCCGACGGCCGCTACCCGCTGTCTCTCATCGGACTCCGCGAGCTCCGCTCCCACAACTCCTGGATGCACAACGCCGAGCCGCTGATGCGTGGTGGCCGCAAGCATCTCGCCCGCGTGAACCCCGATGACGCCGCGGCGGCGGGGATCGACGACGGCGCCCGCTGCTCCATCTCCTCGGCCGACGGCGAGATCGAGATCGAGGTCACGGTGACCGACGAGGTGATGCCCGGGACCGTCGCGGTCCCCCATGGCTGGGGGCACCGGGGCGGCTGGCAGGTGGCGAACGCCGCCGGAGGCGTGAACGTCAACGCGCTCGCCTCGTCGGATCCCGCCGACCTGGAGCCCCTAGCCGGAATGGCGTTCCTGAACGGGATCCCCGTTCGCCTCGATCCGGTCAAGACCCGCTCGGCTGAGCCCGCCGACGCTGCCGCACATGCCTGAGGGCACCGACGGCGAGCCACTTGCCTCGGGCCGCGTCGAGGCGGTCAACGTCGGCCACAAGCGGTTGGTCGAGTCCGGAGGGCGGACGATCTCCACGGCGATCTGGAAGTCCCCGGTGGATGGCCGGGTTCCCGTGCGGGGCATCCACATCGGGGATGATGTCCAGGCCAATACGGAGGCCCACGGTGGCTTCCACAAGGCCGTCTACGCCTACTCCCGCGAGGACTTCGACTGGTGGGCCGCCGAGCTTGACCAGGAGATGGTCCCGGGCAACTTCGGCGAGAACCTGACGCTGACCGGGATCGACGTGTCCGGGGCGGTGATCGGTGAGCGCTGGCGCGTGGGCACCGCTCTTCTCGAGGTCTCCGAGCCGCGGATCCCCTGCGCGAAGCTCGCCCTGCGGATGGACGACCCCCGGTTCACGAAGCGGTTCGGCGCCGCCAATCGCCCTGGCACCTACCTGCGGATCATCGAGGAGGGGGAGGTCGGGGCCGGGGACGAGGTCGCGGTGCTGTCCCGCCCCGATCACGGCGTCACATCGGCGCTGGTCTCCGAGGCGAGGCTCTCCGACCACTCGCTCGCCGAGCGCATGCTCGAGGTTCCCCAGCTGTCCGAACAGTGGCGCGACTGGGCGCTCGAGTACGCCCCGCCGCGCTGACGGTTCCCCGCCCGCGCTCAGCCGGCCACCCGCTCCGCCCCCGCGTAGACGTTCATCTCTCCGTCGCGGGCGAACCCGCAGAGGGTCATCCCGCGGTCCGCTGCGAGGTCGATGGCGAGTGAGCTCGGCGCTCCGACGCCGACGAGGATCGGGCAGCCCGCGACTGCAGCCTTCTGGACGAGCTCGAAGGACAGGCGGCCGCTGACGGCGAGAACGGCAGAGCGAAGCGGGACCTCGCCGGCGATCAGCGCCGCCCCGATCACCTTGTCCATCGCGTTGTGGCGACCGACGTCCTCGCGCGACCGGACCAACTCCCCGCCCGTGTCGAACAGGCCCGTCGCGTGGAGGCCGCCGGTCCGTTCGAACGCCGGCTGGACCACCCGCTCGGGCAGCGAAGCGAGTAGGGCGCGGCTCATCCGCGGGCCGTCGCCCAGGGGCGGGCTCGAGACCGCCACCTCTTCCAGCGCGCCCTTGCCGCAGACCCCGCAGGACGACGTCGTGTAGAAGCTGCGGGCGCCGGGGTCGCGGACGAGCGGACCCTGGACCTCGATGACGTTCCCCGCGAGGTCCTCTGAGGGGACCGCGTCGTGCGCTGAATCGATCAGCCCCTCGCCGTGGAGGAAGCCGAGCGCAAGCTCCTCGTCGTGCCCCGGAGTCCGCATCGTCACCGCGAGCGGCGTGCCGTCGACGCGGATCTCGAGCGGTTCCTCGACGGCGACAACATCCTGGCCCCCGTCGTGGCTGATCCGAGTGAGCATGCGCGGATCGGTCGGGATGTCGGGCTCCTCGGCGATGGTTGCCAACATAGCCGGGGATGGAAGAACGCCTGAGAAAGCCGAAGCGGCGGCCGACCCCGTCGAACTGGGCGAGTTGGAAGCCGTTCGGACTCGGGGAGCAGCGGCCGAACAACTACCGCGAGGTCTTCCGCACCGTCGCCGAGAACCGCGACAACGCCGGCTACGCGTGGCGGATCCTGAACGAGGGAGTGTGCGACGGGTGCGCCCTCGGCACCAAGGGCCTGCGCGACTGGACCATCAGCGGCACCCACCTATGCAACGTGCGCCTGCGGCTGCTGCGGCTGAACACGATGCCGGCGATGGACGAGACCCTGCTCGGCGACGTGGAGGCGCTGCGCCGACTGAGTGGGGCGGAGTTGCGCGGCCTCGGCCGGCTGCCCTACCCGATGCTCCGTCGCGCCGGCGACCCCGGCTTCCGTCGCATCGGCTGGGAGGAGGCGATGGGCCTCGCGGCCGAGCGCGTCAAGGCGGCGGGTCCCGACCGCCTCGGCTTCTACCTGACCAGCCGCGGGACGGGCAACGAGACCTACTACGCGGCCCAGAAGGCGGCCCGCGCCATCGGGACGAACTCGGTCGACAACGCGGCGCGCGTCTGTCACTCGCCGAGCACGTTCGGCCTCAAGGAGGCGCTAGGCGTCGCCGCCACGACCTGCTCCTACTCCGACTGGATCGGGACGGACCTGATCGTCTTCATCGGCTCCAACGTGGCCAACAACCAGCCGGTGACCATGAAATACCTCCATCTCGCCAAGAAGGCGGGAACGAAGGTCGCCGTCGTCAACCCCTACCGCGAGCCGGGCATGGAGCGCTACTGGGTCCCCTCGACCCCAGAGAGCGCGCTGTTCGGGACCAAGATCGCCGACCGCTTCTTCGGGCTCTGCGCCGGTGGCGACGTCGCCTTCCTCTCCGGCGTCCTCAAGCAGCTCATCGAGGACGGGCGCCACGATCAGGCCTTCGTCGACGCGCACACCGACGGGTTCGATGATCTCCGCTCCGCTCTCGAGGCGCTCGAGTGGTCGGACATCGAGGCCGGCTGCGCGCTGCCGCGCTCGGAAATCGCCGAGCTGGCGCGCATGATCGCCGACGCCGACCGCG
>JBBSQE010000217.1:0-4260 GCA_038258095.1 Solirubrobacterales bacterium | reverse complement strand
GATCGCGGGGCGCCCGGGGGCCGTCCGCGTTGTTTGTACCGTCCCTGGCTTGCCAAGCATGCGCATCGACATCGAGTACGCCGGGGGCGGCTTCAGCGGGTGGGCCAAGCAGCCGGGGCAGCGCACCGTGCAGGAGGAGCTCGAGCTCGCGATAGCGACGGCGCTCGGGGAGAGGGTCGATCTGACCGTCGCCGGGCGCACGGATGCGGGCGTTCACGCGTGGGCGCAGGTCGCGAGCTTTCGGACAGAGGGCGACCCGTCGGAGACGCTCCGCCGCAGTCTCAACGGGCTCACCGGCCGGGACCTCTCGGTGGTCGCCGTCGCCCAGGCGCCCGAGGAGTTTGACGCCCGCCGCGCCGCAAAGTCCCGCACCTACTGCTACCGGCTCTTCACGCGGAAGGTGGCGAGCCCGTTCGAGGAGGGCCGGGCGCTCTGGTGGCCGCATCCCCTCGAGCGTTCGGCGCTGGACGCCTGTGAGGCCCTCACCCTCGGCGTCCACGACTTCACCGCGTTCACGCCGACCCAGACCGCGCATGTGCACTTCGAGCGCAGGGTGATGCGCTGCGAGTGGGTCGCCTCCGCTGACCTGACATGCCTCTGGATCGAGGCCGACTCGTTCATGCGCAGCATGGTCCGGGTCATCACCGGCACAATGCTCGAGGTGGCCTCGGGGAGGCGGACCCTGGAGTCGTTCGAGTCGCTGCTCGAGGGCTCGCCGCGTGCCGGGGCGGGGGATACCGCAGCTCCTCACGGCCTGTATCTCGCCGGGGTCACCTACTGATCCGACTGGGCGCCGCCGGCGCAATGTGCAGGTAGACCAACTTTCACTTCTTTCGCGGGGCCGGCAGGTGCCTGCGGGCGGATCGGCGCGTCCGAGGCCGCGTGTCCACCCTGCCGGGCATGGCGGCCTTGCACGCGCCGAGCCCGCTCGCGGTGGGCGGACCGCCCTTCGTAGAATCGCCCGGGTGAGGATCCTGTTGACGAACGACGACGGAATCGGGGCCGTCGGCCTGCAGGACCTCCGCCGGGCGTTGAAGGAGCTGGACGGCGTGGAGGTCCACGTCATCGCGCCCGACTCGAACCGCTCGGCGACCGCCAGGAGCATCACGACCCGGTCGCCGCTCAGCGTCGACGAAATCGAGTTCGGCGACGGTGACGTGGGTTTCGCGACCAACGGAACCCCGGTCGATTGCGTGCGCTTCGCCGACCTCGGGCTGCTCGGTGAGCGTCCGGACCTGATCGTCTCCGGCATCAACCACGGAGCCAACCTCGGCGACGACGTCACCTACTCCGGCACGGTCGCCGCCGCCTTCGAGGGGATCGTCCTCGGGATACCCGCCGCCGCCGTGTCCCAGCAGTCCGCGAAGCGCGAGATGGGCTTTCGCTTCGGCAGGGACTTCGACTTCGGCGTGGCGGCCCGGTTCACCGCCGAGCTCGTTCGCGGCCTGGCGCAGAACCCGATTCCCGAGGACACGCTCGTGAACATCAACTGCCCCGCCGGGCAGCCGGCCGGCCTCGAGGTCACCCACCTGGGCAAGCGCCTCTACAACGACGAGCTGAAGCTGGTCTCAGAGGACGAGGAGACCGGACGGAAGCACTACGAGATCTACGGCTTCGAGCCGTCCTACCGTGACGAGGAGGGCTCGGATCTCTCGGCGATCGCGGCCGGCCGGATCTCCGTCACGCCGGTTCACCTGGACCTCACGCATCGCGAGAGCATGGAGACTCTCCGTGGATGGGACCTGAAGGGAATCCTCGACGGCTTCGACCTCCCGGCAGCCCCGTGAGCGCCGAGGCCATCGAGCGTGCGGCGGCCCTGAGGGAGGAACTCGAGCGCGCGAACCACGATTACTACGTCCTCGACGCCCCGCGGATCGGCGACGATGAATATGACGCGCTGCTGAACGAGCTCCGTGCCCTGGAGGAGCAGAACCCCGGGCTGCGCACACCGGACTCCCCGACCCAGCGGGTCGGCGCCCCCTCGCTCGAGCGATTCGAGCGGGTCGAGCACGCCGAGCCGATGCTATCGCTAGCCAACGCCCGCTCCGAGGAGGAGCTGCGGGCGTGGGAGGCCCGTGTTCGCAACCGCCTGAAGCGCTTTGACATCACCGCCTCGGAGTTCAGCTACACCACCGAGCCGAAGATCGACGGTCTCGCGATCTCCCTGACCTACGAGGACGGTGTGTTGACCCGCGCCGCGACCCGCGGCGACGGGCAGGTCGGCGAGGACGTGATGCAGAACCTGCGCGCCCGGGCGGAGGTGGGTCGCCGCGAGGCCGAGGGGCGGGAGGACCCGCAGGAGCCGATGCCGCTGCGGATCGACGACGCTCCCGGTCTGATCGAGGTTCGCGGCGAGGTCTATCTGCCGATTGCGGCCTTCGCCGAGCTGAACGAGCGGCGGGCCGCGGCCGGCGAGCCGACGTTCGCAAACCCACGGAACTCCGCGGCCGGCTCGCTGCGCCAGCTCGACTCCGCCGTCACCGCCGAGCGCCCGCTCACCACCTGGATCTACGGGCTCGGCGCGGCGGACCATCTCGGCCTCGAGACCCACAGCGAGGAGATCGAGTGGCTGCGGGCACGCGGCTTCAGGGTCAACCCGGACACCGCCCACCACGACGGGGTCGAGAGCCTGGTCGAGCGCTGCCACTGGTGGGAGAACCGGCGCGACGAGCTCGACTACGAGATCGACGGGGTGGTGATCAAGATCGACGAGCGCTCGATGTGGCGTGAGCTCGGGGTCGTCGGCCGCGAGCCGCGCTGGGCGATCGCTTGGAAGTTCCCGCCGACGACTGCCACGACGAAGCTCCTGAGGGTCGTTTGGAATGTCGGCCGTACCGGCCACCTGATGCCGTTCGCCCAGCTCGAGCCGGTGCATGTCGGCGGCGTGACGGTGTCGACCGCCACGCTCCACAACGAGGAGGACCTGGCCCGCAAGGACGTGCGTAAGGGTGATGACGTGGTCGTCATGCGCGCCGGCGACGTGATCCCGCAGGTCGTCTCGCCGGTCATCCCACGCAAGAACAAGTCGCAGCGCCGGGAGCGCCCACCGAAGAAGTGCCCGATGTGCGGGACGTCGACCGTCAAGCCGGAGGATTCGGTCTTCACGATCTGCCCCAACCGCTCCGGCTGTCCCGGCCAGGCGTTCCAGCACGTCAAGCACTTCGTCAGCAAGGGTGCGATGGACATCGACGGAATGGGGGAGAAGCAGGCACGCCGCTTCCTCGAGGAGGGCCTGATCGCCGACGTCGGGGACATCTACGACCTCACGGTCGAGCGCCTGACCGAGCTCGACCGCTTCGGCGAGACGTCGGCGGGCAACCTCGTCGCCCAGATAGAGCGCTCCAAGGACGTGCCGTTTCACCGCGTGCTCTACGCGCTGGGGCTGCCCGGCATCGGCTACGTCACGGCCGAGGCACTCTCGGACCACTTCGGCTCCATCGACGATCTGCGCGCTGCGACCAACGAGCAGATCGAGGAGGTAGAGGGCGTCGGTCCGATCATGGCCGAGCAGATCGTGGAGGAGCTATCCGACGAGCGGCTCGACGACCTGGTCGCGAAGCTGCGCGAGCGAGGCCTGAACCTCGAGCAGGACCTATCCGAGCGCCGCAGGGCCGATGGGCCGCTCCAGGGCAAGACCTTGGTCCTGACCGGCACGCTCCCCAGCCTCACTCGCGAGGAGGCCAGCACGATGATCAAGCGGGCGGGGGGCAAGGTCACGGGCTCGGTCTCGAAGAAGACCGACCACGTGGTCGCCGGCGACAGCCCGGGGTCGAAGCTCGAGAAGGCCGAGAAGCTCGGGGTCGACGTGGTGGACGAGGATGGGCTGAAGCAGCTGTTGTCCGGCTGACCCGTTTCCCGAGTGGCGCCCGGCTGGATGTATTTGCGCACCCTCGTCGCCACCCGGAGAAAAAGGGAGCGGAAACACATCCATGCGATGCATTTCCGTGCGCCGGATTCTCAGAAAGGAACGGATGCACGAAAAGACATCAACCGGTCGCCGGGCTCGAGTAGCCGAAGACCGTTCGCCTAGCCTCGCCGCGAAGCCGCCGGCTCCATTTTTGCCAGGGCGCGGAGATTCATGACCGAGCGACCGCCGAGCATCAGGGCCATCGCGCCGACGATTGCGAGCCCGACGATGTCGAGTGGGGTCATCGTCAGCCCGACGAGTTTGAAGCCGAGGCCGGAGCCGAGCGCAAGGGCGGTGTTCAGGCCGATCAGGATCAGGCGCATCTCGGTCGGCCCGACATAGCCGTAGCCGAT
>JBBSQE010000216.1:0-4275 GCA_038258095.1 Solirubrobacterales bacterium | reverse complement strand
GCCGATCGTCCAAACCGGAGCCCGCCCCAGCCTCTCGACGACGTGCTCCTTCACCATCGAAGCGGCCTCGGCCGAGAGAACGTCGTTGCAGGCGGTCTTGAAGCGGTTGAGACTCGAGGCGATGACCGCGTAGCCACTCGAGAGCTCGGGGTCCTGAAGGACCGCGCCGAGCGGCATGGCACCCTGCTGGTGGCCCGCGCTGCAGCCGCCACCGAAGGTATAGAAGAAGCGGCCGTTCCAGCCCTTCGCGGTCTGACCACCCGGGGCGAGAATCGCCCAGCGGTAGATCGAGCGGTCGATCACGCCACTCTCGATCCGCACCACGTCGTCGATGGTCTCGCCGGTCCGGGTCGTCGTCTGCGCGAGGTCGGCGGGGCGCACCGAGGGGTCCGCGAGCGGCTTGAAGGCCCCGCCGGTCGTCCGGTACTCGTAGGTGACGGTCGTCGGCGCCGAGCAATCGGCGCCGGTCGGGTCGCCGAGGGCCGCCGCGGCCGTCGTACAGATGAACGGCGTCTGCCGGGGGCCGGAGAAGACGGGGCCCATGATCGACGAGTTGTAGAGCGTGAGCTCGGCCGGGAATGCCGCGTTGCGAGCGACGACCCTCGCGGAGATCCGGTTGTCGCCGTTTCGCAGGCCCGTCACGAGGCCGACGAGGCGCCGTGAATCAGGCGCGGAGGGCGAGAACGCGCTGGTCACATCGACGCCGTTGCGGCGCACCCGCACCCTCGAGATCGGGTTCCCGGCCGGGACATCGACTGCGACGAGGGAATCGCCCCCCGTCACATGTTGCGGACGGCTCGAGATCGAGGCAAGGGAAAGGGATGCCTGTCGCTTTGGCTTCGGGCTGGGCTTCGCGGTTGCCGTGTCGCTCCCGAGCGCTCCAGGAGCGAGCAGCGCAAGCAGCACCGACGCGATCAGAGCAGGGGTGAAGGTGGTCCAGGTTCGGGATACAAGCGTCTGGAACTCCATATAGGCAAGAACCCGCGCCCGCCCGAAGGTTGCGGCGGCAGATCAATCCGGCCAGTGAGAGCGCCGACTCGGCTTCCGGGGGCTGAGCCCGCCAACGCGAACGGGGCCCCTCGGGACCCCGCTCCGGCAACCTCATGTGGTGACTTCGCGCCGGCGGCCTGACCGCTCACTGGAGGACTTTCCGTTGGTGTCCTCATGCAAAGCCAGCGAATTTCTTTTCTGTATGAAGCCCTGATCGGCTCGTAGGTGAAGCATCGGTGCTGGAGGACTTCGTGCCCAGGGTCCCAGGGGCTAGACCGGCCATCCCCGAGGGGTGGACCGGAGGACACCTGGGTGGGGCGCGGCTGGGCGGGTGACGGCGGGTGGGGTGGGGCCGGCCTAGCGGCAGAACGGGCCGCTATCGGCCAGGCATTTGCCCTGCCCCGCGGCGTACCTGGCGGCGTTCGTCTTCTGGCCGCGGACCTGAAACGGCGACGTCCGCTCGAAGCAGGAGATGATTCCGGAGTGGGTCTTTGAATCGTAGGCGCAGAAGCGCGCGACGAGGGCATCGTCGGCGCGGCTTCGCTGGTTCAGGCTCGGGTCCGTGTCGAGGACCAGTCGCTGCTCCCGCAGCCGGCGAGTGCGGCACCGGCGACGAGACAGAGGAGTGTGATCCGCAGGTCCATCACCGCTTCGAAGTGAAGCCGAGAATCAGCTCGGCAGTCTCGAGCGGGACGTCGAGTTGTGGGCAATGGCCGACGCCGTTGAGCTCGATCCACTCGGCCTGCGGCAGCCAGGTCTCGCGGAAGCGGGCCGCGGCGCCCGGGAGGATCAGGAGCTTGTCCTCGGTTCCCCAGACGAGCCGGACGGGGCACCCGATGCTCGCGGCATCGAGGCTCCAGCCGTGCTCGGTCGCGTATGTGATCAGCGCTCCGACGGCCGGACAGCCGGCGGCCCCGCGAATCTGGTGGGCGATCAGGTCGGGCGGGATGTGCTCGTAGCTCTCGGCAATGAACGCGGTGGCGCGCCGGCGTCCGTCCCGGGTCGAGGCGATCGCATCCGCGTGCGGCGCCGCCTGTGCCAGGAGGTCCTGCATCGTCGTAAAGAACCCGAGGGTCTCCTTCCACGACTCGTCGTCCTCGGCCCAGCCACCCGCCGGTGCCAGAGCGACGACCGATCTTGCGCGCCCACGAGCGGCAAGTTGCAGCGCGAGGTAGCCGCCGAGCGAGTTCCCGACGATGTGCGCGGTCTCGAAGCCGGCCCCGTCCATCGCCCACTCGATCCCGTCGGCGAGGACTGCATCGCTCACCTCCCCATCGATGGGCGGGCCGCCGGCGTGCCCCGCGAGCGTGACGGCAAGGACGTCGTGCTCTCGTTCGAGGGCGGGGAGGACCAGTTCCCAGCTACGCCACGTGTCCGTGAATCCATGAACGAGGATCATCGGCGGGCCGGAGCCGCCGCGGTGGGAGGGGGTGAAGGTCGAGTCCACCGAAAGGACGGTATCGGCCGGGCCTAGTCTGCCCGAGATGGACGCGCCTGAGAACCTCGGCTTCACTCCGACCCCCGACGACGGAACCCGGGTTAGCCGTGAGCAGCCTGGGATGACTCGGAGCGCCCCGCCGGTCCGGAGCGCGACCCCGATCGAACCTACTCGCCGCAGGAGCAGGCAGTGGGCAGGCACCTCATCGACGTCCACGACATGTTGCGCGCGGAGTTGACCCGGCTGCGCGAGGTGATCGAGCAGGTGGACGATGGGTCGGCCGATGCCGCCGAGGCCAGGACCTATCTCAACCGGATGGCGATCCGCCAGAACAATTGGACGCTGGGGACGTTCTGCGAGCGCTACTGCGGAGCGGTCGCGACCCATCACTCCCTGGAGGACCAGAGCGTCTTCCCGCATCTGCGCCGAAGGGACGAGCGGCTCGGCGCCGTGATCGACCGGCTGGGAGAGGAGCACGGCGTCATTTCCGACATCCTCAAGAGGGTCGACAGCGCACTCGTCGGGCTGGTCTCCTCCGACGAGGATGGGATGGCACGGGTCCGCGCGACCGTCGATCTGCTCACCGACGCAATGAACTCCCACTTCTCCTACGAGGAGCGTGAGCTGACCGAGCCACTCGCTCGTCTCGGCTTCTACTGAGGCCGTCGACGACCGACCTCACGTTGACTAGTTGAGTTCGGGCACCGGTTCGGTACCTAACGTGACATGGGTCGCCGGCAGTCCAGTCGGGCGGTCGAGGCCGATAGCCACGGGAAGCACGTCACCCCGTTTGGAGGATGCGCGTTCAACCCCCGCGTGGTGCGATGTAGGCCCAGCGAATCGAGAAAGAGGAGAGAGAGTGGCCGACGAGGACAAGACGAAGACGAACTCGCCTGATCGCCATGCCCGCGCGATGCTGCCGATCCCCGATCTTCCGAAGCCCGGATTCACCCCGTATGACGCCAAGGACCCGGAGGCGTCCTTCGAGCCGATCGAGCCGCTGCGTCCTCCCGACGGTGCGCCGAACGTCCTGATCGTGCTCCTCGATGACGTCGGATTCGGTGCCTCGAGCACCTTCGGCGGTCCCTGCACAACCCCGACGGCAGACCGTCTGGCTTCCGGTGGTCTGAAGTTCAACCGTTTCCATACCACGGCGCTGTGCGCTCCCACCCGCGCGGCGATGCTGAGCGGCCGCAACCATCACTCGGTCGGGATGGGCAGCATCACCGAGACGGCCACCTCTGCTCCCGGCAACAATTCGCTCCGGCCCAACACGAAGGCGCCATTGCCGCTGACCCTGAAGCTGAACGGGTACTCGACGGCCCAGTTCGGCAAGTGCCACGAGGTTCCGGTGTGGCAGTCCTCGCCGATGGGGCCGTTTGATGGGTGGCCGTCGGGTGGGGGAGGGTTCGAGACCTTCTACGGGTTCATCGGCGGCGAGAACAACCAGTGGGACCCGGCGCTCTACGAGGGCACGACCCCGATCGAGCCCCCTGCCACCCCCGAGGAGGGCTACCACCTGACCGAGGACCTGACCGATCAGGCCTGCAACTGGGTGCGCCAGCAGAAGGCACTGATGCCGGACAAGCCGTTCTTCATGTACTTCGCGCCCGGCGCGACCCACGCCCCACACCACGTGCCGCCGGAGTGGCCTGCCAAGTACAAGGGCCAGTTCGCAGACGGCTGGGACGCGCTCCGTGAGCGCACGATCGCCCGTCAGAAGGAGCTCGGTGTCATCCCGGCTGACACGGAGTTGACCAGCCGCCATGACGAGATCCCTGCCTGGGACGACATGCCCGATGAGCTCAAGCCGGTCCTCGAGCGCGAGATGGAGGTCTACGCGGGAT
>JBBSQE010000215.1:0-4281 GCA_038258095.1 Solirubrobacterales bacterium | reverse complement strand
TCCGCCGCCTCAGAGCGATAGGGTGGCGCCGACCCCTATGTCCCATTGGAGGGATGCCTAAATGGATGTAAATCGACTTTCGCAGGGTGAAAAGATTGTGGGTATCTCCGCGATCGTGCTCCTGTTGGACATGTTCATTCTCAAGTGGTTCGGGCTGAAGTTCGACGGTGGAGCCGGGGCATTCGGCGTCAGCGCCGAAGGTTCGAAGAACGCCTGGGGTTCGATGGACGTCATCCGGTTCATTCTCATCCTCGCCGTCATCGCAGGTTTGGCTCTGACCTACATCAAGGCTGCGGCCTCTGACGTGGATCTTCCGGTCGCCCTGAGCGTCGTTGTCACCGCCCTGGCAGGACTCGGCACGCTGCTCGTCCTGTTCCGCCTGATCAGCCCGCCTGACTTCGGGCTGAGTGACTTCCCGAGCGGCGTCAGCCACACTCGTGGAATCGGCGCTTTCATTGGTCTGATCGCCGTGGGAGCACTCACCTACGGGGGCTATCGGACCATGGAGGAAGAGGGCACGTCGTTTGGCGATGCCGCCGATAGCTTCTCCGGCGGCGGCAGTGGTGGCACCGGGGCGGGACCCGGCGCAGGCTCACCGCCTCCGCCCCCGCCTCCTCCGCCGCCTCCGAGTGGCGGCGAGCCGCCCTCGGGTGGTGGAGCTCCGCCCGCCTAGGGCGAACCGGTTCGGGACCGCCCGGGCCAAGCGCCCGGGCGGGTTCCTTTTCGGACCGTGAACGCCAACCGGCTCAGATGGCAGGAGATCGTCGCCGGGGTCGGCGGCCTCGCGCTTTTCGCATCACTGTTCCTGCAATGGGTCGATGTGGACTGCGCCGGTTCGGTCGGCGAATGCGAGGGTCTGAACGGCTGGCAGGCGCTGTCCGTCATCGACCTGATCCTGTCGGCGGCCGCTGTTGGTGCGATTGCTCTACCGATCGTCGCGGCGACCAACAGCAAGCCCGACGCTCCGATTACGGGCGATGCGTTCGTGGCGCTCCTCGGCATCATCTCGACGATCCTCGTGGTGTTCCGCATTGCCGACCCGCTCGGAGGCGGCGACCGCGGTGTCGGGCTCTTCATGGCCCTCGGCGCCGCGGTGGTGATTTCGGCTTCCGCGTGGAGTGCGATGGCCGATGAGGGCACAGGCCCCTAGTCGAGGTCGGCCGCCAGCCCGGCCGCGATGCGCTTCGAAAAAGCGACGATGGTCATCATCGGGTTCACCCCGACCGAGCTGGGAAAGAGGCTCGCGTCGGCCACGAACAGGTCCCTCGTGCCGCGCACGGCGCCGCTGCTGTCGCAGACACCCTGGCCCTCGCTCGATATCCGCGCCGTTCCCATCGGGTGGAAGGCTTCCAGGCGCAGCTCGGACGGCTTCAGCGTGAGCGATTCGAAATCGGGCAGATCGCCCGGGCGCAGCACTCCGACACGTCCGATGTTCGGGTAGACCTCGGTCGCCCCCGCCGCGAGGTGGACCTCGGCGGCCCGGGCGATGCCGAACGCCAGCCGTTGCGCGTCGTCTCGGGTCAGCTTGTAGGTGGCTTTCAGGGACCCGTCTCCCGCCAGACCGACCCGGCCCGCCGAGGCGTCCGAGAGGTGCACCCCGATCGAGCCGACCCGGTCGAACCCGAGCATCGCCTCCTGGTGGCGCTCTCCGGCTCCCAGAAGCCACGCGCCACCGAAGGGGAGCGGCGTGAAGGTCGCCTCGAGGAGGATCCGCTCCGGCTCCCACTGGTCGATGAAGTAGCTCTGCATGACGCCATCCCAGCCGCGGACCTCCTCGTCGTAGCGGGCCCCTACCCAGCAGGCCGGATGCACGTGCAGGTTGCGGCCGACCTGCCCTCCGCCGACTCCCGAGCGCAGGAGGAGCTCCGGCGTTCCGAGGGCGCCCCCCGCGACGATGACCGCGCGGCGAGCTCGCACGGTGAAGTCGCGCGGCTCGGCGGCCGAGCCCGGCTCGGCGCCGGTGCGACACGCGACGCCGGCCGCCCGGCCGTCCTCGATCAGCACTCGATCGACGGACACCCCGGCCCGGATGCGCGCGCCAGCCGCCACCGCACGAGGGAGGTAGCTGACGTGCATCCCGCGCTTTGCGTCGATCGCGCAGCCGAACGGGCACGAGCTGCACTGCACACAGCTTCCGGCATTCCGTGAGATCGGCCCGCCCGAGGCTCCGAGTGCCGCCGCCCCCTCCATCGCCAACTGGCCGTTGCGGCCCATTCGCCCCGGATCGACGGGGGTGACGTGCATGAAGCCCTCGGCGTCCGCGTAGCCGGTGGTGAGGTCCTCGGCCCACTCGACGCCGTGCTCCTCACGCCACGTCTGGAGCACCGCATCAGGGGCGCGAAAGCAGGTGCCGGAGTTGATCACCGTCGTCCCCCCGATTGCCCGCGCCACAGGCACCGGGATCGGGGGTCGGCCCTCGGCGACGGTCAGGCCCGCCTCACGGTAGAGAGCGGTGATCGCCTCGATAGGGTCGCGGGGGTAGTTGCTCCGGTTGTAGTTGCCCCCGGCCTCCAGCACCACGACATCCAGACCGGCCTCGGCGAGGGTCGCTGCAGCCGCGGCCCCGCCGGCACCCGAGCCGACGATGACGACATCGCAGTCCTCGCCATCGCCGCGGGGCACGGTGTCGCCGAGGCTTCCAGCCGGCTCGGGAACCGATCCGTCAGCGAGCGCACAGGTCACCTCATAGCCGACGCGTTCCTTGACCTCCGGCACCACGGCGTAGCCGAGGGTGCAGAGGACCTTGGCGAGGACCAACAGGTCCTGGTGGGGGCCAAAGCGCGAGCCCTCCATCTTCACCAGGAAGTCCTCGCGCGCCCCGAGGTCAAGGCGGCTGAAGCGCCAGGGGAACGGCAGGACCTCGAAGATCCGCAGACCCAGCTTCAGACGACCGAGATTGCGCGCCGGCAGTTCGGTCAGGAACCGCCCGACCGGTCCGGAGACGTCCACATCGCGCTCGGCCGCGGGCAGGCCGCCGAAGCCCGGCGCCATCGCTTCGCAGATTGCGGAGAGGGTGGTCTGCTCGGCGGCGCTCAGCCCCGGGGCGCGCCTTCAGCCAGGCGAGGGCGGCCGGCCGACTCGTCCCGCGAGGGACCACAGCCAAACGGCGGAGATGGCGAGGAAGCCGTCGACCAGAAAATTGAGGAGATAGATGAAGACGTCCTGGTCGAAGAGGTAGAAGCCGAGGGCGGCGAGCGACGAAGCCGTCTTGCCGACGGCGAGCACGAGGATGAACGGGCGGTAGCGCACGACGTCGGCCTGGGCGACGACGCAGATGGCGGTGATGATCACCATGTAGGCGAACGCCAGCGCGAGCCAGAACTTCTCCTCGGTGGCCGGAGCCCGCGTGAAGTCCCCGAAGTGATCACCGAAGTCGGAGATCGTGTCGAGCACGCCGTTCGGGAAGACGATGAAGA
Organism: Solirubrobacterales bacterium; assembly: GCA_038258095.1. Taxonomy (GTDB): domain Bacteria; phylum Actinomycetota; class Thermoleophilia; order Solirubrobacterales; family 70-9; genus JBBSQE01. The sequence continues at coordinate 865 of JBBSQE010000215.1, read as the reverse complement.
GGAACCCGACGACCGCGAAGCTGACCGCGAGCAGACGCAGGTTGGCGACGACGAAGCGCTCTGCCTTTTCACCCCTCACGAAGCGCGGGACTCTATTTCAGATGCCTAAGATGCGCCGAGTGATCGACCGCGAACAGGTTCTGCACGTCGCCCGCCTGTCCAGGCTCCGCCTCTCGGAAGCAGAAGTCGAGCAGATGACGGGCGAGCTCTCGGTCATCCTCGACCATGTCGGACGAATCGGGGAGCTCGACCTCGAGGATGTTCCCCCGACCTCGCACGTCGTCAGCCTCGAGAACGTCCTGCGCCCGGACGAGCCACGCCCGAGCTGGCCGAGGGAGCGGATGCTCGACTCGGCGCCCGACCAGGCCGATGGTTCCTTCCGCGTGCCCTCACCACAGGCTGAGGGCTAGCCCGTGGCTGACCTCCTCGGGATGACCGCCCTCGAGGCGCAGCGTTCGATTGCCTCGGGCGAAACCTCCGGCGCCGAGCACGCGGCCGGCTGGCGCGAGGCCGCTGCCGCCGACGAGCTGAACGCCTATCTGTGGCAGCCCGGCGACGCTGAGGACGAGAGGCCAGATGACGCCGCCGCTGCCCACGCCCCCCTCGCGGTCAAGGACATCTTTACGACGGAGGGCATCCCGACCACGGCGGGCTCCCGGATCCTCGAGGGCTACCGCCCGCCCTACACCGCCACGGCTGTCCGGCGCACGACCGAGGCGGGCGCCCCGATCCTCGGCAAGACCAACATGGACGAGTTCGCGATGGGCTCCTCGAACGAGAACTCGGCCTACGGGCCCGTGCTCAACCCCTGGGCCCACGACCGGGTTCCGGGCGGCTCCTCCGGCGGTTCGGCCGCGGCGGTGGC
>JBBSQE010000214.1:0-4389 GCA_038258095.1 Solirubrobacterales bacterium | reverse complement strand
GGCATCCCGCCGCCGCCGAGGCCCTCGGTGATGCCACCCATCTTCGACGTCGCGAGCTCCTGCGCGGTGCGGATTGCCTCGTTGACGGCGGCCTGGACCATCTCCGAAAGGAGCTCCGACTCCTCCGGATCGACCACCTCGGGGTCGATCGTGATCTCCTGGAGACGCAGGTCTCCGGTCATCTTCACCTTGATCATGCCGCCCCCGGCGCTGGCATCGACGACCTCGTCCTTCAGCTTCTCCTGGGCCTCGGTCATCTCCGTCTGCATGGCCTGCGCCTGCTTGAGCAGCGCGCCCATGTCGAAGCCGCCGGGCCCTCCTGGTCCTCCACCTCGTGCCACCTAACCGACCTCCTCCGCATCGAATTCCGATTTCAACCTCTCGAGCAGGGCGTCCTCGTCGTCCGGGGCGCAGCCCCCCTCTTCCTTCGGCTCCGCGCCCTCGCCGGCGCCTTCAGCTTCTCCCTCCACGACCTCATAGAGGGGGCGCAGGCGCCGGCCGACGGTGGCCTCGACAGCCTCGGCGAACCGGTCGCGCTGGTCCGGCGCCTCGGCCTTGCGCTTGTTGAAGGTGGCGCTGGGGGGGAAGCCGACCGTGACCGTGAACTCCACCGCGTCGACCGCTACCGGCCGCGCACCCTCATAGAGCGCGGACAGCATCATCGCCCCCGAGTTCCGCATCTGATCGATGATCGCCGGCCAGACCCGGGCCAGGCGCTCGACGTCGAGGCCTTCGTCGGCGGCCGGCTCATCCGGTTCGGCGGCGTCCTCGGCCGCAGGCCCGCGTGCCTCGGCGGAGCCCGGCTCTTCGGCTGCAGCTTCGGCCTCAGGCTCGGCGGCCGGCACTGTTGTCTCGGGCGGCGCGGGGTCGGGCACAACCGGGTCGGCGCGCACCGTCCCCGCCGGCGCCGGCGCCGCCTCGGTGGTAGCTGAGGATGCCGGGGCCGGAGCGGGCGCTGATCCGGATGCCAGCCTCGCCTCCAGGCGCTCGATCCGCCGCAGCAGGCCCTCGGTCGAGGGGTCGAGGTCCGGGCGCGCTGCCTTCAGGAGAGCGATCTCGATCGCGAGCCGGGCATCGTCGCCCTCGCGCACGGCGCTGAGCGCCGCGGCGAGCTCGTCGATCGTGCGGATCAGGGTCGCCGGCCCGACCGCGTCGGCCTGGGCCTGGAGCCGGTCCGCTTCGGCGGCCGTGACGATGAAGGTCTCGGGCACCGCTTCGGTGGTCTGGGTGACGAGCAGATGGCGCAGGTGATCGAGAAGATCGCGGGCGTACTGGTTCGGGTCGCGTCCGGACCCCGCCATCCGCTCTACCGCGGCGAGAGCCGCGCTCGGATCCTCGGCCCCGACCGCGTCGACAGCGTCGAAGAGAAGGTCGGTGTCGGCGGCTCCGAGAACCTGGAGGACGCTGTCGAGAGTGACGCTGGTCCCGCCGAACGCCACAAGCTGGTCGAGGGTGCCGAGCGCGTCGCGGAAGCTTCCGGAAGCCGAACGCGCGATCAGGGCGACGGCGCCGTCCTCGATCTCATAGTCCTCGGAATCGGAGACCCGGCGGATGACCTCGGCGAGCTGCGACAGCGAGGGACGGCCGAAGTCGAAGCGCTGGCAGCGGTCGGCGATCGTCGCCATGACCTTGTGGGACTCGGTCGTCGCGAGGACGAACACCGTGTTCGGCGGCGGCTCCTCGAGCGTCTTCAGGAAGGCGTTCCATGCCTCCTTGGTGAGCATGTGGGCCTCGTCGAGGATGTAGACCTTCCAGCGCCCGGCCGCCGGGGCGTAGGCGACCCGCTCGCGGAGGTCGCGGACGTCGTCGACCGAGCGGTTCGAGGCGGCGTCCATCTCGATCACGTCGATCGACGTTCCGGAGGCGATCGTCACGCAGGACTCGCAGTGCCCGCAGGGCGTAACCGTCGGGCCTCCGTTCTCGCAGTTCAGCGAGCGGGCGAGAATCTTCGCCATCGAGGTCTTGCCCGTCCCGCGCGAGCCGACGAACAGGTAGGCGTGATGCACCTTGTCCTGCTCGATCGCGTTCCGCAGCGTGCGGACGATGTGCTGCTGGCCGACGACCTCGGCGAAGGAGCCGGGGCGGTGGCGTCTGTAGAGAGAGGTCGATTCGCTCATTCGGGAGGTTCTTGGGCCAGTGTATCCAGGGGATCCGGCGAGGTCGGGACAGGGAATCGGGCACCACCCCTCCGCAGGCACAGTCTTGCTCGGCGCGGCACCCTACGCGTCGCAGGTACCGTGCCCGGATGCCCCGAGCCCCCGGAAAGGCCCTTCATCCAGCGATTTTGCCTGCCGCCTTCGTCGGGGTGACGGCGGCGGTTCTGCTGCTGCTCTTCCCTACGGGCTTCCCCAATTACGACACGATCTACTCGCTCGTCTGGGGGCGGGAGATCGCTGATCTGGCATCGCCCTCGCAGTCGGCGCCGCTCGCCCCCACGCCCCACCCGCTTCTCGAGATCCTCGGCGCCATCGCCTCCCCGCTCGGCGGCGGCGCGTCGGCGGTCGTCGTGATCCTCGCCTACATCTCGCTCGGCCTGATCGCCTACCTCGTCTACCGGCTCGGGGAGATGTGGTTCGACCGGCCCATCGGGGCACTGGCCGCGGTCATCGTCCTGACCCGCGCACCGTTTCTGTCCAACGGACTCCGCGCCTACGTCGACCTCCCCTACATCGCGCTCTGCCTCGGCGCGCTGGCCATCGAGAGCCGCCGTCCCCGGGCAGGCTGGCCGGTGCTGGCGCTCCTTGCGCTCGCGGGCCTGCTGCGGCCTGAGGCCTGGCTCTTCTCGTTCTTCTATCTCGCCTACCTCCTGGTGGACGTCGAGCGACAGCCCGACGGCTCGCCCCTCGCGCCGTCCGGGTGGAGGGTGACGAGGCGTCCCGAAATCGCGGCGAGCGAGCTCGTCGCTCTGGCGCTCGCGGGCCCGGTGCTCTGGGTCCTCTTCGACCTGATCACGACCGGGAATCCGGCCTACTCCTTCACCGGGACCCGTGACACGGTCGAGACCCTGGAGCGCCAAACCGGGCCGGTGGACCTGGTCCTCTACGGCCCGAGGCGGCTCGGCGAGGTCCTCCAGTGGCCCGGGATGGTCGGGGCGCTGGCGGGTATCGCCCTCGGCCTCGGGCTGCTGCGCCGGCGCTCCACGGTGGGCGTCGTGGCGGCGGCCCTCGCCCTCGCGGCCTTTGCGATCCTCGCCTGCGCCGGGCTCGCGATCATCCCCCGCTACACGATGCTGGCCGCTTCGGTGCTGGCCATTTTCGTCGCCCTGGCGCTGCTCGGCTGGAGGCTGATCGACGCCTCAAACCCGTGGCGTCGCCGCTGGCAGATCGCAGCCGGCGTCGTCGCCCTGATGTTCGTCGTCTGGGTGCCGAACCAGTACGACCTGCTCTCCCGGACGAACACAGACCTCTCGAACCAGACGATCGTGGAGGGCGACCTGCATGACCTAGTCAACGACGACGCGTTCGAGCCGCTCTGCGGCCCGATCTCGGTCCCCAACCACCGGGCCGTCCCCCGCCTCGCCTTCTGGCTCGACATCAACCCTGACGAAATCGTCAGCTCGAGCGAGCAGGCCCAGCCTGACACCGGTTACTTCCTCGCTCCGGCGAATCAATTCGTGATCGACAACTTCGTCCTCGACCCGAACGACCCGACGCGGGTGCAGACGATGCCACCGCCCGGCTTCAAGCGCGTTCCGGTGGACAATCCGTCTTGGAAGCTCTACCGCCACTGCTGAGAGCGGGGGGCGTGGAGCACCCGCGCCCTGACCACGCAAGCGGCCACCGCTCAGCCGTCGAGCTTGCCGCTCCTGACCCGAGCCGCCATGTCATCGGATTCGGCGCGGTAGACCTCGCCGCCGGGAAGCTCGAGGACGGGGAGCTGCTTCTGACCGCTCATCTCGATGACCTCGGCCCGGCCCTTTTCGCCCTTTCCGTAGCCATGCTTGACGACCTCATAGGGGACGCCTTCTTCCTTCAGCGCCCTCTCCACCTTCCAGCACGCGTCCATGTCGGTGTGGAGAAATGTCCAAGAGCAACGGTGGAGCTTCACGGGTTCGGTCATGGGCGGGACCCTAGCGATGATGTGACCTGGCCGGATCGAAAAATGGACCGTGCACCCGACTTCGAGTGGTGGCCTCTGGGCGTGCCCGCCGGCGTATGGCTCGAGTCAGGCTCACCTACGGCACCCGCGGCATCCGCTTAAGGCTGCTTCCTTCCGGACCTGACCTGGTTCGCGTGCCCACGTCGCGTAGGACCTGACTGTCAACACCGCCCCCGGCGTACTGACCCCAAAGGTCAGACCCTCAGAACGGGAATTCAGCCTCGCTAGAGCGGATTGCGAGTACAGAGCACCGCTAATTCTCCACCTAGCACGGTCCGAGCGGGACTCTAG
>JBBSQE010000213.1:0-4422 GCA_038258095.1 Solirubrobacterales bacterium | reverse complement strand
AGCTCGAGTACACGTTCGGTGAGTCGAATGGGGAGCTCGCGCTCGGCTATCACGCCCGCGGGCGATGGGACCGTGTCGTCGACATCGACGACTGCCACCTCGCCTCCGTCGCCGGCAACGCGGCCCGCAACTCGATCCGCGACTGGACATTCAGCGAGGGTATGCCGGCCTATGACCGGCGCAACCGCCAGGGCGTATGGCGCAACCTGATCGTCCGCGAAGGTTGGCGCACCGGTGGGATCCAGACGCGCCTCGTCACCTCCGCGGCCGCCATCAGCAAGCCGCCCGTCGACCTCCACACCGTCATCGAGGGCGACTCCGGCTCGACCGATGGTCCCACCGGCGTCCTCGGCTCCGAGCACCTGACCGAGGAGGTCTCGGGACTGCGCTTCGAGCTTTCCCACAACGCCTTCTTTCAGACCAACACCGAGATGGCCGAACGCCTCTACGCCGTCGCCGGGGAGATGGCGGACCTGACCGGCTCCGAACGCGTCTTCGACCTCTACTGCGGCATCGGCACGATCGGCCTCACCCTCGCTCCGAAGGCCGGCGAGGTCTGGGGCCTCGAGCTGGTCCCAGAAGCGGTCGCCGACGCGACCCGCAACGCTGAGCGCAACGGAATCCCGAACGCCCGGTTCCGCGCCGGCAGCGCCCGCACCGGCGTGCGCCCCCTGATCGAGGAGGCAGGCTCCCCGGACGTCGTCGTCCTCGACCCACCCCGCGCCGGCCTCTCGCAGAAGATCGTGCGCCGCGTGCTCGAATGCGGAGCGAAGCGGATCGTCTACCTTTCCTGCAACCCGACGACGCTCGCGCCCAACGCGGCCCAGATGGTCGAGGCCGGCTATAGGCTGACGCGCGTGAAGCCCGTCGACATGTTCCCCCAGACCCCGCACATCGAGTGCGTGGCGGTCCTCGAGAAGGCCGCCTCGTGAGCCGCGGGTTCGGAGTCGCCGCGGGCCTGGACCCGGAGGTCGCGAAGCCGCTGGCGGGGCGCTGCGAGGAGCTCGGCTACGGCTCACTGTGGTCGAACGACACGCCGATGGCAAAGGGCCTCGAGACGCTTGCCGAGTTCGCCTCCGTCACCACCAAGCCCGACCTCGGCGTCGCGGTCATCGCGGTCGACCGCCACTCACCCGACGAGATCGCGGCCGACATCAAACGCCTCGAGCTCGACCCCGGTCGCCTCTGGATCGGCGTCGGAGCAGGGTTCTCGGAGAAGCCGCTCACCGCCATGCGCGAGGCACTCGCCGAGCTCCGCGAGAAGCTGCCCGGGGTGCGGCTCGTCCTCGCCGCGATGGGCCCGAAGATGTGCGCCCTCGCCGGCTCCGGCTACGACGGCGCCTTCTTCAACTGGATGACGCCCGACTTCGCTGCAGGCGCCCGCAAGAACGTCAAAGCCGGCGCCGAGGAGGTAGGCCGCGAGACTCCCCCTGTCTTCGGCTACGTCCGCACCGCGGTCGGCGAGGGCGCCGAGCGGCGGCTCGCCAAGGAGGAGTCCTTCTACCGCGACCTGCATGACGGCTACCGCAAACATTTCGAACGCCTCGACGAGCCGGAGGGCACGGTAGGCGTCGCCGTCGCCGACCGCAACTCAGCCCAGGAGGAGCTCGGCCGCTACACGGCCCTGGATGTGCTCGTGGCACGCGGCCTGGCGAGCGCCAACGCGGAAGCGATGACGAACCTCGCAGCCGCCGCCGCCTGACCCTCGCCGCCCCAGGCGCCTGACCTCGCCGCACCCTCGGCCGGGGGCACCGACCAGCGCTTTCAGCGGCAGCGGGCCACTAGAGTCCGCGCCTGTGAGGGGAAGGTTCGTGATCACAGTCCTGCTGGCCGTCGCCGGCCTGGCCGCCGTGGCCGTCTCGGCCTCCGCGAGGCCGGCGAGATCACTCGCGGCGAGCGCCGCGCCCCAGGCGCCGCTGGGCCACTCCGGGCGCTGGCTGACCGACCGCCAGGGCCGCGTCGTGATCCTGCACGGCCTCAACATGGTCTACAAGCGAGCGCCCTACACGCCGTCCACGACTGGCTTCGGCGCCGACGACGCTGCGTTCCTGCGCCGCTTTGGCTTCAACACCATTCGCCTCGGTCTGATCTACGCCGGAGTCGAGCCGTCGCCCGGCAGATACGACGGGTCTTACCTCGCGAACCTGCGCCGGACGGAGCGCACGCTGGGAAGGCAGGGCGTCTTCAGCCAGATCGATTTCCATCAGGACCTCTACAACGAGCGCTTCGAGGGTGAGGGCTGGCCCGACTGGGCCGTCCAGGACGACGGTCTCCCGGCCGAGCCGAAGGCCGGCTTCCCGGCCAACTACATCGGCATGCCCGCGCTGAGCCGGGCGTTCGATCACTTCTGGGCGAACGACGCAGGCCCCGGCGTCGTCGGGCTCCAGGACCGCTACGCGGCGGCATGGCGCCGCGTCGCGGCAGGCTTCCGCAACAAGCCGCACGTCATGGGCTACGACCTGATGAACGAGCCCTGGCCTGGTACGCCGTGGCCGACCTGTGCGTCTACCGCGGGATGTCCCGGGTTCGACCAGGGAGCGTTCACCGACTTCTACAGGCGAGTGATTGCCGGCATCCGCAAGGCGGACGGCCGGAGCCTCATCTGGTACGAGCCGAATGTCCTCTTCAACTTCGGCTCGGACACGAACCTCGGCCGCCTCGGCGACCCCCGCCTCGGTTTCAGCTTCCACGACTACTGCCTCGCAGCGGCGGCCGGCGTGCCCGGGGGCGGCCCGGCCTGCGAAGCGTCCGAGGACATGGTCTTCCAGAACGCCGACGAGCACGCCGGCAAGACGGGGTCGGCGCTCCTCCTCTCCGAGTTCGGGGCGACCGATGACCTCACCTCGCTGAGCCGGACGGTGGCCGCCGCGGACAAGCACATGGTCCCCTGGCAGGAGTGGCACTACTGCGGCTGCGACGACCCGACGACGTCGGGGCCCGGGACAACCCAGGCTCTCGTACTCGACCCGGCCAAGCCGCCGCGCCGCGCCAACGTCAGGCAGGCCAAGCTGCGCGTCCTCGTCCGCCCCTACCCCCAGGCGATAGCCGGGACGCCGTCGTCCTTCTCCTTCGACCCCCCGACGCGGCGCTTCACCCTCCGCTACAGCAAGGCGCGCGCATCAGGCCGTCGATGCTTCCGCCGCGGCCTGACCGACGTCTTCGTCCCCAAGCTCCGTTACCCGAACGGCTACCGCGTCGTGGCCAGGGGAGCCACGGTCGTGTCAAAGCCCGGCCGCCAGCACCTGATCCTGCGCGGCAACCGCCGGTCCCGGGCGGTCAGCGTCACGGTCACACGGCGCTAGTCGAACCTTTCTGGAGCCCCGGCTCAGTACGGCGGCAGGTCGTCGTACCAGTCGCCCAACATGCGAAACGAGCGCCAGAAGCGCTGCTTCGCGCCCTCCTCATCCAGCGACGCGTCGATGTCGGGGCAGAAGAGGGCGTCGACCGCCGGGGTGAAAGCCTGAATCTCGCCGGGGCGGGGCTCGACGGGGCGCGAGAGCGGGATGTGGAGATCGTTCAGCACTTCAAGGGCGGGAGAGCCCATGACGACGACGATCTTCGGCTGGACTATCGCCAGCTCCTCAACGAGGCGGCGGATGCATTCCTCGCCGGCCATCGCGGGATCGGCGATCGGGCACTTGACGCAGAGTGTCCCGTAGACCGCCAGCGGGTCGATGCCGAGCCGCTTGAAGCTCTTCATCAGGGCGTTGCCCGCCCGGCCGTAGAAGGCGACGCCCTCCTCGACCTCGGACGCGGTCGGCGCGTACTTGAGCATCAGCACATCGGCCTGTGGGTGGCCGGACCCGAGCACCGGCATCAGCTTGCCGCGCGGGCAGAACGGACAATCCTGCAACTCCCGGCTGAGCTGGTTCAGCTCGCGGATGGCGCGTTCGAGGTACTTCTCACGGATCTCGTCGTCAGTCGCCGGCACGTGCTGACTCTTTGACGGATCAGGTGAGGGTCCTTTAGCAACCCCGCTCATGCATCAGCTCTTGCCTTGGGCACGGCGGCGCGGCTGACCGCCGCGGACCGGACGGGCGTCGGGGACGCTGCGCTTCGGCGCCTTCGGCCGGCCGGTCGTCTGGAGAAACTTCAGCGCCTGTACGTAGACGAGGTTCTTGTGCTTGCGGGTGATGTCGGCGCCGCGCATCGACTCGAGGAACTCCTCGGGCCCGTCGAAATCGCGGAGCCGGATCCGGACGCTGCCCAGCCCCTGGGCGACGTGGCTGTCCGAGCCGGCTCCCGGGACGATCCGGTACTTCTGCGCGAACCGCTCCGCCTCGACGTTGAAGGCGGTCAGGGCGACGCGCGGGTTGAAGACCTCGAGGATGTCGATCTCCTCGACCATGTCGAGCAGGTGCTCGTAGTCGGGGACGGAGTGGAGGCGATCGAACGGGTGGGGCACGTAGACGAGGCCACTCT
>JBBSQE010000212.1:0-4487 GCA_038258095.1 Solirubrobacterales bacterium | reverse complement strand
GCGACCCTGGCGACGACGCGCATGGACATGCGCCTCGACACGCTCGGGCTGCAGACGACCAAGCGGTTCTTCCACCACTACAACTTCCCGCCCTTCTCGGTCGGGGAGGCGGGCTTCATGCGAGGCCCGAAGCGCCGCGACATCGGCCACGGCGCGCTCGCCGAGCGGGCGCTCCTGGCATCCGTGCCCGACGAGGAGGCGTTCCCGTACGTGCTGCGGCTCGTCTCCGAGACGCTCGAGTCAAACGGCTCGTCGTCGATGGGCTCGGTTTGCGCGTCCTCGATGGCGATGCAGGCGGCTGGTGTACCGGTCAGTGCTCCCGTCGCCGGTGTGGCGATGGGCCTGATCAAGGAAGGGGACGACCACATCGTCCTCACCGACATCGCCGGCGTCGAGGACCATCTCGGTGACATGGACTTCAAGGTCGCCGGGTTCGAGGACGGCATCACCGCCCTCCAGATGGACATCAAGATCACCGGCGTCACCCAGGAGATCCTCAAGGACGCGCTCTCACAGGCCCTCGAGGGCCGTCGGTTCATCCTCGGCAAGATGGCCGAGGCGATCGAGGGGCCGCGCGAGAAGCTCTCGAAGTACGCACCCCGCATCGAGTCGATCAAGATCGATCCCGAGAAGATCGGCGCGGTCATCGGCAAGGGTGGCGAGACCATCCGCGGCATGCAGGAGGAGTTCGAGGCTGAGATCGACATCGAGGACGACGGCACGGTGCGTGTCTACGCCCCGACCGGCGATCTCGTCGAGGAGTGCGTCGCACGCATCCTTTCGATGACCCGCGAGGCCGAGGTCGGCGATCGCTACAACAAGGCCAAGGTCGTGAAGACGACCACGTTCGGAGCCTTTGTCGAGCTGACGAAGGGCACGGATGGACTGCTGCACATCTCCAACGTGAAGCCGGGTGAGCGTGTCGACACAGTCGACGACGTCCTCACCTCCGGCGAGGAGATCGACGTCACCGTCGTCGAGGTGGACAAGGAGCGCGGTCGGATCGGTCTGCGCCTCTCCGAGGACCCCTCGGTAGCCGGCAAGTCCGCCGAGGAGCTGGCCACGGTCGGCTCAGGCTCCGACCGCGGCGGGCGTGGCGGTGGAGGCGGCGGTCGCGATCGCCGTCCGCGGCGTGACGGCGGCGGCGGGCGCGAGCGCCGTTAGAGGGCTCGAGATTGTCCGCTGAGCATGAGCTGACTACGCTCGACTCGGGTGTGCGGGTGGTGACCGAGAAGGTCCCATCCGTCCGCTCGGTCGCGCTTGGGCTCTTCGTTCGAACAGGCTCCCGAAACGAGGCGCCCGCTCAGGCGGGCGTTTCGCATTTTCTGGAGCACCTGCTCTTCAAGGGCACGAAGCGGTTTTCGGCGATCGAGATCTCCGAGCGCTTCGACGGTCTCGGCGCCGCGGCCAACGCGGCTACGGGCAAGGAGACGACTAATCTCCACGCCCGCTTCCTCGACGAGCACACCGAGGAGGTCTTCGACCTCCTGGCCGAGATGCTGCTCGGCCCGACCTACCCCGAGATCGACACCGAGCGCCAAGTCGTGCTCGAGGAGATCGCGATGTACGAGGACGAGCCGCAGGACCGGGTCCACGACTACCTGGCGGATGCGGTGTTCGGCGACCACCCACTCGGGCGCCGTGTTCTCGGTGCCGCGGACGTGATCGCAAACATTCCGATCCCCGACATCAGCGCCTACCACGAGGCCCGCTACACCGGGGGGAACCTGGTGGTCGCCGCCGCAGGGCACGTCGATCACGGTCAGATCGTCGGCCTGGCCGAGCGGCTGGTCAAGCCGGAGGCGCCCGGATCCAACGGGCACGCGCCGGAGCCGGTCGAGGCGGTGGGGCGAGTCAGCTTCAGCGAGAAGGAGACCGAGCAGTACCACATCTGCTTTGGCGCTCCCGGCATCACACGCGCGGATGAGCGGCGCTTCGCGCTCGCCGTCCTCGACTCGATCTTCGGTGGCTCGACTTCATCTCGGCTCTTCCGTGAGGTTCGCGAGAAGCGCGGCCTCGCGTACTCGGTCGGCTCCTACTCCGAACAGTTCACCGAGTCCGGCGTCGTCGCCACGTATGTCGGCACCCGCGCCGACAACGTCGAGGAGGCCTGCACGATCATCGGCCGCGAGCTGGGGGACCTGCGCTCGACGCCTGTCTCCTCCGAGGAGCTCTCGCGGGCGAAGGAGCACGTCAAGGGCCGCCTCGTCCTCTCCTCGGAGTCCACTGGCGCACGCATGTCGCGGGTCGGCCGGGCCACCTTGTTCGACCTGCCGATCCTCTCGCTCGACGAGATGCTCGAGAAGGTTGATGCCGTTGCCGTGGAGGACCTGACCGAGCTCGCGACCGAGCTCTACACGCCGGATCGGCTCTCGGCCGCGGGAGTCGGCACCGACGAGGGTCTCTTCCGCGGGGCCCTCGGCCCGGTCTCCGAGGCCCTGGCGGCGTGACGCGGATAGCCGTCTCCGGTGCGGCCGGGCGAATGGGCAAGGCTGTCGTCGAGGCGGTCGAGGAGACGCAGGATCTGGAGTTGGCAGGCCGGGCGGATCCCGCGCTGGGAGTGGATCTGTCCGAGGTGCTGGATGGCGCCGACGTCGTGGTCGACTTCACCACGCCCGATGCCGCGCCGGGCAACGTGGCGGCCTGCCTCGGCGCCGGCGTGCACGTCGTGCTCGGGACGACGGGATTCGATCTCGCCGAGCTGAGGGAAGCCGCGGAGTCGAGCGGAGGAGAGGGCAACTGCTTCGTGGCTCCGAATTTCGCGATAGGCGCGGTGCTCCTGATGCAGGCCTCACAGGCGATCGCCGAGCACCTGCCGGAGTGCGAGATCATCGAGCTCCACCACGCGGCCAAGCTCGACGCCCCCTCGGGCACCGCGAAGCGGACCGCCGAGCTGATCGCCGAGGCCGGAGGGAACGTCCACGAGCCGATCCATTCGGTCCGCCTGCCCGGTCTCATCGCCCACCAGGAGGTCATCTTCGGCGGCGAGGGTCAGACCCTCTCGATCCGCCACGACTCGATCGACCGCCGTTCCTTCATGCCCGGCGTCGTGCTCGCGGCCCGCCGGGTCGCGGACCTGCCCGACCGCTTCACGGTCGGGCTCGAGCACCTGCTGTAGGGGCACCTGAAGCGCGCTCATAGTCTGATCTCAGGCCGACTGCCGGCGCCGGGGTTGGCTGGCCAGCCGAACCGGTAGGGTGGGCCGTCCCTTGGATTCCTCCGACCTCGCCAAGCTGGACGCAACCGCGCAGGCCGAGCTCGTCTCCTCCGGCGAAATGTCGGCGACCGAGCTTGTCGACGCCGCGATCAGGCGCACGGAGGAACTGAACCCGGAGCTGAACGCGGTCATCCACCCGCTGTTCGAGGAGGGGCTCGCGGCTGCTGGCGGCGACATCCCCGATGGCCCGTTCAAGGGCGTCCCGTTCATGCTCAAGGACCTCGGCGCCGCGTTCGCGGGTCAGCCCTATCACCTCGGAATGAAGTATCTCAGGGACCTCGACTTCAAGGCGCCGGTCGACAGCTACCTGGCCGAGCGGTTTCGCGATGCGGGCTTCATCACGATCGCGAAGACGAATCTCCCCGAGCTGGGGATCCTGCCGACGACGGAGCCGGAGGCATACGGTCCCTCCCGAAATCCCTGGAACCCGGAGCACTCGACGGGTGGGTCGAGCGGTGGGTCAGCCGGGGCGGTCTCCTCGGGAATGGTGCCGGTCGCCCACGCGAACGACGGCGGCGGCTCGATCCGGATCCCAGCTTCGGAGTGCGGGCTCGTCGGCCTCAAGCCGACGCGTCAGCGGGTGACCGAGGGGCCGCTGATCGGCGACATCATGTCCGGGCTGACGACCGAGCTCGTTGTGTCGAAATCGGTTCGCGACACCGCGGCGATCCTCGATGCGGTGCATGGCCCCGGCCCCGGCGACCCCTACGCCGCACCGGCGCCCGAGCGGCCCTATGTCGATGAGCTCGGCAGCGACCCAGGCAAGCTTCGCGTCGCGCTGTGGACGGACCCGATCACCGAGCACGTCGCCCACCCCGATGTCGTCAAGGCGGCGCGCGAGGCCGCGGCACTCATGGAGAGCCTCGGGCACACCGTCGAGGAGCCCGATTTCGGGTCCACCTTCGCGGGGCTCGACCTGATCAGCACCTTCACCGTGCGCTGGGCATGCGGGCAGACCGCAACGCTCGACCAGTTCAGCACGCTCACCGGCAAGGAGATCACCGCAGACGATGTCGAGCCGCTCACCTGGGCGATGTCAGAGCTCGGCCGCACGTTCACGGGAGGCGATTATCTCGGCGCGGTGGGCCAGCACCAGGTGATGGGCCGGATGATGGCCGGTCTCCACGCGACCTACGACCTCGTCCTCAGCCCGACCCTCGGCGAGCCGCCGCCGCCCCTCGGCAGCTTCGATCAGCACGGAGACGATCCCCTCGATGCTTTCCGCCGGGCCGAGATCCTCGGAACGTTCACGGCGGCCTTCAACGCCACT
>JBBSQE010000211.1:0-4500 GCA_038258095.1 Solirubrobacterales bacterium | reverse complement strand
CGGACGCTGGCCGGCCTGAGGGCCCGGCTCTGCTCACGCTTCCTCACCCTGGCGGCGGCGATCTCGCTCAACCACCGGCTCGGTCGCCCATCCCGGTCTCTCGTCGCCTATTGCGGGTGAAGCGTGGAACTACTCATCTAGGCCGCAGAGCTGACCTCGCAACTTTTCAAGGCCAAAGCGCATTCGGCCCTTGGCCCCTTCGGTTGATCGTCCAACGAGCGGGTATCCCTTTCCCAAGGGGCGTCTTTCCGCCCACGGATAAAGGAGAAGCAAATGAGCGAAGAACGAACGGACCCGGACGCTGAAGATGCTGAAGATCAGGCAAGTACGGATGCGGATGGTGAGCCATCGGAGGAAGGGGTAGGCGAAAAGGGGCTGGGCAGCAAGTCCGACGCACTTGGGGGCGCGAAGTCGCCCGCTAATAACCCCGATCCTTCGACCAAGGGCGCGACCAAGGGGACCGAGGGCGCGCTGTAGGCACCGAGTCGCGCTCGGCCGCGCTCAGGCAGTACGCCTTCGATTTTCGCCATGCGCAACGGCAGCCCAGCCGCGGCATCGACGGCGCGTGCGAACCTTGCGCTCCCGGCCGTCGGCTACGGTTCTAGGTATGAGCGAATCGCTTCATCTGACCATCGTTTACGAGCGGGACGGTGGTGACCTGATCACCGCGTCGGTTCCGGAGGTGCCCGGCGCGCACAGCCAGGGCCGCACGAGGGAGGAGGCGCGGGAGAACGTGCTGGATGCACTTCGTGGCCTGCTTGAGTTGCGGGCGAGTGGCTACGAGCTGACCGGTGACCGCCTCGACAGCGAATCACTTGAGCTCGTCGTTCCTGCGTGAAGCGCCGCGACCTCGAGCGACATCTCCGCGATCAAGGCGCCCGGCTGCTTCGCGAAGGAGGGAAGCACAGCTACTGGGGGTTTGAAGCAGAGCGCTCCAGCGCCGTACCGCGCCATCGCGAGATTGGGTTGGGCCTTGCCCGCAAGATTTGCAAGGACCTGGGGATCCCGCCCCCTACTGGCCCTCGGTGAGATCGGCGGCGCCGCGACCGACCGCCCCGCTGAAACTTTGTCCCGAACTTTGTCCCCGACTCCACCCAACTCCTTGGACGGAATCGAACCAGATCGAACTCTTCAGGCAGCAACGAACTCCCTGGACACTTTCCGGCTGATCTCATAATCCGTAGGTCGAAGGTTCGAGTCCTTCCCGGCCCATAGAACCGTATATCTCGTCTATTCACGACATGCGGTGTCAGATTCCGCCATACAGAGCGGAATCTGGCTCGTCGGCGCGTCAGGGGGCGTCACGAGTGGACAGGGACTGCCCGCAGCATGCGAGGCTTTCGACGGCACATCGGAGGCAATACCGTGCGGTTTCGGAGGCAGAACCACTTCGCCGGGTGCCGGCGCCCGGACCCGTCGCCTGCAGCGCCGGAGGCGCTGCCGCGCAGCGCGCAGTACCGCGGTGCGCCCCCATCCGCCCTGCTGTTGTGGTTCCGGCCTCCGGCCGGACATACCGGCCGCTTCACCTCGGCCGACGGGCGCTGTCATGGGCCTCCGGCCCGACCCCTGCAGGGGGTTGACAGCGGCTGGCGGCCGAGGTATCGGGCTCCGATTTGGCGACGGTTGCTCTAACAGCCGTGACGGTTGCTCTAACAGCCGTTCTAGTCTCACTGGTGGTCCCACAAATGAGAAAGGATGGACCTAACCCGCTTCGGTGGACAGTTTGATCTAACCCCGATTTCATGGAGTCAGCGATCTGGAGTCAGGCGGCTTTGTTGGTCTGTGAGTAGATCGTCTCGTATTCGGTCGGGCTCATAGTCGTAGGTCGAAGGTTCGAGTCCTACCCGGCCCACTTTTGATGTCGGAGGCGAACGGCTACTGCGTCACGACGTTTGTGGCGCCGGCTTCCTCGCACAGAGGGTCCGGGGCCGTACGGTCGTCAGGGGCAGCGTCATCCTTCAACAGATTCGGCATCCACTCTCCGAAGTTGTCGACGAGCGGGAGGAGATCCCGATGACGACTGCCTACGTTCCCTCCACTCCGGCCCGCGCCCGGGCTTCCAGCAACAGTGCCAGCGTCGGGCATGCCTCGACCGCCCGCTCGGCGTGGTCGATCAGGTCGACGTGTATGGGTGTCTCGTCGATGATTGGGTAGCCCCAGTCGTCGAGCTGAATGCGCTCGGGGAAGAGCTCGGCGCAGAGTCCGTGGGCCTCACAGATGATCGGGTTGACCCGGAGGTGCTTCGGAGTCATCCGACCATGGCGAGGTTGTCCGGCAGCGGAAGGATGTCGCGGATGCCGGGCATGGTTTGGCAGGGTCTGCCGGCCTCGTGCTGCATGAGGTCCTCGGCAAACGCCCGAAGGCAACTCCTGACCATCCGCACCGCTCCGTCAGGGTGGCTGCAGGCGCCGCGGCCGGTGATGTCGGCGCTCCAGCGCTCGAGCCTCTCAACCGACCCCGGCCGTGCAACCCCGGCGGCCAGTTCCTCGAGTTCGTAGGCGACCGCCGCAAGTCCATAGAGGCAAGGACCGCACTGCCCCGAGGACTCCCCTGCCATGTAGCGAAGGACGCGCGCCGTCTCCGCGATCCCGCAAGCGCCCGCCGGTAGCGCGACAACGATTCCCGGCCCAAGCGCCCCGCCGACAGCTCGCATGTCCCCGTGGCCGAGGTTGAGTCGCGACGCGACGCCGGCGTTGAACCAGCTCCCGCCGTAGCCGCCGATCAGATACGCCTGCACCGACCCCGCCGTCCCGCCGGCAGCATCGACCAGCGCCTGAAGCGAGCCGCCACCCTCCATCTCGTAGACACCGGGTGCCCCGATCGCGCCCGACAGCGTCACCAGGTGCGTCCCGGGGTCCTCCGGCGTGCCCTGCTCGCGGTACCACTCCCAGCCGAACCGGCCGATCAGCCCGAGGTGGGCGAAGGTTTCGACGTTCTGGATCAGCGTCGGGTGTCCGCCGACGCCGCGCTCGAACGGGCGTGGGGGGACGAACTTGGGTTTCCCCGGTGGCCCTCCGTTCAACTCGTTGACGAGCGCGCTCTCCTCGCCGCCGACGTAGCCGCTCGAAACCCCGGCCAAGCCGATCTTCATCGAGTCGATGCCGGCCTGCTCCCGCTCGGCGAGGGCCTGGATCACCGCCTCCTGCGTCGCCGGATCTGAGTGCTTCACGCAGATAATCGTCTTGCGTGCGCTCAGGGCGTCGGCAACCAATGCCACTCCGTCGAGGACGAGGTGGGGCGCGGCGCTCAGCAGCAGCTGGTCCTTGTGGCTCGCCGGTTCGCCTTCGGCGCCGTTTGCGACGACGACCCGGCGGCCGCGGCTTGACCCGACGGAGCGGAATTTCACCGAGGTCGGAAATCCGGCGCCTCCTCGACCGCGCAGACCACTGTCATCGAGGAGGCGAGCGAGCTCCTCAGCGCTCATCGTTCCCGCGGGTGGATCGCCGAATCGCTCAAGATGCTCGTCCAGCGGGAGTCCCGCGACGCCGGAGCCCATCGCCCCGAGCAGGCGCCGTAGGCCGGTTGGGGGCGCGACCGTCATCTTCACTAGTCGGTCTCGCCGCTCGGCGAACCGATGGACCGAACCGTCCCGGACACGGTCTGCGTCGCCTGATCGATCGAAAGGCTGACGGTCAGCGGCACGGTTTCACCCTTGGCATTGCTGACCGAGGCCTCGATCTGCGCCCCGTTCAGCGAGGTGATCCGACCCCCGTACAGCTTCGGTTGAATCGGTGGGCCCATCGCGACCGCGCTCTGACTCAGTCCGACACCGCCATCCGGTGTCGGCTGACCAACGAGGCCGATGTCAAGACTGCCATTGGCCCCGCCGCTCATCGTCATCTTCAGGTCGATCTCGACGAGTCCTGACGCCGAGACCTGGCTCTGCGTGATCGTCCCTTGAAGGGTGGCGGAGAGCGGGAAGCTGATATCGGACTCCACAATGGGAACGGACGTGCCCTGTTGCACCGCGGCTGGGCGGACCGCGGCGAGAAGGCTGGGGGGCGTGCCGGAACGCGCAGCCCAGTTCGACCCGAGCGGCCCGACCACCGCAAAGACCAGCAGCCCGACCGGGGCGAGGCCCAGAGTCCAAGCGGCTGCGGTACGGACGCCCCTGTGGCTCGGCCAACCGATCGAGATGCGCCAGGCGACCGCGCTTGTCACGGCGACGAGACAGCCGGTCGTGATGGCGAGGAGCCACGGCTGCGGCGAATCGGTCCCCGTCCCGAGACCGTGGACAACTGCCAGCGGCCAGGTCGCGTAGGCAGCCCAGTGCACGGCTCGCCACGCTCCGTAGCCCAGTCGACGCCGCACCATGCTGGTCAGAGCGACGGCAAGGAGGATGTCGAA
Organism: Solirubrobacterales bacterium; assembly: GCA_038258095.1. Taxonomy (GTDB): domain Bacteria; phylum Actinomycetota; class Thermoleophilia; order Solirubrobacterales; family 70-9; genus JBBSQE01. Next base: position 153 of record JBBSQE010000211.1, on the reverse strand, counting down.
GGCGAGTGCCCCGAGGCCGACCCAAAGCGGTCGGTAGGAAGAGGCGAACGGGATGACCGCATCCTTCAGACCGAGCGGCGCGAAGGTGTCGAGGATCGAGGTGAGGATGTGGATCGACAGGAGGAGGAGGGCGAGGAGCGAGAGGTTGCGATG
>JBBSQE010000210.1:0-4540 GCA_038258095.1 Solirubrobacterales bacterium | reverse complement strand
CTCGCAGGACTGCACCCCTGCGTTCAAGGGCGACCGCGGCTTTCCAGGCTCGATCTGCGTTTCGCCCAACTCAATGGTGGTCCACGGCATCGACTGTCCCTACGAGCTGAAGCGCGGCGACGTCCTCTCGATCGATATCGGTGTGGTCAAGGACGGCTGGGTCTCCGATGCGGCGATCACGATCCCGATCGGCGCAATCGAGGACTCGACCGCCGCCCTGCTGGAGACGACGAAGGCTTCGCTCCTCGAGGGCGGCGAGCAGATGCGCCCCGGCAACCACCTCGGTGACGTTTCATCCGCGATCCAGCGCCGGGTCGAGGCTGACGGCTTCTCGGTCATCCGTTCACTCGTCGGCCACGGCATCGGCCGCGACATGCACGAGGATCCGCAGATCCCGAACTTCGGAGAGCCCGGCAAGGGCCCCCTCCTCGAGGAGGGGATGGTCTTTGCGATCGAGCCGATGGTCAACGCCGGCGGCCCGGAGATCCAGATGGGCGACGACGGTTGGTCCGTCTACTCCGAGGACGGCTCGATGGCCGCCCACTTCGAGTTCACGATCGCGGTGACGGCCGGCGGCCCGCGGATCCTGACGCCCTGGCACGAGCACCTCTAGCCGGGCCCGGCTAGCGACCGGGACCGAGGCATACCGCTTCGGCATCACCCATTCCTCACCTGCTCAGCCCGTGCCGAGCGTCCCGACCTGGAAACGGTTGTCGATGTGCCGCATGCCGGCCGTCCGACAACCCTTCCCAGGCTATGCCGGGGAGACGGTTGTCGATGCCCGGTCAGCGGCCATACCCGCAACCGTTCCCAGGTCCGGGTCGGGTCGGGATGCTGCGTGTCTCCATCGGGCCAAAACGCGGTTGGAGCTCGAGCACCGGATGTGGCGGGGGGGGGGGGCGGTTCCCCAGCACCGCCGTCAACCCAATAGGCTGCGAGCGTCGTCGGGGGCAAACGGTGCGGCATGGGATGAGGGGATTGTGATCAAGCGGATCTGGGTGTCTTGTGTGGGTGCGGTGACCGTTGCGCTGCTGGCGCTTCCCATCGGTGCGATGGCTGCCGCGCCCCAGCCCTACGGCACCAATGACGCCGGCGGCTTCCTCAACGTGCTGCCTCCGGGTGAGGCTGGTGTCGACAACATCGTCCAGTTCACGAACTTCACGGCGACCGGTGCCTTCCCCAACCACTGGATCGACCAGCAGCCGCTGTATGAGAACCTCGTCTACGCGTCGCCGAAGCTGACGAACGCACAGGTTCCCGACTACTTCAAGGACGCCACGTTCGGCGTTCCGGCGGGACAGATCGAGTCGACGATCTCGCCGCGGCCCGGGGTGACGATCATCCGCGACTCGGCGTACGGCGTTCCGCATATCTACGGCGACACCCGCGGTGACACGATCTTCGGCGCGGGCTACGCCGGGGCCGCCGACCGCCTCTTCCTCATGGACATCCTGCGGCACACGGGACGCGCGGATCTCTCGACCTTCGTCGGCGGCTCCAACATCAGCATGGACGAGGACCAGTGGCGCGCCGCTCCCTACACCGAGGTCGACCTGCAGCGCCAGATCGACGACGCCCCGAAGGTCTACGGCGCCGAGGGCGCGCAGGCAGTCGCCGACCTGAACGAATACGTCGCCGGGATCAACGCCTACATCACGCAGGCCAACCTCAATCCCACCCTGAAGCCGGCCGAGTACACATTGCTCGGCAAGCCGACGATCGAGCCCTGGAAGGCGACCGACGTGATCGCGACCGCATCGCTGATCGGCGGCATCTTCGGGAAGGGCGGCGGCCGCGAGCTCGACTCGGCGCTGACGATGCAGAAGATCGTCGACCGGTTCGGCGGGCGTGCCGGCCGCAGGGCCTGGGCCGGCTTCCGCTCGAAGAACGATCCCGAGGCCCCGACCACGGTTTCGCGTCGCTTCCCGTATGAGACCGAGGGGGCGTTCTCCCGGCGCGGGCTGGCCCTGCCGGATCGCGGATCGGTTACGGATGTCCCGATCTCGGCCAATCCGGCAGTCCGCTCGCAGGCCGGCGCTTCGGGGATCGGCGCCTCGCTGCGCAAGGCCCTCGCCGGGCCCGGCCACGCGTCGAACTGGGAGCTCGTCTCCGCCAGGGAGTCCCGGACCGGGCACCCGATCGGCGTCCTCGGCCCGCAGGTCGGCTACTACAACCCCCAGATCCTCATGGAGGAGGATCTCCACGGGCCGGGGATCGACGCGGAAGGTGCGGCCTTCCCCGGCGCGAACCTTTTCGTCCTCCTCGGCCACGGCCGCGATTACGCCTGGTCGGCGACGACGGCGACCGCCGACAACGTCGACACCTTCGCCGAGGTCCTCTGCCGGGACGCGGTGCACTACGTCTATCGCGGGAAGTGCCTGCCGATGGAGCCGCTCTCGAAGACGAACACCTGGATCCCGAATGCGCTCGACCAGACCCCGCCCGGCTCGGAGACGATGACCGTCTACCGCACGGTGCACGGGATCGTCTATGCGCGTGGCAAGGTCAGGGGCCGTAACGTCGCCTTCGCCAGGTCGCGAAGCACCTACTTCCACGAGGCCGACTCGGTCCTCGGCTTCTCTCGCCTCAACGATCCAAGCTTCACGACGGGCGTCAAGCGCTTCAAGGCCGCAGTGTCGAAGATCAACTTCCTCTTCAACTGGTCCTACCTCGACTCGAAGGACATCGGCTACTTCATGTCGGGGTCGATGCCACAACGCGCGGGGGGCACGTCGCCCGACTTCCCGGTGCTCGGGACGGGCCGGTTTGACTGGAAGGGCTTCAACCCCAAGACCTTCCTCGCCGACTTCCTGCCGAACGCAAAGCACCCTCAGGCGGTCAACCCTCCCTATCTCGTCTCCTGGAACAACAAGCAGGCCCCGGGCTGGGCGGCGGCGGACGACCAGTACGCCTACAGCTCCGTGCACCGTTCGCAGATGATTTCCGACCGTGTCAGGCGCGGAACCCGGGGGCGGCGGAAGATGACGATCGCGCAGCTCGTGCGGGCGATGGAGGAGCCGGCCACGACGGACCTGCGCGGCTACCGCGTCCTGCCGGTGCTGCTGAGGGCGATCGGCCGGCCGCCGAGGGGCCTCGTCCCGACGGTCAGGACCCTCCGCGCCTGGACGCAGACCGGCGCTCATCGCCGCGACCTCAACCGCGACGGGACGTATGACGACAACGCGGCCGTCACGCTGATGGACGCCTGGTGGCCGCGCCTCGTCACCGCGGAGTTCCAGCCCCGCCTCGGCTCCGGCGCGTTCAATGCCCTGAGCGGGATGACCTTCGGCCTGGGCGACCACACTGGTGGCGCCCCTCACGCGCCGGCCTTCTTCGACGGATGGTGGGGATACGTCTCCAAGGACCTGCGGGCCCTCTATGGGAGGCACAGGCCCCGGGGCGCCTTCTCGAGGATCTACTGCGGCAAGGGCAGCCGGCGGGCCTGCCGAAGGTCGCTGCTGGCCACGCTCAAGGCCGCGACGAAGGTCACGCCGGCGCAGCTCTACGGCTTCGGAAAGTGCGCCGCGAACCCGCAGGCGAGTTGCTTCGACCAGAACCGGCCGATCGAGGCGACCGGCATCCCGACCGGCGCCTTCCCCTTCCAGAACCGCCCGACCTTCCAGCAGGTCGTCACCCTCACCAAGCGCCTGCCCCGCTGAGCGGGCGGCACGCGGAGCGCGCGGGGCGGGGGAGAGAGAACCGGGAATGACGGAGGAGCCCGTACAGAGAGCAGCCGCGCTGCGCATGGTCGTCTAGCGCCTTGAGCGCCGCCGCCGCGCTCTTACCTAGGCACTGTCGTCCAAGCAGCCCTATGCGCGACCTGGGCGACAATCCGGCCGCGCCCTCGCGCCTAGCGCACCGGGCGGACGCCGGACCGGCCCCCTGCTATATTTCCCGGTCGGCCCAGAGGCCGGTTAGTACCCCTGCACGTCAACTCCTGGACGGGTGGGCATCCTGTATTCGATACGAGATCCGGAGCAATGAAGGTCAGAGCTTCCGTCAAGCCGATGTGCGAAAAGTGCAAGATCATCCGCCGAAACGGCGCGGTCTTGGTCATCTGCCAGAACCCTCGCCACAAGCAGAGGCAGGGCTAGATGCCTGCCTTCGCCACCCCGCACACCCGGATGACGAGCCGGGCGCATCGCAATCCTGCGTCCTCGGCTTCGCCTTTGGCACCACCAAAGGCTTCACCCTGCGTCCTTGGCCTGCTCGACCCGCCTCGCCCCCGGGCGTACGCGGCGACGAAGGCAGGCATCTAGATGGCGCGCATCGCGGGCATCAACATCCCCGTCAACAAGCGGGCCGAGATCGGGCTCACCTACGTCTTCGGCATCGGCCAGTCGACCTCCCGAGAGATCCTCAAGGAGGCCAAGGTCGACCCGAACACCGTGGTCAAGGACCTCACCGAGGACGAGATCATCCGCCTCCGCGACGCCGTCGAGAACCGCAACGTGGAGGGTGACCTCCGCCGCGAGCGCTCGCAGAACGTCAAGCGGCTGATGGAGATCGGCTCCTACCGCGGCCTGCGCCACCGGCGCGG
>JBBSQE010000209.1:0-4576 GCA_038258095.1 Solirubrobacterales bacterium | reverse complement strand
TCACCCAGCTCTTGGAGCTTGGCTCCGGGCCGATCGGAATGGTTCCCGAGGACATGGCTCAAAAGGTCCAGGGCGTCGGGCCGTTCCGGCGCTTCAATGCCCTTCGCGACGAGACCGACGCGATGCTCTTCGAGCTCATCTCCGAGCGCCGCGCTGGCGCCGAGTCCGGCGGGGGCGACGACATCCTCAGCATGCTGCTCGACGCCGAGCACTCCGACGGCTCGCCGATGAGCCCGCAGGAGCTCCGCGACGAGCTGATGACGCTGCTGGTCGCCGGGCACGAGACAACCGCTTCCGAGCTGTCGTGGGCGCTGGAGCGGCTGCCTCGCAACCCCGGCGTCATGGAGGTCCTCCGCGACGAGGTCGAGGCTGACTCGGGCGACGAGTACCTGACCGCGACGATCCGGGAGACGCTCCGGCGCCGCCCGGTGCTCCCCTTCGCCGCACCGCGCTTCGTCCAGAAGGAGATCGAGATCGGAGACTGGACCTACGGACCCGGCGTTTGCGTCGTGGCCGGCTCGTACCTCGTCCAGCACGACCCGGAGATCTACCCGGACCCCTACGCCTTCCGGCCCGAGCGCTTCCTCGGCACCACCCCCGGCACCTACACGTGGATCCCGTTCGGCGGAGGCCGGCGCCGCTGCCTCGGCGCGACGTTCGCGATACTGGAGATGAAGGTCGTCCTGCGCGAGATCGTGGGACGCCTATCGGTACGCCCGTCCCACGTCGGGCCCGAGCTCACGCAGCGTCGGAGCATCACATTGAGCCCGGGAGGCGGCACGAGCGTCGTGCTCGAGGAGCGCCCCGCGCTCGTCGTCGCCGCCTGAGCGTCGCCCAAAGGTCCCGCTGTTCGGAACCTGCGCGCGCCAGCCCATCCCGTCCGATGGGCCGGCACCTAACTACCGCGTGGTGCCTATGCAATGCTTAGGCAGATGCCCGACGACCTGACCCTCGGCGAGGCCGCGACCGAGCTCGGCGTGAGCGCCGACACCCTGCGTCGCTGGGACTCGGCCGGCAAGCTCGAGACGACTCGCGACGAACGCAATCGCCGCCTCGTCCCGCGCTCGGAGGTCGAGCGCCTGCGGGCCTCCCCGAAGCGCCACGGCACCGGCGACACGTTCTCCGCGCGCAACCGCTTCCCGGGCACGATCACCTCGGTCGAGGCCGACGGCGTCATGGCGCTGGTCGAGATCGAGACGGGCCCGCACCGCGTGACGGCCGCGATCACGCGGGACGCCGTGGAGGAGCTCGGGCTCGCGGAGGGCGTCGAGGCGACGGCCACCGTCAAGGCCACCTCGGTGATGGTCGAGAGGGGCCGGGACTGAGTGTCCGCCGCCGCATCGGCCCGGTCGCTCTCACGGCGTTTGTCGCCCTTGCCGTTCTGGCCGGTTGCGGCGGTGGAGGTGGCAGCGACGACCTGGTCGTGTCGGCCGCGTCATCGCTGGAGACCCCCTTGACCGCCTATGCCAAATCGATCGACGGCACGGTGCGCCAGCAGTTCGCCGGGTCGGATCAGCTCACCGCCCAGATCCGCAACGGGACCAAGCCCGACGTCTTCGCATCTGCGGATGTTCGCTATCCACAGCAGCTCTTCGAGGCCGGCCTGGTCGAGAAGCCGGTCGTCTTCGCCGGTAACCGGCTCGTGATCGCGGTGCCGAAGGGCAGCAAGATCAACTTCCTCACCGACCTCGAGGAGCCTGGGGTGAAGATCGTGACCGGCGACGAGAGCGTGCCCGTCGGCATCTACACGGCCCAGTTCCTGGCCGGGTTGCCGCAGGCCCAGAGCGCCGCGATCACCGCCAATGTCAGATCCCGCGAGCCCGAGGTGTCGAGTGTCGTCGGCAAGCTCACCCAGGGGGCGGCCGACGCCGGCTTCGTCTACCAGACCGACGTCGACGCGGCCGGCGGACTGCTGACCGCCATCCCGATTCCCGACGACATGCAGCCCCGCATCGTCTACTCCGCGGCGGTTGTCAAGGGGTCGGAGAACCCCGGAGGCGCCGCTGATTACATCGACGGTCTCGTGAACGGCCCGGGCGCCACCGCGCTGCGCACCGCGGGCTTCATCATCCCGCTCTGATGGCGCGGCCCCTCTGATGGCCCACACACCCCCCGCCCCGACGGCGCGCGCCCCGCGGCCCACCCGGCGGCCCCTCTTCACGTCCATCGCCTTCGGAGCCCTCGTCGTCGTCCTCTGCTTCCTGACGATCCCGATCGTCGCCGTCTTCGCCAACACCGCTCCGGGCCAGTTGGTGGACGCCCTCGGCCAGGAAGATGCCCGTCAGGCCCTCTGGCTCAGCCTGCGGACCTCGCTGATGGCGCTCGCCCTCATCGTGGTCTTCGGCACCCCCGCCGCCTACCTGCTCGCGACGCGCAGCTTCCGCGGGCGCTCGGCCGTCCTGACGCTGATCGAGCTTCCGCTCGTGATGCCGCCGGCCGTCGCCGGCATCGCGCTGCTCGCTTCATTCGGCCCCAACGGCATCCTCGGCGGCGTCGTGTCCGGGGCCGGGATCCAGCTCGTGCTGGAGACCGCCGGCGTCGTGGTCGCACTGACCTTCGTCGCCGCCCCCTTCTACATAAGACAGGCGGTCGCGGCGTTCGCGGCCCTCGACCGGTCCTGGCTCGAGGCGCCGCGGACGCTCGGCGCGGGTCCGGGCCGGACCTTCCTCGCCGTGGCGATCCCGAGTGCCCGCCACGGACTGACGGCAGGCTTCGCGCTCGCGTGGGGGAGGGCGCTGGGCGAGTTCGGCGCCACCCTGATGTTCGCCGGGTCCTTTCCCGGCATCACGCAGACCGCGCCGCTCGAGATCTTCGCCCGGTTCAACACCGACTTCACGGCGGCGCTCGCGCTTTCCGCGGTGCTGATCGCTGCCTCGGGGGCGATCCTCCTCAGCGTGAAGCTGGTCGGCGGGGACGCGGCCGTCGGGGGGCAGGAGTCGCTGCGATGAGCGCTCTCGAGGCGGAGTTCCGCGTAGAGCTTCGCGACTTCGACCTGGAGGTGGGCCTGCGGACGGTCGCGGGGGAGCGGCTCGCGCTCGTCGGCCCCTCCGGAGCGGGCAAGACGACCGCGCTCCGAGCGGTCTCAGGGCTGACGCGGCCGGACGCCGGAAGCATCACCCTCGGCCGGGAGACCTGGTTCGATGCCAACCGGAGGATCGACATCGCTCCCGAGCAGCGCCGCTGCGGGTTCGTCTTCCAGGACTACGCGTTGTTCCCGGCGATGAGCGCGTCCCGAAACGTCGAGTTCGGCGCCCTTGGGAGAGGCCGGAAGGCTCGGCGTGCCCGGGCCGCGGAGGTGATCGAGCGCTTCGGGATCTCCCACCTGGCCGACGCACCGGTCAGGGACCTCTCGGGCGGGGAGCGCCAGCGCGTCGCGCTTGCGCGGGCCCTCGCCGCCGACCCGTCCGTCCTACTCCTTGACGAGCCCCTCGCCGCACTCGACCCGACCTCCCGTTCCGACGCGCTCCACGAGCTCGACTCGATGCTGCGCGGGCTCGGCGTGCCGATCGTGATCGTCACCCACTCCTACGAGGAGGCCGCGCTCCTGGCGGACATCGTCGCCGTGATCGAGCGGGGGAGGGTCGTCCAGGCGGGCTCGCCGGCAGAGATCTCCGCGCAGCCGGCGTCCCCGTTCGTCGCCGGGTTTGCGGGGGCCTCAGTCATCATCGGCGAGGCGAGCAGCGAGGGGGACGGACTGACGCTCGTGCGGCTTCGGGGCGGCGGGCTAGTCCGCAGCACCGACACGGCCACCGGGCCGGTCGCCGCGAGCATCTACCCCTGGGAGGTGTCGCTCGAGCCGCCGGGCACCGAGCATTCCGACTCCGCCCTGAACCGGCTCGCAGGCGACGTGACCTCGGTGACCGAGATCGCCAACCGCGTCCGCGTCGGCGTCGCGCTGCCGCAGCCGCTCACGGTCGAGATAACCGCTCGGTCCCTCGACGCGCTCGACCTGCGCCCGGGAGCCCGCGTCGTCGCCGCCTGGAAGGCGACCGCGACCCGCCTCGTCCCGCGCTGAGGGCCGAGTACGATCAGGGCCGTGGCCGAGAAAGTCACCTACTGCCGGATCTGCGAGCCGCTCTGCGGGATGGTCGCGACTGTGGAGGACGGCCGCGTGCTGAAGATGCGCCCCGACGCCGACCACCCCCTGTCGAAGGGCTTCGCCTGTCCCAAGGGGATCGCGATGACGGATGTCCAGAACGACCCGGACCGCGTTCTTCACCCGATGCGCCGGAACGCGGAGGGAGAACTCGAGCGGGTCTCGTGGGAGACCGCGCTGAGCGAGATCGCCGCGCGGCTCGGCCGGGTCCGCGATGCGCATGGCGGGGGCTCGGTCGCCTGGTACATGGGCAACCCGGGCGCCTTCTCCTACTCGCACCCGATCTGGGCGAAGGGCTTCATGGACGCGCTCGGCTCGCCGCACTTCTACACCGCCTCCTCCCAGGACGTCTCGAACCGCTTCGCGGCCAGCTCGCTCCTCTACGGCTCGCCCTACCTGCTGCCGATACCCGACCTCGCCCGGACCGACCTCCTGTTCTGTGTCGGCGCCAACCCGCTCGTCTCCCACGGCAGCGTGATG
>JBBSQE010000208.1:0-4583 GCA_038258095.1 Solirubrobacterales bacterium | reverse complement strand
CTTCGGGAGTGAAGATGATCCGGATCATCTCGCCCGTCACCTCGGCCCCGGACCAGCCGAAGATGCGCTCCGCGCCCGCGCTCCACGTCGTGATGCGGCCGTCGGGGTCCATGCCGACGAAGGCGTACTCCTTCGCGCTCTCGACGAGCAGGTGGAGCCGCTGCTCGCTCTCGCGCACGGCCGCCTCGGCCTCGACCCGGGCGGTGACGTCGAGCACGGCCCCGGCAAAGCGGAGCGGCTGCCCGGCCGCCTCGCGCTCGACGCCGGCGCGGACCTGGAGCCAGCGCCACGCGCCGTCGGCCCCCTGCGCGCGGTACTCGACCGTGTAGTCGTCCGTGCTCTGCGCGATCTCGCGCTCCGTCGCGGCTTCGAGCCCGGGCAGGTCGTCCGGGTGGACGCGCGCGAACAGGGCCGCGCTGTCGAGGCCCTCGGGCGAGGTCACGGCCGCCTCGTCGAGGCCGTAGAGAAACGCGAGCCGGGCGTCGCCGTGGAGACGGCCCGTCAGGAGGTCCCAGATGCCGACGGCGACGCCGCCCGCGCCGGTCGCCAGCCGGAGGCGGGTCTCGCTCGCGGCGAGGTCTGCCGCGGCGAGGGCCGCCCACGTCTGCTCGGCCGTCTCCTCAACGAGCGACGCCTCGGCGTCCGTCCACTCGCGGGGCGCGTTCTGATGCACGGCGAGCACGGCCAGGAGCGCGCCGCCTTTGACGAGCGGGACGCAGATCTGCGCCGCGACGCCGACGGCGGCGTAGGCCGCGCGGTCCTCGCGCGAGAGGCTCGCGCTCTCCGCGACGTCGGGCGTGACGATGATCCGGCCCGCGTCGTGCGCGCGGAAGAGGGCCGGGTTGAAGCTGTCCATCCGGAACCGCCCGACGAGGCTCTCGGCCCCGTCGGTGTAGTCGAGGTCGACGACGACGTAGTCGCTGTCGGCGACTTCGCCGTAGTGGACGCGGGACGCCTGGAGATGCTCGCCGAGCAGGCGCGTCGCCGTTGCCTTGATCTCGGCCGGGACCGTCAGCGAGCGGAGGGCGTCGCCGAGCGACAACCGGAAGGCGGCCTTCGCGGCGCGCTCGTGCAGGGCCGCCTGGGCGCGCGAGCGCTCGGTGATGTCGACGAACGTCAGCACGACGCCCTCGATCCGGTCGTCGACGGTCCGGTAGGGGCGGATGCGGACGAGGTACGTCTCGCCGTCGTGCGTGCGGACCTCGCGCTCGGCCGGCTGGAGGCTCGCGAGCACGCCCGCCGCGTCCGCCGTCAGGTCGACCTCGTGGAGCCGGTGCGTGATGTGGCCGAGCGGCCGGCCGCGGTCGGCGGCCGTCATGTCGAACAGGGTCGCCACGCGCGGCGTGAAGCGCCGCACGAGCAGGTCCCGGTCGACGAAGAGCGTCCCGATCTCGGTCGACGCCATGAGGTGCTGGAGGTCCGAGTGGACGCGCGTGAGGTCGTCCATGCGCGCCTTGAGCTCCTGGTTGACCGTCTCGAGCTCCTCGTTGACCGACTGGATCTCCTCGCGGCTCGTCTCGATCTCCTCGGTCGCCGAGCGGTACTCCTCGTTCATCGACTGGAGCTCCTCGTTGGACGCCCGGAGCTCCTCCATCGACGTCTCGTGCTCCTCGGCGGTCGCCTGGAGCCGCTCGCGCGACCGGTTCAGCTCCGCCTCGAGCGTCGCCACGAGCGGCCCCGCCGGCCCGTCCGGGCGGACGACCGTGGCCAGCTCGTCCTCGACCTCGGCGAAGAGGACGAGCACGAGGCCATCCTCGCCGTCCTCGCGGGGCACCGGCCGCACGATGAGCAGCACGAGCACGTCTTCGCCGCCGAGACGCGCGCGGACCGGCCCGCCGACGGTCGGCCGGCCCTGCTGGAAGGCGCGGTGGAGCGCGAGCCGCAACTCGAGCTGGAGCTCCGGCACGACCGACCGGACGATGTTGGCCGTCGGGACGCCGCCGGGGACGTGCAGGAAGCGCCCCGCGGTCTCGGTGACGTGGACGATGTCGTGGCGCTCGTCCACGACCGCGCTCGGCGGCGCGTACGCCTCGAGCAGGTGCTGGTGGAGGTCGCCCGCGAGCGCGCCGACGCGCGGCGGGACGCTGGAGGGGACCGGGAGGGGCCGAGGGGCCGGGGCGGGCTGGGCCGGCACCGACGGGAGCGCCCTGGACGTGCGCGCGGCGGACGGGCGCCGCTGGAAGACGCGGTGCGCCGCGTTCACCGGGCGGAACAGGCCGTCCGCCGTGTCGATGGACTCGGACGCCCCGAGGAACAAGTAGCCGTCGGGCCGGAGCGCGAAGTGGAACAACTCGAACGCCCGCGCCTGCACCTCGCGCTGGAGGTAGATCAGCAGGTTCCGGCACACGATGAGGTCCACGCGCGAGAACGGCGGGTCCTTGATGAGGCTGTGCGAGGCGAAGAGGACGTGCTCGCGGAGGTCCTTGCGGATGCAGAAGTAGCCCGCCTCTGGCCTGAAGAACCGGGCCAACCGCTCGTCGCTCACGTCGGCCACGATGGCCTCGGAGTAGCGGCCGTCGCGGGCGCGCGTGAGCGAGTCCTCGTCGATGTCGGACGCGAACACCTGCCACTCGGGCGGGCGCTCGAGCGTCGTCGCGTGCTCAGCGAGCAGGATGGCGAGCCCGTAGGCCTCCTCGCCCGTCGCGCAGCCGGCGCTCCACACGCGGACCGTGTCGCCCGGCCCCTTGCCGTCGAACAGGCGCGGGATCACCTCCGTTTCGAGCGTCCGGAAGGCTTCGGGGTCGCGGAAGAAGTTGGTGACGGAGATGAGCAGGTCCTGCAAGAGCGCCGCCGACTCGTCGGGGCGCTCGCGGACGATCTCGGCGTAGGCCGCCAGCGTCGGCGCCCCGTGGACGTGCATCCGCCGGCCGATCCGCCGGAGGACGGTCGCCCGCTTGTAGTGCGCGAAGTCGTGGCCGGTCTGGACGCGCAGGCTGATCAGGACCGAGACGAGGGCCTCGGCGTCGGTCTGGGGGAGGGCCTCCCGCTCGTCGGGCAGGCGCCCCGTCTCGGCGGCGTAGGCGGCGACGCGCGCGGCGAGCGCCTCCGCCGGCAGGACGTCGTCGACGAGGCCGGTCTCGATGGCGCTCCGCGGCATCGCGTCGTGCTGGGCGTCGGCCGGCTCCTGGGCGAGGATGAGCCCGGCGGCCTCGCGGATCTGCTTGATCCCGACCGACCCGTCGGCCCCGAGGCCGGAGAAGACGACGGCGGCGCAGCGGCAGTGCTCCTGCCCGAGCGTCCGGAAGAAGAGGTCGATCGGGGCGCGGCGCGCGGCCTCGTCGGCCCACGGCGAGAGCCGGAGCACCCCGTCGGCCATCGAGAGGCTCTGGCCGGGCGGGATGACGTAGACGTGGTCCGCCTCGGTCTTGACGGTTCCGCGGACCTGCCGGACCGGCATCGCCGTCGCCCTCTGGAGGACTTCGGCGAGGTGGCTCTCGTGGTCCGGCGAGAGGTGGAGCACGACGACGAAGGCGGCCCCGGGGGCGTCTGGGAGCGCCCGGAAGAAGCGCTCGAGCGCCTCGATGCCGCCCGCAGACGCGCCGAGGCCGACGACGAGGAGCGGGCTCTCGGGCTGGCCGGGGGTCGGGCCGCCGGGCGTCTCGGCGTCCGTGGGCGGGGCCGCCTCGGCGCCGGGAGCGAGGGCGACCGCCGCGGTGGCGTCTGAGACGCCGTCTCCGGCAGGGCCAGCAGGGATGGGATCGGACATGGGACGGACGGGAGCGGAACGGCTCCAAGACTAACCCTTCCGGGCGGGCTGCGGGCCGTGCCTGTGGTGGATCGGGCGGACCCCTTCTCTGCCGAACCGGCGGCGGGCCCCGTCGAGGTCGTCTTGTGGACGGCCACGCACCCGGCTCGCCCTGGCGAGCCACCCTCCCGCCGGTTCAGGGAGCGGTGCAGGGCTCCTCGACCGCCAGCGGGAGCCGCACGGACAACGCGCTCCCACCCCCCTTCTGGCTCACGACGGCGATGGTGCCGCCCATTAGGCCCACGAGCTGCTTCGTGACCGAGAGCCCGAGACCGCTCCCCTCATGCGTCTGCTCGTGGCCCTCGCTCTCCTGCTCGAACTCGGCGAACAGGTCCGGGACGAACGTTGCCGAGATGCCCATGCCCGTGTCGACCACGCGCCCATTCGTCCTCCGCCCAAACGTCAAGCGTGACCTGCCCGCGGTCCGTGAACGTCATGGCGTTCCCGACGAGGTTGGTGAGCACGCGGCTGACGGCCGCCCGGTCGCCGAGCGCGCACGCCGCCGTCCCGGCCAACTGATCGAGAAGGTGATAGGGCCTGCGAAAAGCACCGTTGATGCTCCGAGGGTTCGGAAGTCAACAGCCGCATCATTCGGCCGTTTCCCTGTACGATCACGCCGGTTCGGCGTGGGCGGCCCTGACGTAGTCGACCAGGAGTTGGACCGCCTGCTCGTTCGACTTCGCCATCGAGGCGGACACCTCGGCGAACCGGGCGTCGTCGCTCCGAGCGTCCTTCAGGATCTCCAGCCCGACCCCGACGACGTAGAGGCAGTTCTGAACGTCGTGAGCGAGCGTGTCGAGAGGCGTTTGGAGGCGTTCGTTCGGGACGGTCATGTCGG
>JBBSQE010000207.1:0-4612 GCA_038258095.1 Solirubrobacterales bacterium | reverse complement strand
AGGTCAGGGACGTCTTCGAGCGGGCCGGCATACCGGCCCGCCTCGACGCGGAGTGAGCGCCGCCGACGCCCGGGCGAGGGCGAGGGGCAACGCGATCGAGCGTCGCGGCGTCGTCAAGACGTTCGGGAACACAACCGCGGTCGATGGCCTCGACCTCGATGTTCCGACGGGCATCTGCCTCGGGCTGCTCGGCCCGAACGGCGCCGGCAAGTCGACCACGATGCGGCTGCTGACGGGACAGGCGATCGCCGATTCCGGCGAGCTGCGGGTGCTCGACTACGAGCTCCCAGGCCAGTCGAAAGCGGCTCGCGCCGAGATGGGCGTCGTCCCGCAGCTGGACAACCTCGACATCGACGTCACCGTGGAGGAGAACCTCAAGGTCTTCGCGCGGCTCTACCGCGTCAGGGACGTGGCCGCCGCGGTGGACCAATCGCTGGAGCGCGCTCGCCTCACCGACCGCCGGACCGACGCGGTGGACGAGCTCTCGGGCGGCATGCGGCGCCGGCTGCTCCTGGCACGCGGACTCGTCCATGAGCCCCGGCTGGTGCTCCTGGATGAGCCGACCGTCGGCCTGGACCCTCAGATTCGCACCCAGATGTGGACGCTGATCGACGACCTGCGCACGCGGGGGGCGACGATCTTGATGTCGACCCACTACATCGAGGAAGCGGAGCGGCTGGCCGATGAGGTCGCGGTGATGGCCGCCGGCAAAGTGGTCGCACGCGGCAAGCCGTCGGAGCTGATCACCAAGTACGCAGGTACGCAGACAGCCGAGGTCTACGGGCCGCCAGACCGGCTCGCCGAGGTCAGAGCCGGAGCCGAGAAGGCCGGGCACCAGGTCAGGCCCGCCGGCCCGGCGATTGCGATAGTCGGCTCGGAGCGCTCGACCGACGGCACCGTGCCGGACGACGCCGTGGTGCGCGCCGCGTCGCTCGAGGACGTCTTCGTTCTGCTGACCGGAGAGGAGGCGGAGTGAACGGCGATCCGGACCCGATCAACATCCGCCGGCTCGACCCGGCGGCGATCACCGGCGTGATGAGCCGCGAGGTCGCGAACTTCCAGACCTTCTGGAAGGCGACGACCTTCTCCAGCCTGCTGGAGCCGACGATCTATCTGCTCGCATTCGGACTCGGCCTCGGGTCGACGATCGTCTCGAACGTCGAGGGGATCGACTACATCGAGTTCGTCGGCACGGGGATGGTCGCGACGGCGGTGATCTTCTCCAGCGCCCTTCCGGCGATGTTCGGCACCTTCGTCAAGCACCGGTTCCAGCGCACCTACGACGCGATCCTCGCCGCGCCGGTCGATGTCGAGGAGCTGGTCACGGCGGAAATGCTCTGGATCGCACTGCGGGCCGGCGTCTACGGCTGCTTCCCGCTGCTCGTCGCCTTCTGCTTCGGGCTGGATCCCACGTTCGGGATGCTCCTCGTCCCGTTCTTCGGGTTCATCACGGCTCTCGGCTTCTCGGCGTTCGGGATCGCCGTCGCCGGAACCGTGGCGAAGATCGACCAGTTCAACTACGTCACGACGACGGTCATCACCCCGCTGTTCCTGGTCGCCGGCTCGTTCTTCCCGATCAACCAGCTTCCCCAGGGCTTCCAGATAGCGGCCCAGTTCAACCCGCTCTACCAGCTCGTCGAGCTTGTTCGGGGAGCGGCCTTCGGCTTCGAAGCTGTCGACCTCCTACGGATCGGCGTCCTGGCGATCTTCGCCTTCGCGATGTGGCGCCTGGCGGTGCGGCAGATGACGCGGCGGCTGGTCGACTGAGCGACCGCCTCAGCCCATCGTGCGGGCGATCACCACTCGCTGGATCTCGTTCGTTCCCTCGTAGATCTGGGTGATCTTCGCGTCGCGCATCATCCGCTCGACCGGGTACTCGTTGACGTAGCCGTAGCCGCCGAGGACCTGGACCGCCTCGGTCGTGGCGAACATCGCCGTGTCGGAGGCGATCAGCTTCGCCATCGCGGAGTACTTGCCGTAGCCGGGCGTCTCCGCGTCGACCTTCGAGCAGGCGCTGTATAGGAGCTCGCGGGCGGCCGCCGTACGGGACTCCATGTCGGCGAGCTTGAACTGGATGCCCTGGAAGGCGGCGATCGGCTTGCCGAACTGCTTGCGCTCCTGGGCGTAGGCGGCGGCGTAGTCGGTCGCACCCTGGGCGATGCCGACGGCCTGGGCCGCAACGCCGAGGCGCGAGCGGTCGAGCGTCGCCATCGCAACTTTGAAGCCCTCGTTCTCCTCGCCGATCAGGTTCTCGGCGGGAACGCGAACCTGATCGAAGATCGGCTGGCCGGTGGGCGACCCGCGGATGCCGAGCTTCTTCTCCAGCTTGCCGACGGAGAAGCCGGGCCGATCGGCCTCGACGACGAAGGCGGAGATCCCGCGGGAGTGCCCCTCGTCGGGGTTCGTCACCGCGAAGCAGATGTAGAAATCGGCGACACCGAGGTTGGTGATCCAGTTCTTGGTGCCGTCGATGACCCACTCACCGCCGTCGCGAACCGCCCTGGTGCGCATGCCGCCGGGGTCCGAGCCGGCGTCGGGCTCAGACAGCGCGTACGCGGGCGACCACTCGCCGGAGGCGCACTTCGGCAGGAAGCGCTGCTTCTGCTCGTCCGTGCCGAACAGGTTGAGCGGAAGCGTCCCGAGCTCCTGGATCATCAGGATCAGGGCGCTCGAGGCGCAGGCCTTGGCGACCTCCTCGACCGCGATGTTCAGCATCAGGGTCCCGGTGCCGGTCCCACCGTGCTCGGTATCGAACGGAAGGCCCATCAGGTCGTGCGAGGCGAAGAGCTCCCGGATGTCCTGGGGGTACGTGGCCGTCTCGTCGATCTCGGCGGCGCGCGGAGCGACCCGCTCGACGACCATCTTGCGAATGGTCTCGCGGAAATCCTCGAAATCCTGTGGAACGGCGTACGTGGTTTGAGGCTCGGTGGCAGTCATGGAGCAGCATCCTGACAGCCGGTGACGGCCGAGGGCGGACGCTAGTAGGTCGCCGAGCCGTCGAGCGTGAGGGTGCCGTTCTGCCCGTCGAGCGTGTTGTGGTCATAGGCGCGGAGGTCGCGGCCCTTCATCCTCCAGTAGGTGCCGGTGCCACCGGTTATCTCGGCCGTGCCCGTGAAGGTGATCTCTCCCCCGCTGATCACGTAGGTCATGTCGACGTTGCCGAACGCGGAGCCCCGGGTCGAGTCGATCCGGAACGTCCCGGTCACCTGCGATCCCGCGAACTTGACGACGAGATCGACCGTGCCCCGGCCGAATGGCGCCCCGGTGATCGTGCCCTTGTCCTCGATGGTCCCGGAGGACGGAGAGGCGACCGCCTTCGTCATCCCTGTGACGTGGACGGCCCGGCGCTTCGGCTTTGGGGCCTTGCGGTATGGCGGGACTCGCTGATAGGTGTTGGTCAGGTCGTCCTGGACGATCGTCGCACCCCCTCTGGCCCTCAGCGTCAGCGAGTGGCTCAGCACCCGGGACCGGTAGGTCCAGCCGGGCGGCAGGGTCAGGCGCCGGCCGATCGAGCGGAGCTGGCCGATCTTCAGGGTCGGATCGACGATCTGCGAGTAGCTCTGCATGACGTAGTTGGACCCGTCGGGCGCGAGCAGCAGGAACACGCGCCTGCCCTTCCTCCAGTGCCAGGTGTTGACCCGGCTGATCCTGCGCTCGGCGTAGGGCGCCCTGGCGAGATCAGCGGCGCGCCGAATCGGGATCGTCGCGACCTTCCGCGTCCTCAGGCCATGGAAGGAATGGGTCCCCCCGACTCGCCCGGCTGCCGAATCCATCAGGAAATGGCGGGGGCCGTTGAGGATCACGAGGGTGTCTCCCCTCTCCTTCGCGAGCTCGCCCGCATCCAGGGGGTCCCAGAGTGCCGGGGGGCAGTTGTTCAACCCGATCGTGTTCCAGACCGTGACTGTCGCATCGGGGATGGCTCCCCGGAGCTCGAGGATCTCGCAGTAGCGGGCGTTGTGGACCGGCAGGGGAGCGCGCGGCTTCGCCCCCGCGGAGCCGGCCGCCGTGAGGAGGAGGACGAGAGTCGCCGCTAGGGTCGTGCGCCTCAGGGCCTGACGTTGCATGAGGCTCCCCTGCAGTGCCGCAGCACGACGAGCTTGCGGGCGAGCCGGGCGGCGACGCCGGCGTAGGCGGGATCGTCGACGACGCTGCTGCGCTCGTAGGGATCCTTCTTGCGGTCATACAGCTCGCGCTCCCCCGTCTCCGTCCAGACGACGTAGGTGTAGCGGTTGGTCCGCACACCCGTGTAGGGACGGTCCCAGTTGTTCTGTGGGATTCCGCTCTCGGCCGCGAACAGGCGTGCCAATGCCTCGATCTCGATCGCCCGCCTGGGACGGTTGCGCGGGTGATGGATCGTCGGCAAGAGCGACACCCCATCCATGCGCCGCCCCGCCCGGGCGTTCGCGATATCGACGAGGGTCGGCGCGAAGTCGATGTTCGAAACCTGCCCGTGCACGGTGTTCCCCGCCGGTACGCCCGGTCCGCGGATGATCAACGGCACCCGCAGGGCTTCCTCGTAGGGGAGGAACTTGTCCCCGGGGATCCGGTGCTCGCCCTGGAGCCAGCCATTGTCGGATACGAACACGATCATCGTGTTGCGGAGCTGGTGGGT
>JBBSQE010000206.1:0-4677 GCA_038258095.1 Solirubrobacterales bacterium | reverse complement strand
GCTCAGGATCCGGTTGCCGGACGTCTCGGGATCCGTGCTCGGTCGCGGCGGATCACCGCCGCTGATGTGGACCGGGCACGGGCCGAGGACCGCTCGATCGTGCGTGTCTGGGCCATGCGTGGGACCCTGCACCTGCTGGCGGCAGAAGATCTCGCCTGGCAGGTGCCGCTCTACGCCGAGAGCCAGCTGAATTGGGCCAGGCGCCGCATGGCCGAGGGCTACGGCATCGATCGCCGGGCGCAGGACCGCGTCTCGAACGTGCTGCGGCGGATGCTCAAGGAGGATGGGACCATCGCGAGGAAGGCGGCACTCGACGGCATCGCCGCGAGCGGGCTGGAGTTCGATCGCGCGAGCGTCGGCCACCACCTCGCCCGGCTACCGGTCCTCGAGGGGTTCGCGATGCTCGGGCCCGAGGAAGGGCGAGAGACCACCTACGTGATCGCCGAGGATTGGATCGGGCGGCCCCGGACGCTGGACCGGGGGCCGGCGTTGGCGGAGCTGGCGCGCCGCTACTTCGCCGCGTTCGGGTCGGCGGATGAGCGTGATTTCGCCTCCTGGTCCGGTCTCGGCCTGCGCGATTGCCGGGCCGGGATGGAGGCGATTTCGAAAGAGCTCGAGGAAGTGAACGTCGGAGGGGAGAAGCTCTTGGCCCTCCGGGGGTCGGCGCGCCGCCTTCCGCGCTCGCCACTCGTTCGTCTGCTCCCGGCGTTCGACAACATCTACCTCGCCCACGTGGATCGTGATTTCGCCATCGACCCGAAACGGGTCTCCCGGGTCTGGCCGGGCGGTGGGATCATCAGGCCGACCGTCTCGGTCGACGGGAAGGCGGCCGGCACATGGAAGGCGAAGCGCACCAGGGGTCGAGTGGAGGTCACCGTCGACCCCTTCGAGTCGCTCGATGCCGGCGTCGAGGCCGCGGTGAGGGCGGAGATCGTCGACATCGGGCGCTTCGAGGGGGTCGAGGCGGCTGTGACCGGGATGTAGCCGGCGTCCCGGCAACGCTACGATCCCGCGCCGGAGGAGGGCACCCAACCACCCCAAGGAGAAGCTGCGATTCAGATGAGCGAGTCAGAGTCAAACGAGGGATTCACGACCGACCAGGCCGAGCGCGAGGCCTCGGGGGCGAGGCAGTACGGGCGCTACCTGGAGGAGTTCGAGAAAGGTGCCGTCTACAAGCACTGGCCCGCCAAGACCGTGACCGAGTCAGATGACCACCTCTTCTGCCTGATCACGATGAATCACCACCCGCTTCACATCAACGACGTCTATGCGGGCAACTCCCAGCAGGGCCGCAACGTCGTCGTCGGCCCACTCGTCTACTCACTGGCGCTCGGCATGTCGGTCGGGGACGTTTCCGGCAAGGCGATCGCGAACCTCGCCACCGACGAGCTCAGCCACCCGGCTCCCGTATTCCACGGCGACACGCTCTTCTGTGAGTCCGAGGTCCTCGACGTGCGCCCATCGAAGTCGAAGCTCGACCGCGGCATCGTCCGCGTCCACACCCGGGTGCTGAACCAGGACGGGACCCTCGTGGCCGAGTTCAAGCGCTCGGTGCTGGTCCCGCGTAAGGTCGAGGGCGAGGCGCCCGCGGCAGAAGCCGACGTCGACTAACGAAGGGCAGACAGTGGTCAACTTCAAGAAACTGGCCGACAAGGCGAAGGACGCCGTCGACAAGCGGGGCGGCACCGACGCCCTGAAGGGCGACGCGAACCAACTCGAGGACATCGCCAAGGGTAAGGGCAGCCTGAAGGACAAGGCGATGGCGGCCAAGGATGCCCTCAAGGAGCCGGGTTCCGGGAAGAAGCCGGGCGGCGGGCAAGGCGGCCTTAAGGCGGCACCGGAGTCCACACCCGAGGCCAAGGAACGCCACGGAGGCGGCCCGGCGGGCGGCTAGCCCGCTGTCGCGGGCCGGTCCCGCGTACCGGGACCTACGCTCGACGGGTTGGTCAGTGCGCCTCGTCTGAGGCGTGTGCCGGGGGGCGTGACTCCTCGGCGAGGGATGTGATCTCCAGGAGGCCGCGCGAGGCCTCCTCGAGCACGTCCGTCGCCTCTGAAGCGGAGCGTGCGTAGAGCTCCACGAGCAGATGGACCACGATCTGGCTCTCCTCGTGCTTGTGGAAGCGGACGTGGGTGAAGAACTCGCGGGTGCCGGCATCTCCGAAGGCGCCGTAGGTGAGTGACTCGGCGGCCTCGGGGCCGGAGCACATCTCGACATGCTCGGCGTCGATCTGCACGGTGCAGGAGGCGACCCAGGGCGTGCCGGCGACCATCCGCTCCCAGCGGTCCTCGATCTGGACGACGCGGTCGCCTTGGAGGGCGAGGTGGGGCTGGTCGTGCATACAGTCGAGGCACTGGACCACGGACTCCTGGACCTCGTCGATCCCCTCCGCCGGAATCCCCGTCTCGGGATCGACGCGGCGGATCGCGTCGTAGTGGATCTGGATCTCGAGGTTCTGCGACCAGCAGCGGTAGCAGCGGAGCCAGGCGGTGCGGTCGCCGTTGACCTCACTCATGCGACTTCCTCCCTCACCGGGATCACTGTGCCCCGGCTATCGCCTGCTTGATCGCGTTTGCATCGACCGTTCCCAGGGGCTTTGTCTTGCCGTCGGCGCCGGTGATCGCGAACGACGGCGTGCCGGTGAAGCCGAGCGGCCCGGATGCCTCCTTGTCGATCGCCTTCAGGTCGGCCGTCGGCACGGCCTTGCGGTCGGTCTGCCACTTCGCGATATCCGGGACTCCGGCGGCCTGGGCGATTCGCAACAGGAAGGCGTCGGTTACGTAGCCGCTGTTCTCCTCCCCCTGGTTGGCGTAGAAGGCCTCGATGAACTGCCAGTACCGGTTCTGCTTCGCCGCTGCGAGCGAGGCCTTCGCGGCGGTGACCGACTGGGGTCCGATGATCACCCAGTTCTTGAACTCGAGCTTGGCATTGCCCGAGCGGACCGGGCCGTTGATCACCTCCGGGACCACCGTCTGCGAGTACTCCTTGCAGATCGGGCACTGAAGGTCTCCGTATTCGGTCACGGTGACCGGGGCGGAGGGATCACCGAGGATCGTGCCGCTCTGAGGGATCCCGCCGAGCAGTCCCTTCGGCGCTGACTCAGGGCTCTTCGAGTCATCGCCTCCCGACTGACTGACGACGATCGCAACGACGACGATCAACACGGCGGCGCCGACGGCGGCGCCGATCAGCTTCATCAACCGCTGCCGGCGCTCCTGGTCGGCAGCAGCGGCGTCGGCCTCTATCCGGTCCTTGCGGAGTTCTTCTCTGGAGTCGCTCATCCCACGATCCTACTGGCATGAAACTGCCTCTCGGAACGCCATCCGAGCCCTCGAATAGCTTCGGCTGACCGGGACGGGGGCGTTCCGGAGCAGATGAAAGGGCAGGCCGTCCAGGTTCTATGGGCCGAGAGCCCGCGATCCTATTTGGCCGCCCCTGCGACCAGCCCGGTTGCGCCGCGAGCGCGAATCCGTAGTTGTCGTTTGCCCGAGCTGCTCCGCAGCAAAGTGAAAAGCGACGTCAGGAGGTAGCGATGCGGTGCATAGCGCTCGATGTCCACCAGAGCTTCTGCGAGGTGGCGATCCGCGAGAGCGGTGAGACCCGCTCCGTGGGACGAATCAAGACCGACCGCGAAGAGCTCGAGCTCTTCGCCCAGAGCCTCGGTCACGAAGACCGCGTCGTCATGGAGGCGACCGGGCCTTCCTTTGAGATCGCCCGAATCCTCGCCCCCCACGTGGCCGAGGTGGTGGTCGCAAACGCTGCCGAGGTGCGGGCGATCTCCCATGCCCGGGTCAAGTCAGACCGCTTCGATGCCCGCACCCTCGCCAAACTCGGCGAGGCGGGCATGTTGGCGCCGGTCTGGGTCCCACCGGCTGAGATCGGCGCCCTGCGCCGGCGGGTGGCCCGCCGCGCCGCCCTGGTCCGCCAGCGGACCAGGGCGAAGAACGAGGTTCACGCCTCGCTCTCGCGCTGCCTACTCGGCAAGCCGCCCGTCTCTGACCTGTTCGGCAAGAAGGGAAGCGATTGGCTGGGCGAGCGGGAGCTGCCGGCCGAAGAGCAGGAGACGGTCGACGGCTGCCTGCGCCAGATCGGCTTTCTCGAGGGCGAGATCGCAGCGATCGACCGCAGGCTGGCCGAGTGGGCGATCGAATCCGAGGAGACCAAGCGGCTGATGACGATCCCGGGAGTCGGGCTCGGAGCGGCGGTCGCCCTGATCGCGGCGATCGGCGAGATCTCGCGCTTCGGGTCTGCGCGCGAGCTGGTCGGCTACCTCGGCCTCGATCCGACGGTCCGCCAGTCAGGCGACGACGCACCCCGCCACGGGCGGATCTCAAAACGCGGTAATGCCCAGGCTCGTTCGGTCTTGGTCGAGGCCGCTTGGGTGGCGATCAGGACCCCGGGACCGCTGCGGCCTTCGGTGAGCGGATCCGTGCCCGCCGCGGTGCCCAGGTCGCCGCGGTTGCCGTCGCTCGAAAGATCGCCACTCTCGCCTGGCACCTGCTGACGAAGGGCGAGGACTACGCCTTCGGGCGGCCCTCGCTGGTCCGGCGCAAGCTTCGGGCGGCGGAGCTCCTGGCCGGTCGACCTCCTCGGCCGACGCGCCACCCGGGCAGAACCGTGAGTGCAGGCAGCGCTGAGCGCGAGGCCGAGCGCGAGCTGGCCGAGCGTGCCGAGGCGGC
>JBBSQE010000205.1:0-4732 GCA_038258095.1 Solirubrobacterales bacterium | reverse complement strand
ATCGAGTACGGGGTCATGGCCGCCTACGCCGAGGGCCTGAACATCCTCAAGTCGGCGAACGCCGGCAGGACCGAGCGCGACGCCGACGCCGAGACCGCTCCGCTCGAGCATCCCGAGTTCTACCAGTACGACCTCGACCTTCCCGACGTCGCCGAGGTGTGGCGCCGGGGCAGCGTGATCGGCTCCTGGCTCCTCGATCTGACCGCCGCCGCCATGCACGAGTCGGGCGACCTCTCGGAGTTCTCCGGCAAGGTCTCGGACTCCGGCGAGGGCCGCTGGACCTCCATCGCGGCGATCGAGGAGGGCGTGCCCTCCCCCGTCCTCACCGCCGCGCTCTTCGAGCGCTTCTCGTCCCGCAACCTCGACGAGTTCGGCGACAAGGTCATGTCCGCCATGCGCAAGCAGTTCGGCGGACACGACGAGAAGAAGAGCTAGCGCTTCGGTGAAGCTCGAGACCGTCGCGGACTCCGACGCGGCGGCCAAGCGGGCCGCTGAGTTGCTCGTCGCGGGTGGTCAGAAGGCCGCGGCCGAGCGCGGCACCGTGTCCTTCGCCGTGTCCGGCGGCAGGACTCCGTGGCAGATGCTCGGGCACCTCGCTGAAGCCGAGCTCCCGTGGGACGAGACCCAGATGTTCCAGGTCGATGAGCGGGTCGCGCCCCCCGGCTCCGACGAGCGGAACCTGACCCACATCATCACCTCCCTGCCCCTCGCCCAGCAGGCGATCGTCCGTCCCATGCCGGTGACGAGCAGGGACCTCGACGGGGCCTGCGCCGACTACGAGTCTTCCCTCCCCGCGCGCATCGACGTGATCCACCTGGGCCTCGGGCCGGATGGGCACACGGCGTCGCTCGTGCCCGGCGACCCGGTTCTGGATGTGACGGACCGCCGCGTCGCCCTCACCGGAGGGACCTACCAGGACACCCGCCGCATGACGCTCACCTACCCGGCCCTCGACGCGGCGCGGCTGATCGTCTTCCTCGTCACCGGTGAGGAGAAGCAGGATGCGCTGGCCAAGCTTCTCGCCGGGGACACGTCGATCCCGGCGGGCCGCGTCGCGGCCCCGGAGATGATCGTCGTGGCCGACGAGGCCGCCCGGGTGCCATAGTTGATGCCCCTGGGCGGGCGTCAACTTCCCACTCGGCACCGTCAGCGTCCCCGCGGAGCGGGCAGCGCGTTCCTCCCTGGGTCAGCTCCGGCTGAAAACCGTCGCCACTTCGGCCCCGCGGCCGACCAGAACCTCGCTGACGAGCGCCGCGTCAAAGAGGCCGTGGGCGGCCACCCCCGGGGTCGCCTCGAGCTCCCGAGCGAGCGCAGCGGGGTCGCCGATGTCGCAGGTGAGGTCGGCGATCACCCCGGCGTCCGGGCTCGGGGGGCAGTCTCGGACGACGACCTCGCCGAGCGGCTCGAGGGACTCCAAGGTAGCGGCCATCCCGAAGGTCCTCAGCTCGAGCGGGAGAGGGGGGCGTAGCGCGTCGACCAGCTTCGACGACTGGGCGATCACGACGAACCGCCGGGTGGACGCCGCGACGATCTTCTCGCGCAGGTGCGCGCCGCCGCCGCCCTTGATGAGCCAACCGTCGGGCGCGACCTGGTCGGTCCCGTCGATCGCGATGTCCAGGTGGCCGAGGGACTCGAACGGCTCGATCGAGAGGCCGAGGTCGCGACTCGCTGATTCCGTCGCGGGTGAGGTGGCGACGCAGCGGATGTCCAGACCACGGGCCGCCAGCGCCGGCAGGAGATGGGCGACCGTTGAGCCGGTCCCGAGGCCGACCGTCATCCCGTCGGAGACCAGCGCGGCGGCGGCCTCCGCCGCGACTTTCTTCTCTGCGTCCTCGTCGGTCACGAGACCGCAATATCTCAGCTTCTGAGTAGGACTAGGATCGAGACCACGGATGGAAGCGTCAAACGCAGCGAACAAGGACCTCGACCAGCTCTGCATCAACACGATCCGCACGCTCTCGATCGACGCCATCCAGAAGGCCGACTCGGGGCATCCCGGCACTCCTATGGCGCTGGCGCCAGTCGCCTACACCGTCTGGCAGAAGTTCCTGCGCTTCGACCCCGACGAGCCGATCTGGCCCAACCGCGACCGGTTCATCCTCTCCGCCGGGCACGCGTCGATGCTCCTCTACTCGCTGCTCCACCTGGCCGGGGTCAAGTCGGTCGACTCGGCCTACGAGACGCTCGGCGACCCGGCGATCTCGATGGACGACATCAAGAGCTTCCGCCAGCTCGACTCGAAGGCCGCCGGCCACCCCGAGTACCACATCACCACCGGCGTCGAGACGACCACCGGGCCGCTCGGGCAGGGTGTGGCGACCTCGGTCGGCATGGCGATCGGCTCGCAGTGGCAGGGCGCCCACTTCAACCGCTCCGGGTTCCCGATGTTCGACTACGACGTCTACGCCATCTGCGGCGACGGCGACCTGATGGAGGGCGTCTCGAACGAGGCCGCCTCCCTCGCCGGGCACCAGAGGCTCTCCAACCTCTGCTGGATCTACGACAACAACCACATCACGATCGACGGCAACACGTCTCTCGCCTATTCCGACGATGTCGCGGCACGGTTCATGGGCTACGGATGGAACGTGACCAGGGTCGGCGACGCGAACGACCTCGGCCTCCTGGAGCGGGCCTTCACCACCTTCCGCGAGGAGTCCGAACGGCCGACGCTGGTCATCGTCGACAGCCACATCGGCTGGGGGTCCCCGCACAAGCAGGACACCTCGGCCGCGCACGGCGAGCCGCTCGGCGAGGACGAGGTGCGCGCCACGAAGGAGGCCTACGGCTGGCCCGAGGACGCGCAGTTCCTCGTCCCCGAGGGCGTGTACGAGCACTTCTGCGACGGCGTCGGAAAACGCGGAGCCGAGGCCTCGAAGGAGTGGGGCCGGCTCCGCGCCGGCTTCGAGCGCGAGCACGAGACACTGGGCACGCAGATCGACCAGATGCAGCGCCGCGAGCTTCCCGACGGGTGGGACATCGACATCCCGACCTTCGCGCTCGACGAGAAGGGGATCGCGACGCGCAAGGCCTCGCACGAGGTCCTCGACTCGATCGCCCAGCGGGTGCCCTGGCTCCTCACCGGCTCCGCCGACCTCACGGGCTCGACCTCGAGCGGGTTCAGCTTCGAGGGCGCGGCTGACTTCAACGCCTCCGACCGCGGCGGGCGGATCCTGCACCTCGGCATCCGCGAGCACGAATCGGCGGCGATCTCGAATGGGCTGTCGCTCTCCAAGATCCGTCCGGTCTGGTCGACCTATCTGATCTTCTCCGACTACGCGCGGCCGGCAATCCGCCTCTCGGCGCTGATGGAGCTGCCCGTCGTCCACTGGTTCAGCCACGACTCAATCGGGCTCGGAGAGGACGGCCCCACCCACCAGCCGGTCGAGCAGCTTGCCTCGCTGCGGGCGATGCCCGGCCTCAACGTGATCCGCCCCTGCGACGCGAACGAGACGGCGGCCGCCTGGCGCGTGATCATGGAGGCGCAGCACGAGCCGACAGCGCTGATCCTGAGCCGCCAGACGATCCCGGTTCTCGACCGGGAGCGCTACGCCCCGGCGGCCGGGCTGGCCCGCGGCGGCTACGTCCTCGGCGACTGCGAGGGTGAGCCCGAGATCATCTTCATCGGCACCGGCTCCGAGGTCCATCTCGCCGTCGCCGCCCACGAGGAGCTGAGCGCCGAGGGTGTGCGCTCCCGCGTCGTCAGCCTTCCCTCCTGGTTTCTTTTCGATAACCAGGACGAGTCCTACCGCGAGAGCGTCCTGCCCCGGTCAGTGCAGGCGCGTGTGGCGGTGGAGCAGGCTTCTACCCTGGGGTGGGACCGATACGTCGGCCCACAGGGAAGGATCATCGGGATGCATACATTCGGCGCCTCGGCCCCGCTCAAGGAGGTGCTCGACAAGTTCGGGTTCACTCCGGAGAAGGTCGTCGAGGCCGGCCGCGAGCTACTGGAGGAACAAGACCATGAGTAACGACAGGACGCAGGCGCTTCACGATCTGGGCCAGAGCCTCTGGGTGGACAACATCACCCGCGCGATGCTGAGGGACGGCGTTCTCCAGAGCTACATCGACGACTTCGCGCTGACCGGCCTCACCTCGAACCCGACGATCTTCGACAAGGCGATCTCGGGCGGCGACGACTACGACGAGCAGATCTCCGAGTCCAGCGGGGAATCGACGGAGGGCATCTTCTTCGAGGTGGCGATCGCCGACCTCACCGATGCGGCCGAGCTCTTCGCCGGCGTTCACGAACGCACAGATGGGGTCGACGGGTTCGTGTCGCTGGAGGTCTCACCGCTCCTGGCCGACGACGCCGACGCGACGATCGAGCAGGCCGCCAAGCTGCACGCCCAGGCCGGCCGCCACAACGTCTTCATCAAGATTCCCGGCACCCCGAACGGGCTGCGCGCGATCGAGGAGACGATCTACGCCGGCATCCCGGTCAACGTGACGCTGCTGTTCAGTGGCCAGCAGTATCTCGCCGCCGCCGACGCCTACCTGAAGGGCATCGAGCGTCGGGTCGCCGATGGCCTGAACCCCGACGTGGCCTCGGTCGCCTCGCTCTTCATGAGCCGCTGGGACGCCGCCGTCATCGACGAGACGCCGGACGAGCTCCGCGGCACGCTCGGCATCGCGGTCGGGAAGGCCGCCTACCGCGACTACCGCGAGCTGCTCGCGACCGACCGGATGCTGCGGCTCCAGAACGAGGGAGCGAGGCCGCAGCGCCTGCTCT
>JBBSQE010000204.1:0-4743 GCA_038258095.1 Solirubrobacterales bacterium | reverse complement strand
CTACGTGCTTCCGAAGCACCTCGACGAGAAGGTCGCCCGGATGCATCTCGACGCACTCGGCGTCGAGCTGACCGAGCTGACCCCCGATCAGGCCGCCTACGTCGGCGTCCCGGTCGAGGGCCCCTATAAGACGGACCAGTACCGGTACTAGGGCACGCACCGCGTCGCTGGGCTAGGCGCCGCGCCGGGTGGGCTCAGGCGCCGCGCGTCGCGGCGGGCGGGCCGGCCAGCAGCTCGTCGAGCTGCCTGGTCGCCTGCTCGGAGTGGGGCTCGAAGCGCAGCATCACCAAGGCCGCCGCCGCGTCGCAAGCCTGTTGGCTAGACGCGCCGGCCTCGGCCCTGAGTCGCCCGACCCAGCGTGCGGCAGCCCGGCCGTAGCCGGGGTCCTGCCTGACAGCGAGCGTGCGGCAGATCGCCAGCTCGCGGGTCAGGTCCTCGCGCAGGTCGAGGCTCGTGCAGCGTGCGCGGCCCCGGGAGGCTCCGCCCCGCCGTCCGCCTTCTCGTCTGTTTCTTCTTCTCTCATTCATCGTGGGTCCAGGCTGGCAACGGGGCCCGACGGAAAACCGAAACCGCAACGGATCTTTCATAGGTGACGAAGCGCACAGACCAGTCGCCCCCGCTACGAGGACGGGTCGTGCCCGTGGCGAAGAGCAGATTGGGCACCGCCTCGGTGCCCAAATCGACACGTCGCGCCGGCGGGGAGCCGCCAACCGGGCTAAATGAGAATGAGTCTCATTTCTTGTAGCGTGTGGCCGATGGCGCCCTCGCCCCGACTCACCACCCGCACGGCCTCTCGGCACGCCGCACTCACTGGCTCACTCGTGGTCCTGCTTCTGGCGGGCGCCGTCGCCGGCTGCGGCTCGGGCTCGGATCCGGGCAACGGCGTCCCCGTGGTCGCAACGACGACCCAGATCGGGGACTTCGTTCGCGAGGTGGGGGGGCGCGCCGTCAGCGTCGACCAGATCCTCCAGCCGAACACTGATCCGCATGCCTACGAGCCGCGGCCGAGCGATGTCACCGACGCCGCCGGCGCCCGGATCGTCTTCTCGAGCGGCGACAACCTGGACTCATGGGTGGGCGAGGTGGTGGACGAGAGCGGCAGCGCTGCGGAGACGGTCGACCTCGGCGCTGCGGTCCCCGACCGCCGTCCGGGGGAGTCCTCGGGTGCCGAGGCCTCTGAGTTCGATCCCCACTGGTGGCATGACCCGCTCAACGCCGAGGCCGCGGTGAGGGAGATCGCCGACTCGCTCAGCGAGGCCGACCCGGCCCACGCCGCCCTGTACCGCAGGAACGCCTCCCGCTACATCGCGCGCCTGCGGGGGATGGACGCGTCGATTCGGGCCTGCATGGACACCGTTCCCGCATCCGACCGCAAGCTGGTGACCGACCACGATGCCTTCGGGTATTTCGCCGAGCGCTACGGGATCGAGGTCGTCGGCGCGATCATCCCCTCGCAGACGACCGAGGCACAGCCATCGGCCAAGGACGTCAGTGAGCTGAGCGACCTGATCAAACGGGAAGGCGTGAAGGCGATCTTCCCTGAGAGCTCACTGAGTCCGAAGCTTGCGGACGCGATCGCCGACCAGTCCGGCGCGACCTCCGACTACGAGCTCTACGGAGACACCCTCGGGCCCGAGGACTCCGGCGGCGCCACCTACATCGGGATGGAGAAGGCGAACGCCGACGCGATGGTGCGGGGCTTCACCGGCGGCGCGCACGGCTGCAACATCTGAGCGGGACCTGACGGCTACGGTCAATCAGATGGCCGCTCACGATGCGCCCAGACCCGGCTCCGGTTCGGTGTTCCGCCACCGGGACTTTCGCCTACTTTGGGCGGCTCAGTCGGCGAGCCTGATCGGTGACGGGGTGGTCGTTGTCGCGCTGGCGCTCTTCGTCATTGACCTGACGGGCAACCCGACGGACCTCGGCCTCGTCCTCGTCGCTCGAACCGTGCCGCTGGTCGGTCTGCTCCTGATCGGGGGCGTCTGGGCGGATCGTTTGCCCAGGCACCGGCTGATGGTCGTCACCGATGTCGTGAGGTTCGGCCTGCACGCGCTCTTGGCGGTGCTGATCCTCGCCGACGTGGTGGCGGTCTGGCAAATCGTCGTGATCGAAGCGCTGTTCGGCGCCGCCGAGGCCTTCTTTCAGCCCGCCGCCACGGGACTCATTCCCCAGACCGTGAGCGAATCGGAGATCCAGGAGGCGAACGCGCTGACGACTACTTCCGGGAACGTAGCGGAGCTCGTCGGCCCGGCACTGGCGACCGCACTCGTCCTCGGCGTCGGAGCCGGGGAGGCGTTCGCGCTCGACGCGGCGACGTTCGCGTTCAGCGCGGCCTGCCTCGTCCGGATCAGCCCGAGAAGCCGGTCGGACGCCGGCGCAGCCGATACGGAGCAGGGCGGGGTCTGGGCGGATCTCCGCGACGGGTTCGAGGAGGTGCGCTCGCGCGCCTGGGTTTGGGTGACGCTCGTGGTCTTCTCCCTGGCGGTCGCGACCGCCTTCGCCTCGGAGATGGTGCTCGGGCCGACGGTCGCGACGGAGCAGTACGGCCACGTCAGCGTGTTCGGCATCCTCACCGCCGTGTTCGGGGTCGGCAGCGTGATCGGCTCCCTCCTCGGCATTCGCTGGAAGCCGCTTCACCCGATGCGCCTCGGGATGATCTCGATCCTCACCTGGCCACCGGCGTTCCTGGTTTTCGCGATCGGTGCGCCGCTCTGGATCGTTTTTCCGATGGCCGTCGTGGCTGGCACGAGTTTTGGGGCG
Source organism: Solirubrobacterales bacterium (assembly GCA_038258095.1). GTDB lineage: Bacteria > Actinomycetota > Thermoleophilia > Solirubrobacterales > 70-9 > JBBSQE01. The sequence continues at coordinate 1,980 of JBBSQE010000204.1, read as the reverse complement.
TTCGAGGTGTGGTGGATAACGGCTCTGGCCGAACGGATCCCTCCCCAGGCGCTTTCGCGTGTGACCTCCTACGACTGGATGGTCTCCTTCGCACTGTTGCCGATCGGCTACCTCGTCGCGGGACCATTGGCGGCATCCCTCGGGGCCTCGGAGGTGCTGCTCGGGAGCTGCGTGATCGCGTTCGTATCGCTGGCTCTCGGTCTGTTGCCGCGAGAGACACGCAACCTCGAGCGCTTGTCTGAGAGGGGGTTCGAACCGCCGATCACCCGCGAAGCAGAGCTGCCGGGATTCCTGCCTCGAAGCTGACAATGGCCCGGGCGTTAGTCTCGGTCCCATGCTGTGCGCGATCCCGGCGGTTCTGATCATCGCGGCCGGCCTTTACGGGTCCCGTCCGGAGGAGCGGCGCCTGCTGGTGGTCATCGGCGCCGGCGCGACGATCGCGTTCATCCCGTGCCTCCTCATCGCCCAGTCCACCGACCGCACCGTCGCCGCCGGATTCGCCTATGCGTTGATGGTCGTCGGCGCGACCCAGTGGGCGATGCTCTTCGGCCGCCGCCGCGGTCAGAGCGACGAGGGTGGGGGGAGAGGCCCCGACGGCGGCGAGCCGACGGAGCCGAGCCCCGTCGACTGGCCGGACTTCGAGCGCCGGCTCTGGGACGAGGTCCGCAAGTCGCAGCCTCGCCGGCCCCCGCCGCGCGAGCGCCGCCCGCGGGCACCGGTCTGAGCACCGCGACGGCGGGGACCGACGCCGGTCGGCGCGCCGGCCCGCTGCCCGTCGCGATGGTGGTCGCGGCGATCTGCTCGGTCCAGGGTGGCTCGGCGCTGGCGACGACGCTCTTCGACGAGACCGGTCCCGCCGCCGGAGTATTCCTGCGGACGGTCTCGGCCGCGGTCATTCTCTGCGTCTTCTGGCGGCCGAAGTTCGGCGGGCTCGCTCCCGAGGCGCGACGGAACGCCTTCGCCTTCGGGGTGACACTGGCCGCGATGAACCTCTGCTTCTACGAATCGCTCGACCGTCTTCCACTCGGTGTCGCGGTCACGTTCGAGTTCATCGGGCCGCTAGGCGTCGCGGTCCTCGGATCGCGACGGCCGGCCGACTTCCTGTGGGCGGGGCTCGCGGCGGCCGGGATCGTGCTCCTCGCCGGAGGTGTCGGGTCAGGGAAGCCGCTCGACGGCCTCGGTGTCGCCCTTGCTCTGACCGCGGGGTTCTTCTGGGGCGCCTACATCCTGATCAGCGCCCGCGCCGGCAGGTTGTTTCCGGGGGGCACGGGGCTGGCGATCGCGATGGCGATCTCAGCCCTGTTCACGGCGCCGTTCGGGATCATCGGCGGCGGAGCGGAGATCCTGTCGCTCGGTGTCATCGCCACGGGCATCGGCGTCGGAGTGCTGAGCTCCGTCATCCCATATTCGTTCGAGCTCGAGGCGCTGAGGTCCCTGCCGGAGAGTGTCTTCGGCGTTCTGATGAGCCTGGAGCCTGGAGTCGCGGCGCTGATCGGTTTCCTCGCGCTCGGCCAGGCGCTGGCGTCGACAGAGGTGGTGGCGATCGGGTTGGTCGTGATCGCGAGCGCCGGCGCCCTGCGGTCATCCGGCGGCGCCACGCCCCGCGACGCGTAGGCCGAGAACGCCAACAGGTACCGCCACCCGTCGCTACCCTGATGAGCGTCACGGTGGGCGTAGCTCAGTTGGTAGAGCTCCTGGTTGTGGTCCAGGCGGTCGCGGGTTCGAGTCCCGTCGCTCACCCTCAAGAAGTCCCTGCAAATCAGCACGTCCGGCGGCGTTGGGCAAGTCACGGGGTCGATCCGAGGCTCCAATATGGCTCCAATTTCTTCGCCCGTCGGGCTCATAACCCGAAGGTCGCGGGTTCGAATCCCGCCCCCGCTATTGAGCACTAGCTCCGCCCGGGGTGATGACGGCCCGCGCCGGTATCGGGAGTTGGCTCCCCTCAGCCGGCGACTTCGGCATCAGCCTCCCCGGGGCCGG
>JBBSQE010000203.1:0-4793 GCA_038258095.1 Solirubrobacterales bacterium | reverse complement strand
CAGGACGACATCTTCGCGGCCGAGTTCCTGCTCGAGCGCCCGCTCATGCAGGCGATCGCGAGCCCCGATCCCGTCGTCCTCCTGATCGACGAGATCGACAAGACCGACCAGGAGTTCGAGGCGATGCTGCTCGAGCTCCTCTCCGACTTCCAGATCACCGTGCCCGAGCTCGGCCAGGTGTCGGCCTCGACGATGCCGATCGTCGTCCTCACGTCGAACAACTCGCGCGAGCTGACCGAGGCCCTGAAGCGCCGCTGCCTCTACCTCTGGCTCGACTATCCCGATGCCGAGCGCGAGATCGAGATCGTCCGCCTGCACACGCCTGAGCTCGACGAGAAGCTCGCCCGCCGCCTCGTCGAGATCGTGGACTTGGTCCGCGCCCTGGATCTCAAAAAGCCGCCCTCGATCGCCGAGTCGATCGACTGGGCGCGAACGCTGCTCCTGCTCGGGGCCGATGACATCGACCGTGAGGTCTTCGAGCAGTCGATCTCGATCATCGTCAAGCACCGCACCGACATCGACCTCGTTGCGGAACGGGTCGGGGTCAAGCTGGCCTCGCCAAGCGGTCCGTGAGCAGCCCCTACGGTCCGCGGGCCGACGCGGGGCCCCCCGGCATCGCGCCGCGGCTGCTCGGATTCTGCGACGAGCTGCGCTCCGAGGGGGTGGCGATCGGGACCTCGGAGATCCTCGATGCCTTCGACGCCCTCGACGAGATCGAGTGGACGGACCGCGAGGACTTCCGGGAGGCTCTCGCCGCCACGATCGCGAAGTCCCCGGATGACCGCCGAGTCTTCGAGCTGTTGTTCGAGCGCTTCTTCTTCCGCTCGACCGAGGCCGAGGCCCTCGACCAGGGCCTGAAGGAGCAGGGCCAGCGCTTCGAGGGCGGCGACCGGCTCGACCTGTCCGAGCTCCAGCAATCGATTCGCGAGGCCATCGTCGCCGGTAACGATGGCGAGATGCGCGACCTCGCCCGTCTGGCGATCGCCGCCTTCGGGCGCCGCGGCGAGGGCTCGGGCGTAGTCGGCGTCGACGTGCAGCGGATCCGGCGGACCCTCGGGCTCTCGCCCGGCGTCCAGCAGTCGGGCGATTCCGCGGAGGAGGGCGGCGGGCCGCGGATCGAGCGCGAGCAGCTCAACCGCTTCGAGCGCCACCTCCGGCGTGAGCTCGAGCGAGGGCTGATCGAGCGCACCGAGACCCTCCCGCCCTCCCGCCCGCTCGCCGAGCTCGACCGCGCGCTGCCGACCTCGGCCACCCAGGACCTCGCCGCGGTGCACCGCGCCGTCGCGCAGATGAAGCGTCGCCTCGCGACCCTCGGCCACGAGCAACGCGGCCAGCGCAAGGGCCGGATCGTCGACGTGCGCCGCACGATGCGGGCCTCGCTCGAGACCGGCGGCGTCCCGCTGCGCCTGAGGACCCGTCCGAAGCGCCCGCGCCGCCCCGAGATCTACGTGCTCTGCGACGTCTCCACCTCGGTCACGTCCGCCAGCGTCTTCTTCCTCAGCGTGCTCCACGCCCTTCATGACTCGTTCCGCAAGCTCCGCAGCTTCGTCTTCATCGAGCGCATCTCCGAGGTGACGGAGGTCTTCGAGCGCGAGCGCGACTTCCGCAGGATCTCCGAGCGCATCTCCTCGGAGGGAGGCGTGGCCGACGTCTCCGGCTACACCGACTACGGCCGGGTCTGGCAGGAGTTTCTCACCGAGATCTCCCCCGACCTGGGGCCCAGCTCGACGGTGATCGTGCTGGGCGACGCGCGGACCAACGGGCGCGAGCCGCACGCCGAGATCTTCGCCCGGGTCTCCGAACGCGCCGGACGCCTCTTCTGGCTGAACCCGGAGCCCAAGCTCTACTGGAACTACGGCGACTCGGTGATGTCCGCCTACGAGCGCCACACCGACGGCGCCTTCGAGTGCTGGACGACCCGCCACCTCGAGACATTCGTCGACGTGGTGGCGGGCGCCCCCTCGCCCGTGCAATGACGGTGAGGATGGCCGCAACGTGAGCACCCGGGCCCTCTTCGTCCGCCACGGGCAGTCGGTGTCGAACGCCGATCCCGAGGCCGCTGCGCTGCCGGCCGAGGTCGGCGACCGGCTTTCCGGCCTCGGGCACCGTCAGGCCGAAGCCGCCGGGGAGGTCCTCGCGGGCGCCGGCCCCACCCTCCTGATCACGAGCCCGATGCTCCGCGCGCGTGAGACGACGGAGGCGATGAACCGCTCCCTGGGCCTGCCGGTCACCGAGCTCGACTTCATCCACGAGCTTCGTGAGGCCGACGACTACACGTCGCTCGCCCCCCCAGAGCAGAAGCGCGAGCGCTGGTCGGCGCGGATGGCCGCCCATTCGGACGATCCGAGCCACGCCGAAGGCGGCGCTGAGTCATTCGCCGACGTGCTGGGCCGCGTCCACCGCCTCAAGGCCGTGCTCGAGGCGCTACCGGAAGGCGAGGTCCCGATGATCGTCACGCACGGCCTCTTCCTGCGGTTCTTCCTGTTCGACTCGCTGCTGGGCGAGGCGTTCGGGCCCGTTGCGGTCGCCCGGCTCTGGCGGGTCCGGTCGCTCAACTGCGGGCTGTCGATCTTCGAGTCGGGCGAGCGCTGGCACGCCGTCGACCCGGAGATCCGCGGCTGGACCTGCATCACCTGGATGGCACGCCCGTGGGATCCGCCGGAGCGACCGGCAATCGCCGCGCCCGCATCGGTTGGCGATCGCTGACCACGCATAGGATCGAGCCCTGTGACCGAGATACCGGCGCACATCTTCTTCGAGGTCGACATGCGGGTCGGCCGCGTCGTTTCCGCGGAGGAGTTCCCCGAAGCTCGTACCCCCGCCTGGAAGCTGCAGATCGACTTCGGGCCTGAGATCGGCGAGAAGCGCTCCAGCGCCCAGATCACCCATTACCCCCGCGAAGACCTCGTCGGCCGGCTGGTGATCGGCGTCGTCAACCTCCCTGCCCGCCAGGTCGGACCGGTGGCATCCGAGGTCCTCGTCCTCGGGGCGATGGATTCCGAGCGGGGCGTGATCCTGCTGGCCCCCGACTCTGACGCGGAGGTCGGCTCGCGCATCGGCTGAGAGGCCGGCGCCTATTCCTTCTTGCAGGCGCGTCCGGCGGGCACCCGGGCGGTGATCGTCCTCTCGCCGCTTCGCCGCAGTTGGAGCAGCACGCAGCGGGGGCGGTCGACGACCAGACCACCGACCCAGCGGCTCCTTTCGAGGTCCGACCCAGGTTCTTTGCTCTCGAGCGAGTCCGGGCCAGTTGCTCCCGACGCCTTGGGATCTGACTCCGTCGCCTTCTCGGCCTTCCCTGTAGGGCAGGCGATGAAGTGGACTCCGGCATTGGCCGAGTCGACGCCGCCCTCGGTGGCCCGGCGCAAGCGGCGCTCGGTGAACGCCAAGCCGACCTCCTCGCGAAAGGCCCTCGGCACCGCGAGTGTCGCCCGTTCCCCGCGCGGCAGGGTCACGGGGATCGCGTAGCCGTGGCCTCCGAATGCTCGCGCCGGTTCACCGGTCAGGCCCTCCGCCCCCACGAGCACGAGGGGACCGATCGTGACATCGCCGGAGCCCGGACGGCCGGCGGGGCCGGCGGGGCCGGCTTCACGGCAGCCGGCGAAGTCCATGCCGTGGGCCCTGTCGCGGTAGGACGGTGAGCCCTTCAGGGCATCCCTCGCGACGACCGCCCCGGCGATCAGCACCGCAACAGCGGCCAGCCTGAGCGTAACGCTCAGGGGAGAGACACGTCTCAGCGGGCCTCCCAGGCGTCCGGCGAGCCCGAGAGGTGCTCGACGACGGGAGGGAGATCGCCGCTGATCAGGTCGGCCAGCGTGACCTGCTCGAGAACGCTGCGCAGACTCGCGCGGACCGCGATCCAGACCGCCTGGAGGTGCTCGGAGTTCCCCTGATAGACGATCTCCTCAGGCGGCATCGACTGGACGTTCGCGATAGGGCCTTCGACGGCTCGGATGATCTCGGCGACCGTGATGTCGTCCGGCGCCTTGGCCAGCCAGTACCCGCCCTTCGCACCGCGCCTCGCCCTGACAATGCCGGAGTGCTTGAGCTCGAGCAGGATGTGCTCGAGGAACTGCAAGGGGATCTCCTGCGCCTCGGAGAGCCGCTCTCCCTTGATCGGGCCTTCCTCGGACGCCGCCAGCTCAGCCGCGGCTCGCACGGCGTAGTCGGCTTTGGCGGAGACCCTCACAGATCCAGTAAATCAGCGGGCCGGGAAATCATCCGACGACCTCGGCGGGGAGGCCGTCGCCCGGGGGCGGTGGATCGCCGCTCTCGCGACGACGGCGCCGCTCATCCCACCAGCGGGGCGCCCAGATCAGGGCCCCAAGGCCGATCCCGGCCACCGCGGCGGCGATCGGCCAGACCACCGGGTCCCCCTTCTGGATGGTGACGAAGCCCGACAGGACCAGGACGACGCCGAGTGCGGTCCGCAGGCCGCCGGTCGGGACCCGGGCCGCGTAGTGGGAGCCGATGATCACGCCGGGGATCGACCCGATGAGGATGTTGCCGGCCAGACCGAAGTCGATGTTGCCGCCGACCCAGTGGGCGGCGCCGGCCGCCCACAGCAGGATCGCGGCGTGAAAAACGTCGGTACCGACGACCTTCTGCGGGGTCAGGCGGTAGATCGCGATCAGGAGGATTGCGATCACGGTTCCTGACCCCGCCGAGGTGATGCCGATCACGAAACCGGTGGTCGCGCCGATCACCACGGCGGCGATCTCGTGACGCCGCTTCAGCTCGAAGTCGTCGCGCTCCTCGATCCGGTGGCTCAGGACCAGCGCTCGGGCGAGGGTGAT
>JBBSQE010000202.1:0-4855 GCA_038258095.1 Solirubrobacterales bacterium | reverse complement strand
TCCCGCGGCCGGCGGAGACCGGCTCGACGACGTTCGCGCCAAGGTCGACGAGGTCTCCGAGAAGCTCGGCCACCGGCTGAGGATCCTGGTCGGCAAGCCCGGCCTCGACGGCCACTCGAACGGCTCCGAGCAGATCGCCCTGCGGGCCCGGGACGTCGGTATGGAGGTCGTCTACCAGGGCATCCGCCTGACCCCGGAGCAGATCGCCGAGTCGGCCCTCCAGGAGGACGTCGACGTGGTCGGACTCTCGATCCTCTCCGGATCACATCTCGAGCTTGTCCCCGAGGTCGTCCGCCTCCTCGCCGCCGATGGCGTCGACGTGCCGGTCGTCGTCGGCGGGATCATCCCCGCGGCTCATGCGAAGCGGCTGCGCGACGCCGGCGTCGCCGGCGTCTACACGCCGCGGGACTTCGACATCAACCAGATCATGGGCGAGATCGTCGCGCTCGTCGCGGCGCGAAGCGAAGCATCCGAGCCACAGCCCGCTTGAGGCGCTGAGGTACCCAAGTTCAAGTAGCCGGGGCGCGGAGTCGATGCGAACTCCATGATGAACCCATCCAGGAAGCTCGCCCCTGCCCTCATTGCATGCCTGGCCATCGCGCTCTTCGCGGCCTCCCCTGCGGCCGCGGCCGGAGGCCTTACTCCGAGCCCAGCCTCGCTCGACCTCGGCTCGCAGGACATCCACAATGGCAATAGCCCGTCCCAGCCGACGAACCTCTCGAACAACACGGGCGGAACCCTCAACGTCAGCTCGGTAGCGATCACGGGCACGAACCAGGCCGACTTCTCGATCCCGAGCAACGATTGCGCGACCGTCCCCGACGGGGGCTCGTGCAACGTCTATGTGCAGTTCGACCCCGCGACGCCTGGGGTGAAGTCGGCGACCCTCGAGGTGACCGACAACCTCGGGACGACCAGCGTCCCGCTCACCGGGACCGGACAGACCGGAACCCTCTCAGGCAGTTCCCCCACCTTCAACCCCCAGCCCTTCCTCTACGGATCGCAATCCCAGAACGCCGACATCACCAACGCGAGCTCATACGCCGCAACCGCTATGACCGCCTCGATCTCCGGGCCCGACGCTGCCTTCTTCTCGATCGACTACAACGGCTGCAACTTCACGCTCTACCCGTCGAACAACTGCAGCATCGGCGTGCGTTTCAGCCCGATCGCCCCCGGCACCAAGACCGCGCAGCTCGAGCTGGCGAACGACGGAACGGAGTCACCCCTCATCATCCCCCTCAGCGCCACAGCTCTCGGCGGGCCTGTCGTCGTACTCTCACCGCCGTCGCACGACTTCGGCACGATCGCGGTCGGATCCTCATCGCCCACGCAGATCTTCAAGCTCTCGAACACCGGCGACTTTCCACTCCAGATCCAGCAGCTGCTCGTCCTCTCCGGGACCCCCCAGATTTTTCCGGTCTCAGGCGACGCCTGCTCTCAGCAATTCGTCCTGCCCGGCGGCTCCTGCACCTTCGAGGTGGCCTTCACCCCTGAGAAGGCGGGCGAGCGCGACGCCGCGATTTATGTGATCTCGAACCAGACCGGACCCGCCGGAACCGTTCCGCTGACAGGGGTCGGTGTCCTTCGTCCCGAAGGCTCGGTGAGCCTCTCGGGGCCCGCAACGGCCGGCAGGAAGATCGCCTGCAAGCCCCGAGGATACCCGCAGGGGACGCGGTTCTCGTTCTCGTGGTTGAAGGGCTCGAAGCTCGTCCGGGGGGAAACCGGATCGAAGCTCCCGCTTTCGGATTCCGACGTCGGGAAGCGGGTGCGGTGCCGGGTACAGGCGAGCAACAGCGTCGGCACGCAGACCGTGACCTCGCCGACGTCCGCGGCGATCGGACCTCAAGACCTGAGCCGCGCCGGTGGCAGTCTCGTGAGCCAGGCCGTGTGCCGCGCCGTGCAGGCTCCCCGGCGCCTCGCAGCCGCGGGCGTGGGCATCGCCGTGAACCGCGGGGTCCCGGTCACCCCCTGGGCCACGCTCGACCTCGTGTCGGCCGGGAGGTCCATGCAGGCGTGGATCGATGGCAGGCTCGTCGGAAGCGGCGTCGGCCGCATCGCGATCTACCCGCGGGCCCTGAACCGGTTCACCGACGGGGTCCACACGCTTAAGGTGAGGGTCGGCGCGACCCGGACGACAGCACGCATCGGACTCTCACCGTGCCAGCTCACGGCCCGCCTCGAAGGTGGCCCCGCGGCGCCGTCCTCGTTGATCATCTCCTCGGCGGCCGGTATGAAGGACCCGCGAGTTCGGCTGCCCGGCAGGCTTCGTCTCGTGACTGCAACCGCACGGGTCGGCCGTGTTTCGGTCAAGGTCGGAGGCCGGCCCTCCCAGACGTTCCCTCTCTTCGGCGCGCGGACGACGTCGAACGGAATCAGCGTCATCCTCGGCGCGCGCAGCATCAGGGTCAGGGGACTGCCCGCGGAGACCGGCAACGTCCGGTTCCGCTTCGGCGCAGGCGTCCTCAACGGCTCGGGCGGCACGATCCGGGCCTCCGCGTTTCTGCGAGGGACCAAGGCCCGGACAGGCAGCCGTTCACCGGCCTCTTGGCGCCGCTGAGCCGACTGCCACGCCGCAACGGGCCCGGCCCGCTAACAATCTTCATGTGAGCACCGACCTGCTGATCCGCGGCGGCCGGGTCCTGACGATGGATCCGGCCACCCGTGACCTCGACGAGGCCGATGTGCTGGTCAGGGGGTCAGAGATCGCTGCCGTGGAGCCCGGCATCGAAGCGGACGCCGAGGTGATCGACGCAACCGGCTGCGTGGTGATGCCGGGCTTCGTCGACACCCACCGCCACACCTGGCAGACCGCGATGCGCGGGATCTGCGCCGACTGGACCCTCCTCGACTACTTCCGCGGCGTCCGGCTCAACCTCTCGGCCCTGTACCGCCCCGAGGACATGTACGCGGGGAACCATCTGGGCGCGCTCGAAGCACTCGACGCCGGAGTCACCACCCTCCTCGACTTCTCCCACTGCACCAACACGCCTGAACACGCCGACGAGGCGATCCGGGGCCTCGGGGACGCCGGAATCAGGGCCGTCTTCGCCTACGGCTTCTACCCGGTGCCGTTGACCGAGCCGGGCTTCGCCGACCACGAGGCCCGCCTTGCCGACGCCCGCCGCGTGCGTAGCGAGCACTTCTCCTCGGACGACGCACTTCTGACCATGGGAGTCGCCGCGACCGAGCTCGGGCTCGTGCCGCTCGACGCGAGCCGCATGGAGTTCGGCATCGCCGAGGAGCTCGAGGCGCTCCTGACGGCCCATACCGGCTCGGTCAACGATCCGCTCTGGCCTCGCGAGGTGGAGATCCTCCACGGTGCCGGACTGCTCGGGCCGGGCCAGGTCCACGTGCACTGCAACGGTTGCACCGACCCGGAGCTTGGGCTCCTGGCCGACCACGGCTGCGCGGTGAGCTGCACGCCCGAGACGGAGCTGCAGATGGGCATGGGCTTCCCGGTGATCGGCCGGTCCATCGCCTGTGGAATCAAGCCGAGCCTCGGCTGCGACATCGCCTCCAACAACAGCGGGGACATGCTCACCCAGCTGAGGATGGGGCTGCAGACCCACCGCGCCCTCGCCAACCAGGACCTGCTCGACCGGGACGAGATGGCCGAAACCCTGGACCTGACGGTCCGGGATGCGCTCGAGATGGCCACGATCGACGGCGCCCGCGCCATGGGCCTCGACTCTCGAATCGGCACCGTCGCGCCCGGCAAGCAGGCGGATCTGATCCTCGTTCGCAGCGACTCCGCGGCACGGGCCCCGGCGGCTGACCCGGCCGAGGCCGTCGCGCTCCAGTCGAGTCGGGCCGACGTCGGGACGGTCCTGGTCGGCGGGACGATCGTCAAACGTGGTGGTGAGCTGCTCGTGGCCGACGCGGACCGCGTCAGGCGTCTGGCCGACGAGTCACGCTCGCACATCCTCAGCGGAGCCGAGCAGCGTGGCGGGCTCCTGCTCGACCTTCCGGACGGCTGGTATGAGGTCACCAGGGACGCGGCGCACGCCAACGTCACGGAGGGTCCGGCCGATGCCGAGTGAGCTGACCCTGCGCCGCGCCTGCGGCGGGATCGCGATCGCCGGGCTAGGCGTCGCCACCGATATCGCGATCGCCGACTCCGGTGGTGGCGCTCCCGCCTGCCTCGCCGGGGGTGGCGGCTGCGAGACCGTCGCCAACAGCGAGTACGCCCACCTGTTCGGTGTCAACGTGGCGCTCTTCGGCATCGCCGGGTACCTGGGCCTGATCGTCGCCGCGCTGCTCCCCGGCGACCCGGGCCGCTTCTCCGCCCTGCTGCTGGCGCTGGTCGGAACCGGGTTCAGCGGCTACCTCACCTTTCTCGAGCTGTTCGTCATCGACGCGATCTGCCAGTGGTGCGTGGCAAGCGCCGTCCTGATGCTCGCATCCCTCGTCCTGGCCGGGATGCGCGCCGCCGGGTACCTGGGCTCCCGCCCGTCCCCACCGACACCCTCAACCGAACCGTCAGGTCCGTACGGATGAAAGTCAAGTCCTTTCTTGACTCAGCTTCTCCTTCTTTGCGAGAGTCTGCCTGGGCGTCGGTCCTGACGACGAGCTAAAGCGCAGGCCCAGGGGCTTTGCCTGCCGCGCTGCATGGTGCCTTTGGCCCAGAAGATGCGCGCCCCTTTGTCGCGCCGGCGCCCTCCTTTTCCTGTCCTGGCCCTGCCGAGCGCCAGTTCGAGATCGTTCGGCGGTAGCCGCCTCGGCACGCTCGGCCAGCTCGCGCTCGGCCTCGCGCTCAGCGCTGCCTGCACTCACGGTTCTGCCCGGGTGGCGCGTCGGCCGAGGAGGTCGACCGGCCAGGAGCTCCGCCGCCCGAAGCTTGCGCCGGACCAGC
>JBBSQE010000201.1:0-4855 GCA_038258095.1 Solirubrobacterales bacterium | reverse complement strand
ATCAGGCGGGAGCCGAAGATCGGTTTGCGCGAGTGGATCGAGATGACCTCGCTGATGATCCCGAATCCGGGCAACATCATGATGTAGACGGCTGGGTGCGAGTAGAACCAGAAGATGTGCTGGTAGCTGACGACGTCGCCACCCTGGGCGAACTGGAAGAAGTTCGTGTGCAGGATGCGGTCGAAGAGCACCATGAACTGGGCGCCGGCGACGAACGGCGTGGCGGCGACGACCAGAAGCGAGGTCGAGAGGTTCGCCCAGACAAGCAGCGGCAGGCGCCAGAAGTTCATCCCGGGCGCACGCATCGTGATGATCGTGACGAGGAAGTTGAGAGCCGTCGCGATCGACGACGCTCCCGCAAACTGCACACCCAGGTTGAAGAACGACTGACCCAGGGGCGCGCCGGTCGAGAGCGGCGCGTACCCCGTCCACCCGGCGTCGAAGGCGCCGCCGGGGGCCAGGAACGACGAGATGAAGAGGATCCCGGCGACCGGCAGCATCCAGAACGAGAGCGCGTTCAATCTCGGGAACGCCATGTCGGGGGCGCCGATCATCAGCGGAAGGACGTAGTTCGCGATCCCGGCGAAGACGGGGATGACGAAGAGGAAGATCATCAGAGCCGCGTGCGTGGAGAAGAGCCCGTTGTAGGTGCTCGCGTCGACGATCTGCGTGCCGGGTTGGGCGAGCTCGGCCCGGATCAGCATCGCCATGAGGCCGCCGATGAAGAAGAAGACGAAGGTGGTGACGACGTACTGGATGCCGATCACCTTGTGGTCGGTGTTGAACTTGAAGTAGTCCTTCCAGCTCCGGGCGCCGTGGGTCGAGTGGTCCTCGGGGACCGTCGGCCGCCCGGCGGCCCAGCGGAGCCAGTAGTCAAAGCAGCCGAAGCCGAGAAAGAAGCCGAGCGGGGCCGTGATCGCCGGGACGACCACGTGCGGATACCCGGTCTGCTCGGTCTGGAAGATGTCGAGGCCGGAGATCGCGCGGAGGGCGACGACGAGGCCGAACCCGAAGGCGCCGCCGAGCAGGAGGCCGAGGACGCCGCGGTACCAGCCGGGTGCTTTGAGAGCTACTGCCAAGTCGCCTCCATTATTGCCTATGCACCCCCGGCGCCGACCGAGGGGGCCGACTGGTCGAGCTGCTGGTCGGTGGTCGAGGTCTTCAGGTCGTCGGGCACGGATTGGTCCAGCCCGGCGGTCCACTTCTTGAAGGCCGTCTCCGGTTCGACGACCACCTTCGCGCGCATCGTGGCGTGGCCGAAGCCGCAGAGCTCCGTGCAGACGAGCTGGTAGGTGCCGATCTTGTCCGGCGTGATGACAGCGGTCGTGGTGATGCCGGGCACGTTGTCCTTCTTGATGCGCCATTCCGGCACCCAGAAGGAGTGGATCACGTCCTGCGCGTGCATCTTGAAGATCACCTGCCGGTCGACCGGCACGTGGAGCTCGCCCTGCGAGTACCCGTCGTTCTTGGTCTCGGGGTAGCCGAAGCTCCACGCGTATTGCTGGGAGTAGACATCGACCGTCATCGCGTTGGGGTCGCGATTCTCGATGTCGTTGAGGACCACCCACGAGTACGCGCCGCCGAAGAGGACGATCACGGTCGGGATCAGGGTCCAGGCGACCTCGAGACGGGTGTTGCCGTGAATCGGCTCACCATCTCCCTCGTCGCCCGGCTTCGCCCTGAACTTGTAGAGCGCGTAGCCGAGCATCGTGCAGACGAGGCAGAAGACGAACGACGAGATGATGATCATCACGTCGAGGAGCCTGTCGATCTTCGGTGCCGCCGTCGAGCCCTGCTGGCCGTCCCAGTTGATGTTGACCATGATCACCGAGAGGATCACCGTCCCCACCAGCGTCACGGCCAGCATCTTCATGTATGGCAAACGGCCCATCGGCGCAGCATTCTATTCAGACCGGGAGGCGGGCCGACTCGGGCTCAAATGCCCGATGTGACTATCCCCTCGGGACCGCGGCCAACCGCTCGAGCTTCCCCGCCGATGCGGCGAGCACTCCCCGCGCGACACCCTCCCAGCTCCAGAGGTCCACGGCCCGTTCCGAGAGCGCCCCGCCCAAGGTCTCGCGTTCTGTGTCCGACAGCCCCAGCCAGGTCCGGAGCCGCTCGGCGATCTCCTCGACTGCGCCCTCCTCGACGTCGAAGCTGAGCAGGCGGCGGCGGTCCTCCGGCATCGCTTCCGCGAGCTCCCGCGAGACCTCGAGCATTCCCGAGTGGCCGGCCGAGAGCGGCAGGGCCCCGCAGGCCGCGGCCTCGGCGGCCACCATGCCGAAGGCTTCCGGAAACGTGCTCGGCATGACGACCGCCTCGGCGAAGGGAAGGATCTCGGCAACCTCGTGATGCTCGAGCCGGCCCGAGAAGTGAACGGAGCCGACGGTTCCTTGAGCCGCTTCGAGGTAGCCCGGCGGAGGGTCGGCCAGGAAGGCCGAGAGGATCGCAAGCGAAGCCGCCTCCCCACCCTCCAGCCCGCGCCCGGACCTGGCGATCGCCCGCGCATCGTCGATATCACCGCATTCGAGGGACGAGATGAGGCGGCGGGCGCTCCCGTCGAACTCGCCGAAGCCGACCACGAGCAACTCGGCACCGCGCGCAGCGGCGTGGACCAGCGGCCACGCAGCGAGGAGCAGATCAATCCCCTTCGAAACGATCAGCTTGCCGACGAAGACGACGCGGGGGCCGGCGGCCCGGGAGAACTGATCGAGCGCTCGGCATGCTCTCCGGCCGTCACGGCCGAAAGCGCTGCCCTCGTCTTCGAGGGCGGCGGCGGCGAGTCGCGTCAGGGTCTCTCCTGCTTCTCGAGGATCGCGCGGGTGGAGCGCCTGGGGGTCGAGACCCGGCGGCCCGAGCCGTGTCTTTTCGTCGAGGCGCAGCCCGGGGAGCGCCGCCCAGAGACTCTCCGCGGTGTGACGCGAACCGACGAGGACGGCCGACGCCGCAGCCATCCCCTCGCGGGCGTGCGGCGCGAACCGCGGATGCGGCTTGACCGTGTACTCGAGCGCGGACCCGTGAACCTTCGCCGCGAACGCGAGCCCCGAGCGGGCGAGGATCGCCGGCCCCATGACGAGGTGGTTGGCAAGCGCGGCGTCCGGCTCACCGGCGTGCGCGACGACGCCGGCGATCGCCGCCACGTTCGCATCGAGGTAGGCATCGACCTGAGCCTGACTGAGATCGGGGAAGGCGCGGGCCGTGAAACCGTCGTAGGTGTCGGCCACGTAGACGGGGAGAACGTCGCCGATGTCGGGTGTGTAGGTGGTGACCGAGCCCTCTCCTTCGCTGTCGCGAACCTGGCGCACCTCGAGCTCCCCGCCCTCCCAGCGCCCGACCGCATCGACCCAGCCGAGCCGGTCGGCCTCCCGGTCCTGGCAGAGGAGATGAACCTCGTGCCCGAGCCTCGCCAGGGCCTGGGCGAGCTCCGAGTTGTAGACGTTGCTCCCGGTGCCGCGGAGCAGATAGCCGTGGAAGATCAGGACGCGCACACGGGGGACGCTACGCATTCGTCACACCCTGGGCACGCTTCGGTCACAGATCCATGACAAACGTGCCCCGAGGCGTCACATTCGCGGTTCCGCGGAACCGCGGGGGTCGGGTCATCCGCGGCCGCGATAGGATTCCGGCCGTGAACGACGAGCAGACCTTCCGGCTCCGAGCCGTCGCGTCAGGCCGCGAGGCCCTCGCGGCCGCCGAGCCCGGCGCCGTGTATGTCGACCGCGAGACGGGCGAGGAGATGGTGCCGGTCGCGCAAACGCTGCCGCTGGCCCCCTCGGAGTCCTCGCTCCCCCGCACCCCCGGGAACCTCCGCATCTGCAATCGCTGCGACCAGCTCATCGGCATCGACCTGTCCGATTGCCCGCACTGCGGTCTGCGCCAGTCTGGGTCCTGACTCGCGGCCTCGCCTGCTGGCGAGCAGCGTCCTAGCTGGGTGTCAGCGCCCCGGCTTCTTCACCAGGGTCGCCGTGTAGAGCAGCCGCGCCTTGGCGTAGGTGCACGTATAGACCCGCTCGGAGCCGATCTTCTGCTGGGGATGGCCGCCGGAGATGTCGGCCCGGCTCTTGCAGCGGGGGTTGATGCGGCTGCCCCGCCACGTGTCCCTGGCGGACGCGGTCGTCGCGAACATCGGCGCCCAGGTCGGGATGGTCAGGGCGACGGTCTGGTTGCGCACGATCGTGAGCGGATGCGCGAGCACGAACTGCGGCGTCGTGCCGAAGTAGGGATTGAGGACCTCGGTAGGGCTCTGGCGGACCATCTTGAAGGTCTTCTTCTTGGCCCGCTGGATCTCGCGCAGGATGCCGATGCGAGCGGTGGCGGGCTTTCCGAGCAGGCTGTTGAAGAAGCTCAGCTCGTTGATCTCGTAGAAGCCCCTCTTGTCGGGGTGCTTCTGCGTCGACCTCCTTCCGGGCTTCCCGAGCGAGATCGACCAGGCGACGATCTTGCCGTCGAAGGGGGCCTTGAAGGGCTGCTTGACGCCGCCGGCCTGCATCTGGAACCCGGTGACGTGGCCCTCGGTCAGACAGGGCACGATCGCCGCGCTCACGATGGTCCCGTCGCTCTGTTGCTGGTCCTCGTACTTGCCGGGGCAGAGCGGGCGGGGCGTGGTGGCGGTCCTGCCGAGCACGATGACCCGCAGCGACGCAGACGCCGCATGATCGGGCATTGCTGTCACCGCCAGCCCCACGAGAAGGCAGACGCCGAGGGCCGCAGCCAGCAGGGCGCGGGAACGGGTTGTGAGTCTTGTCGTGGCTGTTTCCATCAGTTCTAAGGCTAGGCAACACCCGGGAGCACCGAGGGTTGCGGACGTTTCATTCTGCCCGCCCGGGCGGCGTCAGGGCGTCCCGGGGGTCGGTTT
>JBBSQE010000200.1:0-4859 GCA_038258095.1 Solirubrobacterales bacterium | reverse complement strand
TCCCCACCGCGCCGAGCCCCGCGACAGCGGCGATCGGGCCGATCCCGGGCACCGAGGCAGGCAGGCCGGCGAGAGCCACGGGCGCGAGCAGCACAGTGCTCGCGACCATCACCGCAGCGGCGACCCCGAGGGGTGGAACGTGTGAGAGCCGGCGCTTGATGATGAACCCGCCGATCGCATACCCGAGGCCTGCCAGCACCACGGCGAGCCCACCGAGAATCGCGGGGCCGGAGCCACTCAGATCGACCCCAAGCAGAACCACCACGCCGGCGAACCCGGCGAGGACACCGGCGAGTCTCGAACCCCGCGAGCGTTCCTCTTCATCGAGCCGGATCGCGAGCAGAGCGGTGAAGAGCGGCGCGGACGTGACCAGAATCCCGGCGAGGGATGACGAGATCTCCTGCTCCCCGAGAGCGATCAGCAGGAAGGGCCCGGCGACCTGGACGGCACCGAGCAGGACGATCACGCCCAGCCCGGCGCGCATCGCCGGGCCCAGCGCCCCGGCGGTTGCGGCGAGTGGGACCAGGACCGCAGCTCCGAGCGCGATTCGCAGCCACGCCACCATCTCCGGGGAGAACTCGCGCAGCCCGATCTTGATCAGCAGGTACGAGGCGCCCCAGATCGAGGCGAGGGACAGCAGCAGGGTCCAGGAGCGACGGCCCACCCAGCCGGCTCAGCCCGTCGGCGTCGGCGCCACCTCCACCGGCTCGCCCTCGGGGAGCCAGTGGGCCTCGGGGGAGGGCGGGGTATCCCGCAGATACCACTCCGCGTCGAGCGCGCCCTTGCAGCCGGTCCCCGCGGCGGTGACCGCCTGGCGATAGGTGTGGTCGACGAGATCACCGACTGCGAACACCCCGGCGAGGTTGGTCTTGGTCGAGTCCGGCTGCGTCTTCACGTAGCCGCCGCCGTCGGTTTCGACCTGGCCGACAACGAGCTCGGAGCGGGGGATGTGGCCGATGGCGACGAACGCGCCATCAGTCTCGATCTCCTCGGTCTCCTCGGTCTCGGCGTTGCGGACCCGGACCTTCGCCAGCTTGCCGTCTGAGCCCGCGATGAACTCCTCGGGGACAAACGGGGTCTTGAAGCTGATGTTGTCCTGCCCGGCCGCCCGGTCATGCATGATCTTCGACGCCCGGAACTCGTCCCGGCGATTCACGATCTTCAGGTCCTTCGCGTACTTGGAGATGAAGATCGAGTCCTCCATCGCCGAGTCGCCGCCGCCGATCACGACCACGTCCTGATCCTTGAAGAAGGCCCCGTCGCAGACGCCGCAGGTCGAGACCCCACGGCCGCCGAGCTCCATTTCACCGGGGATCCCGAGGCGCCGCGGGTCGGCGCCCATGGCGAGAACGACCGTGTGGGCGCGGTGCTCCTCGTCGCCGAGGAAGACCCTCTGGATGCCTCCGTCGGTGAGCTCGATCCTGTCGATGTCATCGGTGACGAACCGCGTCCCGAAGCGCTCGGCCTGAGCGCGGAACTGGGTCATCATCTCCGGCCCCATGATGCCCTCGGGATAGCCGGGATAGTTCTCCACGTCTGTCGTGTTCTGGAGCTGGCCGCCCCACTGGAAGCCCTCGAAGACCAGCGGCTCAAGGTTTGCGCGGGCTGCGTAGAGCGCCGCGGTGTAGCCGGCGGGGCCACCGCCGACGATGATCATGTTCTCAGTCTTTTGCTCTGGCATCGTTTGTCTCCGGTCCTCGAAGGTCGTCTCAATACTTTACTTTATGAAGTGACACTCTGCAAACGGTCCCCGGACCCCCCGCCTGGCGGGAGCGATTGCTCCTCGGTGTCGGCGGGCCTGCCCTCCTCCTCCCAACGCGTCACGGTCTTGCGAAGCTGGAGAAAGGCGAGGAGCCCGGGTGGGATCGGGAGCCAGAAGGCGATCACCCGGTAGACGAGAACGGCGGCGAACACCTCGGGGTGCGGGAGGTCGAACAGGAAGAAGGAGCCGATGAGGCCCGCGTCGACCGCACCGACCCCGGCGGGCGCGAACGGAATCAGGTTCGCGACCATCCCGATGAAGAACCCCTGGACGATCACCCCCAGAGGCACGGTGATTCCGAAGGCCTTGAAGCTCGCCCAGAGGATCGCGATGTTCGCCGCCCAGAAGCCGATCGAGCCGGCGAGCGCGAGGCCCCCGCGTGAGGGGTGCCTGACGAGCTCGAATGCAGTCCGCATCCCGCTCGCGAGGGTCGCGGGCACCGTCGCAAGCTTCACGGCGACCTTGCGCCGGCGCTCGCCCTTGCCCTTCTCCATGCGGTCGATCCGCCTGCTGAAATCCGACGGGACCAGACTGACCGTGATGGCGAGCGCCGCGACCACGGCGGCGATGACCGCGGGGAGGATCGTCACGCCGAACTCGTCAGAACCGGGCAGGACGCCGATGTACATCAGGATCCCGAAGACGATCAGGGCGGTCGGGTACCAGATGTACTGCAAGACCAGAAAGGCGACCATCCGGCAGGCGGACTGCTTCGGCGGCATCCCAGCCTTGCGGAGTGCCCAGTAGGTGAGCGCGATCCCGCCCGCGCCTCCCGCGGCGAGCAGCCGGGTGGCCGCCAGGCCGGCCATGTTGATCTCGTAGGACTCGCGCCAGGTGAGCGGCAGGACATCGCCCCCGACCACTCCGCGAAACAGCGCGACGTAGGTTCCGAATGCGATCAGCTCACAGAGAACGGCGACACCGACCCAGAACGGGTTGGCCTCGGCGATCTTGTCGGTGGCATCGCCGAGCCCGGCGATCTGGGGTAGGAGGAAGTAGATGGCGACGACCATCGCCGTCACAACCACGCCGGTCTGGATCAGGCGCTTGCGCGAGAAGAAGGCCGGATCGTCGGGGCCCTGCTCGTTTCCGCTGGCCGAGCCATTCGGTGACCCCTCCGGGCTTTCCGGCACCGGCGTATCCCCTACGAAGGCTTTTTCGGACGAAGTCAGGTCGCGATCCTCCAACCCAATGCTAGCCACGGCGCAAGCGGCCCGAAATGGCGGTTCAGCCCTGCGCGATCCCCTCGAGGTGACGAAGACGTGCGTTGACCGCCTCGACGACCGGCTTCGCGAGGGGCTCGCCCTTCCGTACCAGGGCGACGAGCGCCGCCCCCGCGAGCAGGTCGGTGACGTAGTGCTCGCCCAGGTAGACGAGCGCGAACCCGAGTGTTCCCGCGTAGGTGAAACCCGCGACCCCCTCCGGCCGCCCGGCCTCGTTGAGGAGGATCGCCGCGGTCAGCGCGGTCGCGAAGTGAAGCGACGGCATCGCTGCCCAGGGGTTGCCGTTCAGGGTGGAGTACATGCGGTCCCAGGCCGGGCCCCAGGTCTCCTCACCGACCTCCACCATGACGCGGCGAACGTCGTCATCGCCCGTCAGCCCCTCATCGGCGGACCACCACGGCGGTGCGGTCGGCACAGCGAAGTAGATCGCGCAGCCGATGTCGAAGACGGCTGCCATCTGGCGCGCCGAGCGCGGAAACCGCTCGTTGTGGCGGATCAGGATCAGGACCAGCGCCAGATAGGGCTCGAAGAACCAGACCCAGTGAGCCCAGGCGAGCGTGCGGTCGAGCGGGTTGGCACGGCCCAGCGGAGCGAACAACTTCTGGAGCCGGGCGCTCGGGAGCCGGCCGGCCCCGAGGGCACGGTCGATCCGGATCGGGTACATCGTGCACAGCCGCTCGCGGAGCCGCTCCGGGTCGTCGAACGGGATCTCGTGGGCGACGGCAAAGCCCCACATCTGTAGGGCGAAGAGCGCGACGTCGCGCCGCGTCGAGCGAGGCCAGAGGCCCGCGACGGCGAGCGGTCCTGCCGCGGCGACCCCGACCGCCGCGGCTGCCGGCACACGCCGGCGCCGGCGGACGAACGGCAGCAGGACCGCGGCCGCCACACACGCGGCGGCGCCCCCGCGCACTAGGGTGCGGGCGACGGGGCTTGGCTTCGAGCGCCGTGGAATTCGGGCCATGGAGGCACGGAGAGTAGGTTCTCGGCGATGAGCGAGGCAGGTGGCCGAAACGATGCGAGCCCGACGGTGGTCACCGGCGCGGGGGGATTCATCGGCAATGCCGTGTGCCGGCGCCTCGTGACCGACGGGCGCTCGGTGCGCGGAGTCGACGCCTCTCCCGGGGCCGTCGACAGGATCCGTGATGTCGGCGCCGAGGACGTCGTCGCCGACGTGACCCATTCCGAGGCGATGCGGGCCGCGCTCGACGGCGCGGCGGCCCTCGTCCACACGGCCGCGATCGTCTCTGATGCCGGCGCGATGGCCGACCACGTGCGGGTCAACGTCGGCGGCACGGCCACAACGCTCGCCGCCGCGGCCGATGCCGGCGTCGAGCGCTGTCTGCACGTCAGCTCAGTCGTCGTCTACGGGTTCAGCGATCCCTCGACCCAGGACGAGGCGGCGCACCTCCGCAACTCGGGGGTGCCCTACATCGACACCAAGAGCGCCTCGGACCGGCTTGCGCGGCGGGCGGGAGCGGTCGTCGTCCGCCCGGGCGACGTCTACGGGCCGGGGTCGGTCCCGTGGTCGGTGCGCCCCCTGGCGCTCGCGCAGTCCGGTCAGTTGGCAGTGCCGCGCGGAGGCGACAGGAACATGCTCGCGGTCTATATCGACGACCTCGTCGACGCAATCGCCGTCGTACTCGAAAACGGCGAGCCGGGCGAGGCCTACGCGGCCTGGAACGACGACGACCCCGTCACCTTCGAGCAGCACTTCAACTCGTTCGCCGAGATGTCCGGGGGCCGCCCGGCGCGGCGCCTGCCCCGCGGCCTGATCCGGGCCGGCGGTCTGGCCGGGGAGGCCGTCGCGAAGCTGCGCGGCGGCCCGGCCCCGATGACCCGCCACTCGGTCGACCTGATCGACCGCCACGGCTCCG
>JBBSQE010000199.1:0-4893 GCA_038258095.1 Solirubrobacterales bacterium | reverse complement strand
GGGCCGCCCGACGGGCGACTCCGGCGGCGCCGAGCCGGCGGACACAGCCCTTCAAGGGTCTCGGCTTCGATGCCTGCACCGCACCCTCCTCGGCAGCCATGTCGACTTGGCTGCGGTCTTCCCCCTACGGAGCGATCGGCGGGTATGTCGGAGGAGAGAACCGTGGCTGCTCGCAGGCGAACCTCACGAGCGGATGGGTGAAACGGCAGACCGGAGCGGGCTGGAGGCTGATCCCGACCTACGTCGGTCTGCAAGCACCGACGAGCAGCTGCACGAGCTGCGCGACGATCAGCCCGAGCAGGGCTGCCACCCAGGGCGCCAGTGCGGCCGTCGACGCTGTCGTAGATGCCCGCGGCGTCGGCATCGGGCCCGGCAGCCCGATCTACTTCGACATGGAGAGCTACACCAGGACCTCGAGTGCGACCAGGGCGACACTCACCTTCCTCTCGGCTTGGACGAACCGGCTTCACGCACTCGGGTACAGGTCCGGCGTCTACAGCAGCAGCGCCTCGGGAATCGTCGATCTGGCGGGCGCGATCGGCAGCCGCTACGAGTTGCCCGACAACCTCTGGATCGCGAACTGGAACGGCCACCACAGCACCAGCGATCCCTACGTCCCGAATAGCGCCTGGACCAACCATCAGCGCATCCATCAGTACCGCGGCGGCCACGACGAGACCTACGGCGGGGTCAGGATCAACATCGACAACAACTTCATCGACGGCGCCACGGCTCCAGGCGAACCTCCGGTGTCAGACGACGACCCCGTCGGCCGCTTCGAGCTCGCCGGCTCACCGCGGCGCGGGGACGTGCGAGTCCGGGGTTGGGCCGTGGACCCGAACTCACCGACCACGCAGCTCTCGATCACCGTGTATGTGGGCGGCCGAATCGGGGAGCCGGGCGCGAGGGCCTACGAGCTCGGCAAGGTCGCGACCGATCCGCGACCGGATGTAGGCGCCAAATATGCGAAAGCCGGGCCCGATCACGGCTTCGACGAGCAGTTCGCGAGCGTCAGCGTTGGCGCTCGGCGGGTCTGCGTCTACGCCGGGGATATCGGTCCGGGCTCCGATCGGCTGCTGGGCTGCCGGACCGTCGGCATCCAGCTTCCGCTCGGGGTCTCCGGGCTCAAGGTGGGGGGGCGTGCCCTACGGGCGACCCTCCGTTGCCAGCGGCCCGCCGGCATGACGTGCAAGGGTCAGCTCATCCTCCGAGCCCATCCACGCGTGCGGGTCCCCCACCGCCGCGGGCGCCCGGGAACAAGGATCGTCCGCCTGAGCCTGGTCCGCCGCACCTTCACGCTGGCCGGGGGCCGGTCCCACAGATTCACCCTTCCGCTCGCCTCTCGAGCCCGCCCCCTGCTGCGCAAGCGGCGCGTCCAGGCCAAGCTCCTGGTCGCGATGGCCGGCGGGCGCCGGGTGCGCTCGGTGGGCGTGGGCGGGTAGCCGCTCTCAGGCGAGCTGCTGTCTTACCTGAGACATCTGCCTGCGCAGCGAGCGGATCTGCCTCCGATCGGCCCGGATCTTGGTGCGGTTCACCACCAGCCGGCGATGCAGGGCACTCCGGAGCCTCCTGCCTTGCGCCCTGTGCAGCTTCCTCGCCACCCTCCTGGTCGCATGCCGGTGCACGTTGAAGTGCTTCCTCGCCCGGGCAACCCTCGGGCTCAACGACCTCAGTCTCGCCCTGAGCCGTTCGATCCTCGCAATCCGGGCCTGCTCGGCTTCGTAGGAGTCGGTCTGCAGTCGCGCGATCCTCAGGAGGTTGCCCTCGGCCAGGTTGACCTCCGGCACGTGGTAGTTCGAGCCCGAAGCCACCGTCGCTCCGAGGTCGGGCCGGGTATCGCCGGGTAGGTCGACCTTGGACAGGTTGAGCCAGTGGGCGCCGTCCTGGCGCTTGCATTCGACCTTGTAGTAGTCCGGCTCGCCGGCCCACGGAGACGCGGTCTCCTCAGGCGGCACTCCGGTCAGGTAGTCGAAGTTGACCAGCGGTTCGAGGTTGCCGTTGCCACCGTCGATTCGGGCGGGATCGGTGCACATGACCTCGTAGGAGCTCGAGCTGAAGCGCGGCTCGGGGTAAATCCAGTAGCCGGTGTTCACCCGCGAGAATTCGGAGTTCGCCCCCGGTATGTCGTTGTAGGTCGAGAAGGCGGTCACACAGCCGTACTGTCCAACCGTGGTGCAGGCGGGCACGTTGGCGAACAGGCCGCCGACCGGCTGGCCGATCGGCACTGCGATGTTGGCGCCGGGAGCGATCGCTCCGACGAAGCGCTTACGAAGCTCCGGGTCGGTGTCGACCATCTCGTCGATCAGGCGCGCGGTGTGGGCAGAGCCCTGAGAGTGGCCGATCATGATGAAGCCGCGGTCGCCGTTGTAGTTCGTCAGGAAGTCCTGGAATGCGGACTTGGCGCTCTGGTAGGCGGTCTCCACCGACGGGTTGTATGCGCTCTGATCGCCGTTGTCGGTGACCTGCCGGTACATCGGCGCGTACACGTTGCAGACGCTCGAGAACATCCGAGCCTGCTGGACCACGACCCGCCTGATCGGCGGATCCTTGTCGAGATTCGAGTTGGGAGTCGCCTGATCTGACTGCGTCGGATAGAGGTAGAAGCAATCGACCGGCGGGTCTGCGGGACGTGTGTAACCGAGGGGCTCGGCCGTCTGGCCGGGCGGCGGGATGGTCGAGCCGTCGATGGTGCCGGCGCAGAGATCGTCCGTCTGGCCGGGCTTGCAGATCCAGACGGTGTCGTCTGCCTTCGCGATCGTCGGGGCGACCACCGCCACGAAACCGAGTGACATGGCCAGACAGGCAAACGCAAGCCACGAACGACCCACAGCGACTCGAGACACGATCAGACTCCCCTCGTTCGGACTACAAAGCTCATTGGGCGACAGGCTACGTCCTCCGGCAGGTCGGCGCGCCGCCTTCACAGCGGATCAGCTGTCCGGGCTCGTCACGACCTCCTTCAGCTTCGCCACCGCAAAGCCCCAGGCGTCCCCGGCCGTCAGCTTGGGCGGCAGCGAGACCTCGTTCGGGTTTGTGACCACGTCGAGGAGCACCGGACCGTCGAAGCCGAGTGCCGACTTCACAGCCTCCTCCAGCTCGGCGGGATCCTCGGCCCGGATGCCGCTGAGCCCCATTGCGCGAGCCACGCCAGCGAGGTCGGGATTGTCCAGCTCGGTGCCGAACTCGGGCAGTCCACCCTGCTCTTGTTCGAGCTTGACCATTCCGAGCCGCCCGTTGTTGAAGACGACGAAGACGGCGGGAAGCTCATATGTAACCGCGGTGAGGAGGTCGCCGAGCAGCATCGTCAGGCCGCCGTCGCCACAGAATGCGATCACCTGCCGCTTGCGGTCGAGCGCCTGTGCCCCCAGAGCCTGCGGCATCGCGTTCGCCATCGATCCGAGCTTGTAGGACCCGATCAGGCGCCGCTCGCCGGTCATTGTCACGAACCGGGAGAGCCAGACGGTCGACATCCCCGTGTCCGAGGTGAAGATCGCATCGTCGTCGGCCAGCCGCCCGACCGTCTCCGCCAGGGCCTCGGGTCGGATGCGGGAGTCGGGATTGTCGACGAGGGCCCGGGCTTTACCAGCCGCTCCATCGTCGTGATCGGGCCTGGCGAGCTTCATCTGGCGCTCTCGCCACGACTCGTAGACGCTGCGCTGCTCATCGAGCAGGGAAGTGTCTGTTTTCGGCGTCGTCTGCTCGGTGAGCGCCCGGAGGGCGAGCTTCGCGTCACCGATGACTCCGACCGCCACGCTCGTGCGCCGTCCGATCTGCTCGCCCCTGATGTCGATCTGGACCACCACCTTCCCCTCGGGATACCAGTCGACGTAGGGGAAGTCGGTCCCGGCCATCAGCATCAGGTCGGCGCCCTCGAGCGCGTCGTGTGCCGCCGGGTTCCCGATCAGCCCGGTCTGTCCGAGTTCGAAGCGGTTGTCCCGCTCGAGGCCGTCCTTGGCTTTCAGGGTCAGCACCATCGGGGCGCTCAGATGCTCGGCCAGGGCGAGCAGCTCGGCCCGCGCCTCACGGGCTCCGATGCCCGCGAGGATGGCCACGGATCCGGCGGCGTCGATTGCCTCCGCGGCCTCGGTGATCCCTTCGGGGGCGGGGCTCACCGGCGCCCGGGCCGACGTGAACTGCGGGGCTGCCGCGTCGGAGGGGAGATCGGCGCCACCAACGTCGCCCGGCAGGGTCAACACCGATACGGCTCGCTGGGAGATCGCGGTCTGCACGGCCTGCTCGAAGAGGTAGGGCATCTGGCCGGTGCTGGTGATCGTGTGGGAGAAGGCGGCCACGTCCGCGAACAGCCGGTCGTTGTTGACCTCCTGGAAGAAGTCGCTGCCGATGTTCGAGAGCGGCACCTGGCCGGCGATCGCGAGCACCGGAGCGCGCGACTTCCGCGCGTCATAGAGGCCGTTCAGGAGGTGGATGGACCCTGGGCCGACCGTGCCCATGCAGACGCCTAGCGTGCCGTCCAGCTGCGCCTGCGCACCGGCCGCAAAGGCCCCGGCCTCCTCGTGGCGCACTCCGATCCACTCAAGCCGTTCCTCGCGCCGGATCGCATCCGTGACCGGGTTGAGCGCGTCGCCCACGACACCCCAAATCTGCTTCACGCCGAGGTCGGCGAGCCCCGAGACGATCATCTCCGCGACGGTCGGCATGGCTCCGCTCAGACCGTCCGGGCCTTGAATGAATCAGGGTCAGCGCGTCGCCGGTCGCGCTCATCGACGCGCCGATTCTGCATCCAGGGCTCCGCCCCGGCGAGTGCGTTCAAACCCATCGACCCGGACATCTGCTGGGACTGCTTCACCGTCGCCTCCTGGTAGCGCTTAAGCCGCTCAGATTTCACGACAGACTACGTACCCGGCTGAGAGACAAACCAAGCACCCGGCCGGC
>JBBSQE010000198.1:0-4903 GCA_038258095.1 Solirubrobacterales bacterium | reverse complement strand
TGGGAAACTGCCCCTACCGCGAGTCCGCGCGCGAGAACGCGGATGTGGTCTGCACGCTTCATCGCGGCATCACCGCGGGGTTGCTGGCGGAGCTCGACCCCACGGCCGAGCTGAAGCGCTTCGAGCCCGGCGATCCGGATCGGGCCGGCTGCCTGGTCGAGGTGGGAGGAGATGGCTGGGCCGGTTCACCCGGTGTCGAAGCGCCGCCGGGCGGCGTTTCGACCCGGGAATGAACGAGCAGCACGCGACAGCTCCGCAGCGAAGCCGGTCGCCCTCGCCGACCCGGCGCTGCACTCCCCGTCCTCGCATGGGGGATCTGCGGCCCACCGACGTCGTCGGTGCGTTCTTCATCTGCGGCATCGCCTTCCTGGTCGCCGGAGCTGCGGCCGGGGTATACGACTCGTTCAGCGACTGGCCCTGGGGGCGCTGGCTTGCCCTGCACCTCGTTTTCGTGGGCGGCATCTCGCAGCTGGTCCTCGGTGCCAGCCAGTTCTTCGCCGGCGCCTTTCTCGCCACGGATCCGCCGCCACGGGGGCTCGTGCGGGGGCAGCTGATCGCCTGGAACCTTGGGGCGATCGTCCTGGCGATGGCGGTGCCGGCGCGCAACTCCTGGGCGATCTGGCTCGGTGTCGGGCTGCTTGCCTGCGGCCTCGGTCTCTACGCGGCGGCGATGGCGGTGATGCGGCGCCGCTCGCTGCGCCGCTCGCCGTGGGCCACCCGCTGGTACGCCTCCGGGGCCTTATTCCTGGCGGCCGGCCTCCTCGCCGGCTCGCTGATGGCCAGGGGAGTGGTTTGGACGCACGGCGATCTTCTCGCCGCTCACATGGTGCTCAATCTCGCCGGCTTCTTCGGCTGCGCGATCATCGGCACGCTGCACACCTTCTATCCGTCTCTCACCCAGACCCAGCTTCGCCACGCTCGCCTCCAGGACGTCGCCCTGCTGGCCTGGGTCGGCGGAGTTCTCGGCCTCGCGCTCGGCTATGGCTGGAGCCATGCCTGGCTGAGCCTCGCGGGCTGGCTCGCCCTGTCGGTCGGAGCCCTGGCCCTCACGGTCAATATCGTCGCCTCGCTGTGGGACGCTCCACGCCCGCTTTCGTTGCCCGCCCGCCTCGTGGGCGCGGCACAGTTCTTTCTCCTGGCGGGCCTCCTCGTCGCGACTGCCACCGCTCTCGATCGCGGATCAGCCGAGGCCGTGACCGGCGCGACCCGGGCCGGGGTCGGCACGCTGCTGGTCGCCGGCTGGATCGGGCTCACGGTGTCGGGCTCGCTGATGCACCTCCTCGCGGTGGTGGTGCGGGTCCGCGATTTCTCGGTGCCGATGCCGGTTGCCCGGCCGCGTCGCGACAGCCTCCTCGTCGTCCTCGCCGCTTCAGGCGTCGCCGCGCTTGCGATCTCGCAGCTGGCCGAGCTGCAGAGTTGGCGAGGCCCAGCCTCGGTGGCGCTCGTCGTGGCCTATGCGGTCCTCGGTGCTTTCGGCGGCCGCCTCGCGACCCGGGTGTTGCTGCGGGCCAGGCCGAGCATCTGAAACGAAGATTTTCAGCCGAGTTGAACCGCGGAGGTTCGTCGCCTGATAATTTACGCATCATGGATGTGACAATCCGAGTCGCCGCCCAGCCCGCGCCGTGAGTGGCGTCGCGCTCTCGCAGTCCTCGGCGCCGGCAAGGACCGCTGGGGGAGCGGGATCGCCGGAGTTCGGCATCACCGGTGACGCTCTCGCACGACGTTGGCTTCGCGGCGTTGCCGGAGCGCTGATCGGAGGCGGGCTGGGATTCGCCTTGGTCATCGGTTTTCGGGCGCTGAGCGGCCTGGAGCTCTTCCAGACCGAGCAGACCGGGTACCCGCACGTGGTGGTGCCCGCGTTCACCGCGCCGATCGGGTTTCTGACCGGTTTCGGATGCTTTGACTACTGGCTTCGCTGGGCAGCAGGCAAGCCGACGTTGCCGGAGGACCATGCCAACCACGGCGCCGCGAGTTGGCGCGACTACTTCAGCTTCAACACCGACCACAAGGTGATCGGCATCCAGTACATCGTCACCACCTTCTTCTTCTTTTTCATCGGTGGCCTGCTGGCGATGCTGATCCGCGCCGAGCTCGCCCAGCCCGGCACCCAGATCGTCGACGCGTCGACCTACAACGGTCTCTTCTCCGCCCATGCGGCGATCATGATCTTCCTTTTCGTGATCCCGGTCTTCGCCGGGATCGCGAACTACGTCCTGCCGCTGATGATCGGCGCGCCGGATATGGCCTTCCCCCGCCTCAACGCCGTCAGCTTCTGGATGCTGCCCTTCGCCGGGATCCTCTTCGTCTCCAGCTTCCTGGCCCCGGGTGGCGCCTTCGATGCCGGGTGGACCGGCTACGCCCCGCTGTCGACCGGAGCGCCCCTGGGCCAGAGCTTCTTCAACATCGGCGTTCAGTTCGCCGGCTTCTCCTCGATCTTCGCGGCCGTCAACTTCCTGGTCACGATCGTCACCATGCGAGCGCCGGGGATGAACTTCTTCCGCATGCCGCTTCTCGTCTGGGCGAATCTCGCCACCTCGCTGCTGGTGATCGCCGCGACCCCCTTCATCGCCGGCGCTCAGTTCATGGTCCTGTTCGACCGCATCCTGCACACGAACTTCTTCCAGTTCGGGCAGGGGGGCGACGTCGTCAGCTACCAGCACATCTTCTGGTTCTACTCGCACCCCGCCGTCTACATCATGATCCTGCCGGGCTTCGGGATCATCTCCGACGTCATCTCCACCCACTCGCGCAAGCCTCTCTTCGGCTACCGGCTGATGGCGCTCTCGCTGATGGCGATCATCGTCCTCAGCTACTCGGTCTGGGCTCACCACATGTTTGTCGCCGGCATGTTCAGCTGGCTGCGCGTGCCGATGATGCTGACCTCGGTGCTGATCGCCGTCCCGACCGGGATCAAGATCTTCTCCTGGCTCGGCACCCTCTACTTCGGCAAGATCCATCTCCGCTCGACCGCGATGCTGTTCGCCCTCGGCTTCATCGCCAGCTTCATCCTCGGCGGCATCTCGGGCGTGATGCTGGCGATGGTGCCGATCGACATCCACGTCACCGACACCTACTTCATCGTCGCCCACATCCACTTCGTCCTCTTCGCCGGCTCGGTCTTCACCATCTTCGCCGGCATCTACCACTGGTTCCCGAAGATCACGGGCCGGATGTATGACGAGAAGCTCGGCCGTGTCCACTTCTGGCTGACCCTCGTCGGCACCTGGGGGACGTTCGTGCCGATGCACTGGATCGGGATGGACGGGATGCCCCGACGCGTCGCCGACTACGCCGCCCAGTTCGGCGACTGGAACCTGCTGATCAGCGTCTTCGCCTTCTTGCTCGGTCTGGCTCAGCTCGTCTTCCTCTACAACATGATCGTCTCCTGGCGTTTCGGCCCTCGAGCCGAGGCAAACCCCTGGAGGGCGAAGTCGATCGAGTGGCAGGTCTCCTCGCCCCCTCCGCGCTTCAACTTCGATCAGATCCCGCGGGTCGTCGGCGGCCCATATGAGTACGGAGTGCCGGGCGCGGTCCACGCCGTGATGGACGGCAGCGTGCCCAGCAGGGAATCCGAGAGCGAGAAGGTGGCGGTGCCGGCGGGAAGCGCGCCTTCGCCCGGTTGACGCGCGGGACCTAGGAATTCATTCAACTCTGGCACGTTCGGTGAGCGAAGTGCGACGGCCTCTTTTAGTGCGAGAAGCGCAACGCTGAGCGGCGCATCTCAGAACCCGCGAAGTGTCCTTACCTGTGCTCGTCGACGCCCAATCCGCGGGCGGCGAGTGCGGTTCGGAGCTTGCGCCGGGCGTCATGGATCGTCTTGTAAAGGGCCCCGCGGGTTGTGTCGAGCCGCTCAGCGAGGACATCGATCGGAACGTCGTTGAGGGTGGTGGCGACGAGGACATCGCGCTGATGTGGACTGAGGTCGCATTCGATCGCGTCCCCCAGAGCGACGAGGAGCTCTGCGGTCTCGCAGTCTCGCGGCGGGCCGGAATGATCGTCCGCGATCAGGGCCCAGCCCTCAGGATCGAGTCGCACCTCCCGTCTTTGCCAGGCTTGGTGGCGGACCTTCGCCGCGGCCTCCAGCAGCGCGAACTTGCATGCCCAGGTGGTGAACCTGCTCTCACCCCGGAAGTCCTCGAGCTTGCTCAGAACGGCAACCAATGCATCGTCTGCAGCCTGGTGCGCAAGGTCGTCGCCATCATTGCCCCGGGTCCAGGCGACGATGGTGGCCCTGCGACGGTTGACTTCGAATCGCGCGGCCTTCAGGAGCAGAGCGTGCAGCTCTTCGATCGCCGACCGGCGCTCAGGCCCGTCGGCGCTCAGGCTATCCATCCAGGCGCGGGATTCGGGGTCGAGGCCCGGACTCGGCCGGTCTCGGCCGATCGGCGGCTGGCGCGTGACGGGTGTGAGCACGGGGGGTTCGTCGACGGATTCCACGAGACCCAGCATTACGCGCCGGCGCCGTAGAAAACATGGGGATCGATGCCCATTCATCGGCAACTCAACGGTCCCCGCCAAGCACAGAGGTAAGACCAGCCGGTGAGTCGACGTTGGTTGACAATGAGCTGAGACGCCACGGGTTCAGTACGCCAAGCTCTCGGTGATGATGTCGGTGGCCACTGGCTTCGACCGGCGTTGTGGAGCAAACGTAACCCGCTGGATAAGCGGGCGGGTGTTGGGCAGTATCAGTGGGTGGTCAGCCCAACTAGGCAAGGCTCCGGTGCAGGCACTGCGCCTGCACCGGAGCGAGCCCAGGGCCTGTGCTTACGCGACCGCCCCGTGTCGGAGCGACCCGGCCTCTCGGTGATCGGCCGAGTCAGCGACCGTGTCGTCGACAGCCTCGGTCGTCCCGGGCGCGTCGACGAAGTCGACGCCCGCGAGGCGAAACAACGTCAGGGCGGCG
>JBBSQE010000197.1:0-4917 GCA_038258095.1 Solirubrobacterales bacterium | reverse complement strand
CGTCGCCGTCTCGCAGCAGTCCGCGAAGCGCGAGATGGGCTTTCGCTTCGGCCGGGATTTCGATTTCGGTGTCTCGGCCCGGTTCACCGCCGAGCTCGTCAGCGGGCTGGCGCAGAACCCGATTCCCGACGAGACGCTCGTCAACGTGAACTGCCCGGCCGGGCGCCCCACCGGACTGGAGGTGACCCACCTTGGTAAGCGCCTCTACAACGATGAGCTGAAGCTGGTCGAAGAGGATGAGGAAACCGGTCGCAAGCACTACGAGATCTACGGTTTCGAGCCGTCCTACCGTGACGAGGAGGGCTCGGATCTCTCGTCGATCGCGGCCGGGCGGATCTCGATCACGCCCGTTCACCTGGACCTCACGCATCGCGACAGCATGGACACGCTCCGTGGATGGGACCTGAAGGGGATCCTCGAAGGCCTCGACCTCCCGACCGCCTCGTGACCGCCGAACCCAGCGAGCGTGCGGAGGCCCTGAGGGAGGAGCTCGAGCGCGCCAACCACGACTACTACGCCCTCGACGCTCCGCGGATCGGCGACGATGACTACGACGCGCTGCTGAACGAGCTCCGCGACCTGGAGGAGCAGAACCCCGAGCTGCGCACGCCGGACTCCCCGACCCAGCGCGTCGGCGCGCCGCCGCTCGAGCGCTTCGAGCGGGTCGAGCACGCTGAACCGATGCTCTCGCTGGCGAACGCCCGCTCCGAGGAGGAGCTGCGCGCCTGGGAGGCCCGGGTTCGCAACCGCCTGAAGCGCTTTGACATAACCGCCTCGGAGTTCAGCTACACGAGCGAGCCGAAGATCGACGGACTCGCGATCTCCCTGACCTATGAGGACGGCGTTCTGACTCGCGCCGCGACCCGCGGGGACGGGCGGGTCGGCGAGGACGTCATGCAGAACCTGCGCGCCCGCGCTGAGGTCGTCCGCCGCGAGGCCGAGGCCGATGGGCGCGAGGACCCGCAGGAGCCGATGCCGCTTCGCATCGACGACGCTCCCGGTCTGATCGAGGTGCGGGGTGAAGTCTATCTGCCGATCGCCGCGTTCGCCGAGCTGAACGAGCGTCGGGCTGCGGCCGGCGAGGCGACGTTCGCCAACCCTCGGAACTCCGCCGCCGGCTCGCTTCGCCAACTCGATTCGGCCGTCACCGCCGAGCGCCCCCTCACGACCTGGATCTACGGGCTGGGCGCGGCTGACCATCTCGGCCTCGCCACCCACAGCGAGGAGATCGAGTGGCTGCGGGCACGCGCGTTACATGTAATCCCGGATACCTCGCACCACGTCGGGGTTGAGAGTCTCGTCGAGCGCTGCCTCTGGTGGGAGAACCGGCGCGACGAGCTCGACTACGAGATCGATGGCGTGGTGATCAAGATCGACGAGCGCTCGATGTGGCGCGAGCTCGGGGTCGTCGGCCGCGAACCGCGCTGGGCGATCGCCTGGAAGTTCCCGCCGACGACGGCGACCACCAGGCTGAAGGAAGTCGTCTGGAATGTCGGCCGTACCGGGCACCTGATGCCGTTCGCCCAGCTCGAGCCGGTCCACGTCGGCGGCGTCGTGGTCTCGACGGCCACTCTCCACAACGAGGAGGATCTGGCCCGCAAGGACGTGCGCAAGGGGGATGACGTGGTCATCATGCGCGCCGGCGACGTGATCCCGCAGGTCGTGTCCCCGGTCATCCCGCGCAAGAACAGGTCGCAGCGCCGCGAGCGCCCGCCGAAGAAGTGCCCGATGTGCGGGACGCCCACCGTCAAGCCGGAGGATTCGGTCTTCACGATCTGCCCCAACCGATCAGGCTGTCCCGGCCAGGCCTTCCAGCACGTCAAGCACTTCGTCAGCAAGGGCGCCATGGACATCGACGGGATGGGGGAGAAGCAGGCCCGGCGCTTCCTCGAGGAGGGCCTGATCGCCGATGTGGGTGACATCTACGACCTCGCCGTCGAGCGCCTGACCGAGCTCGACCGGTTCGGCGAGACCTCGGCGGGCAACCTGATCGCCCAGATCGAGCGATCCAAGAAGGTGCCGTTCAATCGCGTGCTCTACGCGCTGGGGCTGCCCGGCATCGGCTACGTCACGGCCGAGGCTCTCGCGGACCACTTCGGTTCGATCGACGACCTCCGGGCCGCGACCAACGAGCAGATCGAGGAGGTCGAGGGCGTCGGCCCGATCATGGCCTCGCAGATCGTCGAGGAGCTATCCGACGATCGGCTCGACGAGTTGGTCGCGAAGCTGCGCGAACGGGGCTTGAACCTCGAGCAGGATCCATCCGAGCGCCGCAGGGCCGACGGGCCGCTCCGCGGCAAGACCCTGGTGCTGACCGGCACGCTCCCCAACCTCACCCGCGAGGAGGCGAGCACGATGATCAAGCGCGCGGGGGGCAAGGTCACCGGCTCCGTCTCGAAGAAGACCGACCACGTGGTCGCCGGCGACAGCCCGGGTTCGAAGCTGGAGAAGGCCGAGAAGCTAGGGGTCGACGTGGTCGACGAAGACGGCCTGAAGCAGCTGTTGTCCGGCTGACCCGGTGTTTCGAAAGGCGCTCGCCGAATCGGTACCCCCTCGGTCTCGGCTCGTAGGTGGAGTGCGCAACCAAGGATCGGGCTGGGCTGCGCGCGATGTATTTGCGCACCCTCGTCGCCGCCCGGACGGGTAGAGCACGGATATACATCCATGCGATGCACGCAAATAGAGCAGGCGGTTCGTCGGCTCGGGCCGCCCCTCCCCGTTACTCGACCTGGCGCCAGAGGACTCAGAACCAACAAAGCACCGGGTGGAGTCGGTCTTTGGGCGCTCCGCCGTGACGGTCACGCCCACCTATAGCCGCCGGGGCCCGATACGGTTTCACGCGGCGCCTGCGCGGCGCCACCCCGGGGCAGGGGTGGCGTCCACCGCCACCTTTGCGCATCCGGGGCTCAGCGCCCGGCGACGAGTGCGGCGATTCGGTCCTGCTCGTAGTGCGCGCGGGAGAGCTTGCCCACGCCGCTCATAAGGATGGAGAAGATCATCACCCGGCCGGACTTGTTGAAGCAGTAGCCGGAGAGATTGCTGACGCCCGAGATCGTCCCCGTCTTCGTGCGACAGCGGCCGTCCGCCGGAGTTCCTCGCATGCGGTCGGCGACGGTTCCTGAATGGCCGGCGAGGGCGAGGTCCTTGGCGAACTGGTCACCGACGGGCTCCGCGCGCATCCCCTCGAGCAGCCGGACGATGTGAGCCGGCGTCGAGGAGTTGCCCCGCGTGAGTCCGGAGCCGTCGACGGCGCGGACCGCCGAGTGGTGGCGGCGGGCGAACCTCTCCACGACTGCGGCACCGGCGGCAGTCGTGCCTCCGCTCCCGAACCTCGCCCCGATCCCCTTCAGCAGCGTCTCGGCGTAGAAGTTGTTGGACTCGACGTCGGTCTCCTGCACGAGCTGCGTCATCGTCGGAGAGGCGAGGAACTCGAGCCGCGTCGTCCCCGCGCTCGGCAGCCGCCGGACCGCGACATTGGGGGTGATCTGCACGCCGCGCTTGCGGAGGAAAGCGGCGAGCTTGGCGGCGGCGAGCTTGGCAGGGTCGCTCGTGAACGAGACGCCGCTCGAGCTCGAGAAGCCCTCGTTGAAGGCGAGCCCCGAGAGCGGACCGATGTACGAGCTGGCGGCGTACCCCGAGTCGGCGACGCCGCGGCGTCGGTCGAAGATCGTGTCGTCGGCGTACAGGCGGCCGGTCACCTTCTTGATCCCGGCCTGCTTCACCTGGCCGGCGAACGCGAAGAGATTCGTTCCGATGCCGCTGAAGCGGTTGTAGAACGCCGGCGAGCCGAGGGCGGGGTCGCCGCCTCCCTTCAGGTAGAGGCTGCCCCGGAGAACGCCGCGGCGGTCGACCTCTCCGGACGCGAAGAGCCGGGTCAAGAGACGCCTGTTCGCGCCGAACATCGTCAGTGCGGTTGACGTGGTGAACAGCTTCATGTTCGAGGCAAGGGGCCGCGGGACAGTGGCGTTCTTGCGGCAGAGGACCGTTCGGTGGACGGGGTCGAGCACCATCAACCCTCCGGACCCGCTGCCGCGGTTCAGGTGGGACACCAGGAGCCCGCAGAAGCCCGAGCGACGGCGCGGAGCCGCTTCGGCCCGGCCATGGGCGACCGGGGTGGTGGTGGGACGGTCGGGGTTCGGCAGCGGCCGGGCGGCGGAGTTCGGCAGCGCCCGGGCCACGGGCGCGAGAGTCGCGGCCGCTCGGGAGCCGGAGGCGAGTCCGAGCACGCCGAGCAAGCCGGCCGCGGCGGCCGCCGCGAGGCCGGCCGGGCTTCGGCGTGAGGATGTTTTTGAGCGCTTGTTGTTCATCTACTAACCCAACACTCGGATAGGCGAGAGTAGCGGCGCGGCGTCCCCTGGCTGCCCCGGCGCCTCGTCCCCTTGCTGGCTGGTCAGCCTGGCATAATCACCCCGGCATGGGCAAGGTCGTAAAGCTCGAGGCTGGGGCCAAGGGCACTCGCAAGCCCCGTACGCGCAAGCGGCGCTCCAAGACCGCGCTGGTTCTGGGCGGAGGCGGGTTCACCGGCGGCGTCTACGAGATCGGCGCGCTCCGTGCCTTCGACCTGCTTGCGGTCAACCGGACCGTCAACGAGTTCGATGTTTACGTCGGCACGAGCGCCGGATCATTCGTTGCGAGCCTCCTGGCCAACGGGGTCACGCCGGAGGAGATGATGAGGGTGCTGAACAAGCGCCTGCCATCGCCGATCGACGACATGGACCTCGGCACGCTTCTGCGACCCAACTACCGCGGCTACGCCGAGCGGGCGGCGATTCTCCCCCTCCGACTCGTCGGCCTGCTCCGGAACCTCGCTCCGAGAGTCGGCGAGTTCTCGGCGATGGATGTCGGCGTCGGGCTGGCCGAGAACCTGCCCACCGGGATCTACTCGGGCCGTGGCCTGCGTGACTACGTCGAGGAGGT
>JBBSQE010000196.1:0-4949 GCA_038258095.1 Solirubrobacterales bacterium | reverse complement strand
GTCGCGATCGTGGTCTTCTCGATCGTCAAGTCGACGCGGGCCGAGCGCAAGGCGGAGCGCGAGGAGAGGGCTGGTGAGGAGGAAGATGATTGAAGAGCCCGCTCGACGGGCAGGAAGTTACTGAGAGGCATACCCTGGAGGCTCAGATGACCGATTCCTCTGAATCCCGGAAAGCGAAAGGTGGAGATCCATGAGCAGCTACGCGGTGGTCAATCCGGCAACCGGCGAGAAGGTCAACGAGTACCCGGAGATCTCCGACTCAGAGCTCACCGACGCGATCGCGAAGGCCGACTCCGCCTTCACCGGCTGGTCGCTCGAGACGGTCGCCGAGCGGGCCGGGATGATCCAGAAGGTCGCCGACCTCCACACCGAGCGCCGCGATGACCTCGCCGAGATCATCATCCGCGAGATGGGCAAGCCGCTCGAGCAGGCCCTCGGGGAGATCGACTTCTGCGCAGCGATCTACGGCTACTACGCCGACAACGCCGAGAAGTTCCTCGCCGACGAGCCGATCGACCTGCTCGAAGGTGACGGAACGGCGCTGATCCGGCGTACCCCGATCGGCCCGTTGCTCGGGATCATGCCCTGGAACTTCCCCTATTACCAGGTGGCCAGGTTCGCCGGGCCGAACCTCGTGCTCGGCAACACCATCCTCCTCAAGCCGGCCCCGCAGTGCCCCGAGTCGGGCGAGGCC
The DNA here is from genome assembly GCA_038258095.1 of Solirubrobacterales bacterium. GTDB lineage: Bacteria > Actinomycetota > Thermoleophilia > Solirubrobacterales > 70-9 > JBBSQE01. The sequence goes on along the minus strand of JBBSQE010000196.1, from coordinate 4,255 downwards.
CTCCAGCAGATGTACGACGACGCCGGCTTCCCCGAGGGCGCCTACACGACGATCCTCGCGACCAACGACCAGATCGCCGGGGTGATCGCCGATCCGCGCGTGCGCGGCGTTTCCCTGACCGGCTCCGAGCGAGCCGGCGCCGCCGTGGCCGAGATCGCCGGGCGCAACCTGAAGAAGGTGGTGCTCGAGCTAGGCGGCTCGGACCCGTTCATCCTGCTCGCGACGGACGACCTCGACGAGGCGATCGGCGCCGCGGCCGATGCCCGCCTCGACAACACCGGGCAGTCGTGCAACGCGGCCAAGCGCTTCATTGTCGCCGACGACCTCTACGACCAGTTCGTCGAGGGGTTCGCCGAGAAGATGAAGGAGGTGGAGCCCGGCGACCCGACGTCCGAGGAGACCGCGATCGGCCCGCTCTCGTCATCGAGCGCTGCCGAGCGCCTCCAGGACCAGCTCGATCGCGCCGTGGAGCAGGGCGCCAAGGTTGTCGTCGGGGGTGACCGCGACGGCAACTTCTTCCCGACGACGGTGCTGACCGACATATCTGAGTCAAACGACGCCTACCGCGAGGAGTTCTTCGGCCCGGTCGCCTCGGTCTACCGGGTCTCATCCGAGGAGGATGCGGTGCGGCTTGCGAACGACACGACCTTCGGGCTCGGCTCATACGTGTTCACGAACGACTCCGAGCAGGCGCTGCGGGTGGCCGACAACCTCGACACCGGGATGGTGTTCGTCAACGGAGTCGGCGCCGACGGCGCCGAGCTGCCGTTCGGCGGAGTTAAGCGCTCCGGGTTCGGCCGCGAGCTCGGCCGCTACGGCATCGAGGAGTTCGCGAACAAGAAGCTGATCCGCGTCCTGAAGTAGCGCTCAGCCCAGGATCTCGGCGAGGCGCTGCTCGAGGGCGGCGGAGACCTCGTCGCGGAGCTCGCCCTCCTTGACGCGCTCGACCAGCGTCTGCAGGAAGCCCTCGATGATCAGGCCGCGGGCTGTCGCCTCGGGGAGGCCGCGCGAGCCGAGGTAGTAGAGCTGCTCGGGATCGAGCTGGGCAACGGCGGCGGCGTGGGTGCAACGGACGTCGTCGGCCTCAATCTCCAGGCCGGGAATGGCGTCGGCGTGAGCCTTGCGGGACAGCAGCAGGTTCCGGCACTCCTGGAACGCGTCGGTTCCCTGGGCGCCCTCGTCGACCCGGATCATCCCGCGCCAGACGGCGGTGGCCTTGTCACCGAGCACCCCGCGGAAGGCGAGGTCGGAGTTCGTGTTCGGCGCGGCGTGGACCTGCGTCGTGTCGTAGTCGAGGTGCTGGGAGCCGTTCCCCGCCATGGCGCCCGTGACGCGGGCCTCGGAGCCCGGTCCCGCGAGCCGGGTGTCCATCCGGACCTTGCCGCGGCCCGACCCGAACCCGAGCGCGGTCCAGTCGAGCGATGCGTCGCGGCCGACCTCGGCGCGTTGGGTGCCGAACACCCAGGCGCTCTCGCCCAGGTCCTGGATCGACACGTAGCGCAGGCGGGCTCCCTGGCCGACGTGGATCTCTGTAACCGCGTTCAGCAGGCCGCCCTCGCCGCCGGTCCAGCTCTCCCAGACCTCGGCCTCGGCGCCCTCCTCGATCACGATCAGGGTCCGGGCCGCGGACGCGGCCTCCCCGGGAGCGTCGAGATCGAGCCTGATCGGCTCATCGACGACCTCCCCGCGAGGGATGTGAACGAGCGTCCCCTCAGTCCAGGAAGCATCGTTGCGGGCGACGAACGGGTCCTCGCGGTTCGCCAGTGCGCCGAGGCGTTCGCGGACCACCGTCTCGAGAGCGTCGTCTCCGGCGGCATCGATCAGCGGAGTGGCGAAGCCATTGGAGCCGACCTCGAGCGCCGGCGAACCGGGCTCGAACGCCTCGCCCTCGAGCTTCGAGAGGTCGGTGAACTCCCAGCCCTTCTCCTTGGATCCTGGGAGGGGCAGCCTCTCCGCGGAAGAGGCGCCCTCACGGCGCCTCTCGACAAGCCACTCCGGTTCGGCCGCTGTGGCCGGCAGCTCAGCCAATCGAGCCCTCCATCTGCAGCTCGATCAGCCGGTTCAGCTCGACGGCGTACTCCATCGGCAGCTCCTTGGTGACCGGCTCGATGAAGCCGTTGACGATCATCTTCGAAGCGTCCTCCTCGGAGAGGCCGCGGCTCTGCAGGTAGAAGAGCTGGTCGTCGCCGACCTTGGAGACGGTCGCCTCGTGGCCGATGTCCGCATCTGATTCGTCGATCCGGATCGTCGGGTAGGTGTCAGAGCGCGAGTCCTCGTCGAGCAGGAGCGCGTCGCAGACGACCTTCGACCGGGCGCCGGTGGCCCCGGCCGCGACCTCGAGCAGGCCGCGGTACGTGGAGCGCCCGCCGTCCTTCGATATCGACTTGGCGAAGATCGACGAGGTCGTCTTCGGAGCCGCGTGGATGATCTTGGCGCCGGCGTCCTGGTGCTGGCCGTCGCCGGCGAAGGCGATCGAGAGGACCTCGCCGTGCGCACCCTCGCCGAGCAGGTAGATGGAGGGATACTTCATCGTCAACTTCGAGCCGAGGTTGCAGTCGACCCACTCCATCGTGGCGTTCTCATGGGCGACCGCACGCTTGGTGACGAGGTTGAAGACGTTCTGGGACCAGTTCTGGACCGTGGTGTAGCGGACGCGCGCACCCGGCTTGGCGACGATCTCGACGACGGCTGAGTGCAGCGAGTCGCTCGAGTAGACGGGAGCGGTGCAGCCTTCGATATACGTGACGTCGGAGCCCTCCTCGGCGATGATCAGGGTCCGCTCGAACTGGCCCATGTTCTCGGTGTTGATGCGGAAGTAGGCCTGCAGCGGCATCTCGACCTTGACGCCGGCGGGGACGTAGACGAACGAGCCGCCCGACCAGACGGCGGAGTTCAGCGCCGCGAGCTTGTTGTCGTTCGGCGGGATCACGGTCGCCCAGTACTCGCGGAGAAGGTCCTCGTGCTCACGCAGCGCCGTGTCCATGTCGGTGAAGATCACGCCCTGGGCCTCGAGCTTCTCGTTCACCTGGTGGTAGACGACCTCGGACTCGTACTGGGCGCCGACGCCGGAGAGGAACTTGCGCTCGGCCTCGGGGATGCCGAGGCGGTCGAACGTGTTTTTGATGTCCTCGGGGACCTCGTCCCAGTTGGCGCTGTTTCCTTCGGAGGCGCGGACGAAGTAGTGGATGTCGTCCCAGTCGATCTGGTTCAGGTTGCCGCCCCACTGCGGGGTCGGGCGCGACTCGAAGTGCTCGTAGGCCTTGATCCGGAAGTCGCGCATCCACTGCGGCTCGTCCTTGTACTCGGAGATGTCCTCGACGAGCTGGCGGCTGAGGCCCTTCGGCGCCTTGTAGACGTAGCCGGTCTCGGGGTCGTTGAAGCCGAACTTCGCCTTGTAGTCCTGGTTGATGTCCTTGATCGCCTCGCGCTCGGCGAGCTTGGGATCAAGCGTTGCTGTCTCGGGCGGATTCATCTCAGTCAACCTCCAGCTTTATGACCCCATCCTCGACTCGGACCTCGAAGGTCTCGACCGGCGCGAAGGCGGGGAGTGACTTTGGACTTCCGGTTCGCAGGTCGAACAGCGAACCGTGGCGTGGGCACTCAACGGTACAGGTGCCCGGGTCGAACTCGCCCTCGGCGAGCGGCCCATCGTCGTGGGAGCAGCGATCCTCGATCGCCAGCAGCTCGCCGCCGCAGTTGAAGACGCCGATCTCGAGGCCGTCGGCCTCGATCAGGCGACTCGCTCCGGCGGGGAGCTCCTCGGTGCTGCATACGGTGTGATCTGCCATCTGGAAAGGGCGCCTGAACTAATTCCTAGCGCCTGGGTCGGGATTCTAGCGGTTGGCGTCCCGGTCAACCTGGGAGGGTCCCGCGGGCCCTCGACCTACCCTTGGCCGATCGGATGCCCGGGGTCGGCGAGGAAGAAGAACCAGACGAGGAAGACGATGACATCGACGAAGACGGCGAAGAAGATGATCATCTCGAGCGGGTGCACGTCGGAGATCGACTCCTTGCGGCGCTCCTCGCTCTGGCCCCGCATCCAGTCCGCACGTGCCGTGTCGCGCTGCTTGGATCGGGCGACGATGAAGGAGAAGAATCCGGCGATCAGGAGCAGCGTGGTGATCATCCCGACATGGACGACGGCCAGGGCGGTCCAGGACGGCGCCGTGCTCGCCTGCACCTGCGAGCCGATCCAGATCCAGAGCAGGGGAACGCCCAGCCCGACGCCGGCGCCGAGCGCGACGAGGCCGATTCG
>JBBSQE010000195.1:0-4951 GCA_038258095.1 Solirubrobacterales bacterium | reverse complement strand
TGGACCGACCCGCTCGTCCTGGTGAGCGTCGCGGCGCTGCTGTCGCTGGTGTTCGCGGCGCACTGGATCACGCCGAGCACTGAACCCGAGGGCTGAGCCGCCGCCCGCCCGGAGCGTCCGGCTACTCGTAGGCGAGTGCCTCGAGTACGTCGAGGCGGGAGGCGCGCCGGGCCGGGCCGATCGCAACCAGCACCCCCGCAAGCGCCGCGAGGACCAGGATGATGGCGAGGGTCGGGACCGGATAGGAGAGTGCAAAGCCCTCGTCCTTGAGGGGCTGCGATATGAGCGCGGCGAACACCACACCCACGACCAGGCCGAGAACCGCCCCGATCAGGGCGGTGATCACGGACTCGTAACGGATCATCGAGCGCACCTGCCGGCGCGACATGCCGACGGCCCGCAGCATGCCGAGCTCCCGGGTGCGTTCGTGGATCGCGAGCGCGAGGGTCGTCGCGATACCGAACAGGGCAACGATCACGGCCAGGGACAGCAGCGCGTAGATCAACCCGACGAGCTGGTTCACCTGCATCTCCTGGTTGTCCTTGAGCTCCTGTTGGTTGAGCACGTCGACGGTCGGGAAGGAGCGCTTCAGATCGGCCTTCACCCGCGCCTGCACCGCGGCGGGATCCGCTCCGCCGTCAACGGTCGCGAACTCGAAGACGACGTCTTTCTGGCCGAACTCCCTGCGCATCGCGTTCTCGGAGATCACGGCGGTCCCGAGCAGGTCGGCGTTGTCCTTGACGGTGCCGACTACCTGAAAGCTCGGCTTGCGCCCCGTCTGGGTGAGGAACCTGACGGTGTCGCCGACCTCGATGCCCTCGGAGCCGGCGAACCCGTCGTCGAGGACGATCTGGCTGTCGGTCAGGCCGGACAGGACCCCCGGACCGCTTTTCTGCCAGTCGAGGTCGAGGACGTCGTTGACTGTCTTCGGGTCGACTCCGGACACCCGCTCCTTGCTTCCCCCACTGCTGCCGCCGATCAGCTTGGCCTGGGCGCTCGAGAGCGGCGAAACGGTCTTGACGCCCTCGACATTCGCGGCCCGCGTACCCGCCGCGGCCGAGAACGGGGAGAAACCGTCGGTGTTCTGGATGACGATCTGGCCCTGCAGGTTGCGGTCGATGGCGGTGGCGACGGAGCTCTTGATGCCGGCCGCGAAAACCGTGACGAACGTGATCAGCGCGAGCCCGATCATCAGCGCGGCCGCAGTGACGGCCGTGCGGCCGGGATTGCGCTGGGTGTTCTCGCGTGCCAGACGGCCCGTGAGCCCGCGCAGCTTCTCGGCGGGGATTCCCATGATCGAGGCGAGCGGCCGGACCAGGCGCGGAGTGAACAGCGATACCGAGAAGAGAACCGCGACGGCCCCGCCACCGATCAACCCCGCCGCCTGACCTGAGTCGTCGATGCCACCGAAGAGGCCGAGGACGACCATGCCGATACCGAGGACGGCGAGCAGCCCGGCCAGGGCTGCGTGGATGACCCCGTGGCGCCTCGAGCGAAGGGCGACCACGGACCGCAGTGCCGCCATCGGAGAGATGCGGGTCGACCGCAGCGCCGGACCGATCGAGGAGACCAAGGTCACCGAGATCCCGATCACGAGCGAGACAATGACCGTCCGCGTCTCGAGAACCGGAGAGGTGCTCGGCAGGTCGGCGCCCACGGCCCCCAGCAGCGCCTGCAGGCCCTTCGCCGTGAGGATCCCTCCGGCGAGGCCTGCGACCGACCCGATGACTCCGATCAGGAGCGCCTCGAGAATCACCGAGGTGAGGATCTGGCCCCTCGATGCGCCGAGGGTTCGCAGCATCCCGAACTCGGTGACCCGCTGGGCGACGGTGATCGAGAACGTGTTGAAGATCAGGAACGCGCCGACGAACAGCGCGACGCCGGCAAACACGAGGAGCGCGATCCGGAAGAACCCGAGGTTGTCGCGGATCTCGTTCGAGCTGCGCTGGGCCGACTGCTGCGCCGTCTCGACCCTGATGCTCTTCGGGACGACCCGCCGAATCTCATTCTTCAGCCGGGCCGGGTCGACGCCATCCTTGGCAGCGACCGAGATCTGGTCGAACCTCCCGACCTTCCCGGTCAGGTGCTGGGCTTCGGGCAGCGTGAGCTGCGCGATCACCGCTCCGCCGAAGGAGGCGTTGCCGAGGTGGGTCAGACCGACGAGCTTGTAGGACTTCGCCCTCTGCTGGTCGGCGAGCCTGATCGTGTCGCCGATCCCGAGTCCGGCGGAATCGGCCGCGGATTCGTCGAGGGATGCCTCCGAGGCGTTTGCAGGCGCCCGGCCGTCCACGTAGGTGAGCGACTCGATCCGCTTCGGCAGGGCCGACGAGATGAACTTGGGGGAGAACTGGTTGCCGATCGGGTCGTCTGACTCATCGAAGATGCCGCCCTGGGTGAAGATCGCCCCGGCCGCAAGGCCGACACCGTTTACGGACTCGACCTTCGGCAGGACGCCGGCGGCAAACGAGGGTGTCTGACCGGTGTCCTGGGTGACCACGTCCTGGGCGGTCAGGACCACGTCAGTCCCCTTCAGCGAGTCGCTGAAGATCTCGTCGAACGCCTTGAACATCGTGTCGGTGAGAACGTACGTCCCGGCGATCAACGTCACACCGATGAAGACGGCGAGGGTCGTCGTCAGGGCCCGCGTCTTGCGCGCCCAGAGGTTCTTCAGGGCGAGGCTAGACATTGTTCACGCCGCAGTCAGGCAACCTGCTTCATCAACTCGATCACGTCGTCGGTCGAGCCCGGCGCGCCGTCGTTGACGATGCGGCCGTCGCGCAGGGTCACGAGCCGGTCGGCGTAGGCGGCGGCCTCGGGGGCGTGGGTGACCATGATCACCGTCTGGCCGAACTCGTCGACCGCGCGGCGAAGGAGCGCGAGAACGTCCTCGGAGGCCTTCGAGTCGAGGTTGCCGGTCGGCTCGTCGGCGAAGACGACGGCCGGCTTCGACACGAGGGCGCGAGCGACCGCGACGCGCTGCTGCTGGCCCCCCGAGAGCTCCGAGGGCCGATGGGTGCGCCGGTCGTCGAGTCCGACGGTCTCGACGAGCTGGTCGACCCAGGCCCGGTCCGGCTTGCTGCCGGCGATCGAGAGCGGCAGGACGATGTTCTCCTCCGCCGTGAGCACCGGCAGGAGGTTGAAGAACTGGAAGATGAACCCGAGCTTGTCGCGCCGGAGCTTCGTGAGCTCGCCGTCGCCCATGCCGGTGATCTCGGCGCCGTCGATCCTCACCTCGCCCGACGTCGGGCTGTCGAGGCCGGCGAGGATGTGCATCAGCGTCGACTTGCCGGAGCCCGACGGGCCCATAATCGCACTGAACTTCCCGCGATCGAAGCTGACCGTCACTCCAGCGAGCGCATCCACTGCCGCATCGCCCTCACCGAAACGCCGACTGAGGTCGGTCGCGCTGACCAGAGCGGTCGAGGTTGGCGATGTGGTCGCAGATTCGATGGGCGCAAGGTAGCGATCCGGCCTCACCGACAGCGCCCGGAAGTCCCCGCTGCCACTTACGCGGACCAGCTCAGAGTCCGGGAGCCTCCGCGCGCCACGCCTTCCAGTAGGAACGCATCCGGCGCTCGAACGCCTTCGGCGACTCGGCGTAGATGCGCTCGCCGAGCTCCGCCGCGTCCGCGAACAGCTCGGCCTGTCGTCGCTCCGCGAGTGCCTCCAGCCGCGCGATCATCGGCTTGCTGATCAGGTCCTCCCGGCGTGTTGTCTCCTCGATCAGGTCCGCGAGGTCGTGATGTTCGCCGAGCGCCTCGCCGAGCGCCCGGGCCTCAGCCGCAAGCGCTCCCAGGACGGGCTCCCAAGCGACGCTGATCACCCTCACCTGGTAACGGAGGTCCTTGACGCGCTTGCGCCACTCGTGCACGTTCTCCACCCCCGGATCGCGCATTGCGACCTCGTAGAGCTTGCGGCCCCTCTCGTAGCTCCGGGTCAGGCCCGGGCCGACGAGGCGCCACCGGTCGGAGTGCAGCGGCCACTCGGCGATCACGTCACGACCTTCGTCGATCTGATTCGCGACCACGCGCAGCCTTCCGGCCGCCCCCGCCCTGGCGCCGGCGATCAGGGCGTCGCGCTCGGCGGCGAGAGCCTGCTCCAGCCGGTTTGCACCGCGCGGGGGGAACTCGCGCGGGTAGCGCTCGCGGAGGTCTCGCAGCGTCTGCAGCCGGACCTCCGCATCGCGAGCCGCGGAGAGCCCGCGGGCGGCGTTCCGGTAGCGCTCGTTCTCGGCCTCGTAGAGCTCCTTGCCGAGGTCGGAGCGAACCAGCCGCAGCACCGCCCGCAGCTTCTTCAGGTCCTTGCGGGCGGCGTGGATGTGGACGGCCCAGTCCTCACCCCGCGCCGCCTTGAGCTGCTCGAGCGCATGGTCGGTCCGCCCGATGCCGGCACGGCGCAGACCATCCCCCGGAGCCTCGTCGCGCGCGATCCGGAAGTTGCGCGACGGCCCGCTCGGAACTCCCCCGTTGTCTTCTGAATCGGCGACGGGCCCCAGGATAGGGGCCCCCGTGAGGCGAAGCCGGCCCCTCGTATATCTCTGGTCCTTCGAGGGGCCGGCGGAGCCGAACCTTTATGTGTCAGATCTGCTGGCTGCGCAGCCTCAGACGCTGGCCCCGGACTGCACGGCCTGGCTCGCCTGAGCCTCACCCGCCTTCTTCTCGATCGCCTCGGCCTCGGGGGTCTCGGCATCGATGTTCCGCGGCAGCAGCACCTCGCGGGCGATGACCAGGCGCTGGATCTGGCTCGTGCCCTCGTAGAGCTGCATGATCTTCGCGTCGCGCATCAGCTTCTCGACCGGATACTCCTTGATGAATCCGTACCCGCCGTAGACTTGGACGGCGTCCGTCGCGCACTCCATCGCGGAGTCGGCAGCGAAGCGCTTGGCCTCCGACGAGGCGAGCGTGTTGCGCTTGCCCTGATCGAGCTGCACGGCGGAGAGCCAGGTCAGGAG